>PLGF01000098.1:10462-40460 GCA_003138485.1 Verrucomicrobiales bacterium | reverse complement strand
GGCGTCCAGATGGCGCTGATCCAAGGTGATGCGGCATTCTTCGACCACGCTCGTGACGATGCCGGGTTTGGTAACGCACGAGCCAATCGTGCAAACGCCGCCGTGCCGTCCGGCGATTTCATAAATCACCGGACTCATCCGGGCGGCGGCCAGGAGACCGTCCTTGCGGCGGTTCATGGGCGTGCTGCCCGAATGGGCCGCCTGGCCGTGAAATGTGATCGCGTGGCGTTCAACGCCGAAGGTGCCAAGAACGGCCCCCAAGGGCAAACCGAGGTCCAGCAGCACCGGCCCCTGTTCGATGTGCAATTCCAGGTAGGCGGCCGCGTTCTTGAGTTCCCGCCCGCTTTCCCCGGCCCGCTCCAGGTCAATCCCAATTTCCTTGAGGGCGTCCGGCAGGCCGATGCCGTCCTTGTCCTTGAGAGCGCGGGCTTCGCCGAGGTTGAGATGCCCCGAACAGGCGGAGGAACCGAAGAGGCTCTTGCCGAAGCGCGCCCCTTCCTCATCGGCCCAATCGACCAGGCGGACGGTGACGGGAGGTTTGCCGTCGAATTGGGCGTTGATGCGCCGAAGAACCTCGACGCCCGCCAGGAGATTAAGGCAGCCGTCGAGCCAGCCGCCGTTGGGCACCGAGTCGATATGGCCGCCGATGAGCAAGGCGCGATCGGACTGGCCGCGGAGGGTGGTCCAGGTATTGCCGGCGGCGTCCTNNCAGGCGCGGGCGGCCAGCCAGGTCTTGGTGAACGCAACGCGCTGCGCGCCGTTGTCGTCCCCGGTCAGCTCGCGGAGTTCCTTCAACTCGGCAACCGTTCGTTTCGGATTCAAAGACGCTTTCACGGAGATAATGACTTTAGTTCGGCGCCCGCGTCATGGCCGGCGGGGACCGCAAATCAGCTTTTATCGAGGCCTTTANNGCGGGTTTTGAAACCCGCGACACAGCAGACTTGGAAGTCTGCGTTACAAAACCTAATCTGCGCCTCCCGCGGGCGGCGGCCTTTTCACAGATCGACTTCAAACTTATCCACCCCCATTGTGGTTCGGCGCGGCAAAAGAATCAAACCATTCGTGCCGCTACAGGCAAAAATCGCGCATTCCCGACAAGATTTTCCAGACCGGCTTTCCATCTTCGTTGCCTTCGTTTCCTTTTGTTCAATCCCCTTTGGTTGAGGCTTTGGAAAATGTCTGGAATAAAAACACAAGAGCCGGGCCTGTCGTGAAAACAACTTCCGTATGATTTTGCTGCCAAGTCCGTTGCATAGACTACTGCGAGGCCAGAGGAATAGCCGCGAAAGAGCGCAAAAGACCCAGCGCGGCCAGCCGCAACCAAAGGGGTTTTGAAGGAGGCGCAGAGGAAAACGTTTAACCACGGATTTCACGGATAACACGGATAAAGAAAGATCTGCTTTCCCATCCGTGTCCATCCGTGAAATCCGTGGTAAAGAGTCCTTTCGGAACCATGATGCGACCGAGCCGGGGTCAATCGACGAATTCCAACTCCTGCCGATGCGGGATCAGACCGCGGGCGTGCGCCTGGCCCAGGAAACGGCCGATGGCGTCGCGGCCTTTGTCGCCGTAATCCAGGGTCCAATGGTTGACATACATGCCGACAAATTGATCGGCCAGATCGCGGCCCATGTCGCGCGCGTATTGCAAGGCGTGCGCGACGGCTTCCGCGCGGTGATCGAGGCTGAAGCGGATGCTGGCGGAAAGAATGCGGGAAATTTCCGAGCGCGTCCGGGGCGGAAAACGTTTGTGAATGGCGTTTGCTCCCAGGGGCAGCGGCAGGCCGTCGTTTTCCCGTTTCCACCAGGCGCCCAAATCCTCGCAGAGGGTCAATCCCTCGTTTTGATAGGTGAGTTGCCCTTCATGGATGATCAGACCGGCCTCGGCCTGGCCCTCATGAATGGCCTGGAAAATCCGGTCGAAGGGGACGACAATGAAATTGATGTCCCGGGCGGGGCGCTGCAGGCAAAGTTGGAGAGCCAGAAAGGCGCTGGTCATCGTGCCCGGCACGGCGATTTTTTTCCGCGTCAATTCGTCGCGGGTCAGCGGCTGGCGGGCGACAATCATCGGGCCGTAGCCATCCCCCATGCTGCCTCCGCTGGGCAGCAAGGCATAGTGTTGGCTGACGTGGGCGTAAGCGTGGATGCTGATGGCGGTGATGTCCAGTTCGCCGCGCAGGGCGCGTTCGTTGAGGGTTTGGATGTCCTGCAATATGTGCTCGAACTTATAGCCGCCGGTCGGGATCAATTGCCGGGCCAGCGCGTAAAACATGAACGCGTCATCGGGGTCGGGCGAGTGTCCCAGCGTCAATGATTGTGCCATTGTCCCAGCGTAACCGATTCAGGGGTTTTTTCCAGGCGGCGTTCCTAGCGCGGCATCCATGCGCTTGAGGACGGGTTCCCGGCCAAGAACTTCCAGGAGGTGATACAAGCTTGGCCCCGCGGCGGCGCCGGTACAGGCCATCCGCGCGGGATGCACCAGCGCGCCGGCTTTGACGCCCAATTCGAGGGCGACAGCCTTGAGGGTCTTCTCGATTTCAGGCGCGGCAAAGGCAGTCAACGAGGCGAAAGCATCGCGCAGCTTCTGGAGGCGGGCCAGGCTCTCGGCGGTGAATTCCCTGGCGCGATCTGCGGGATCGATATTGACGGCATCGACAAAGTAGAAACCCGCGTAAGGGCCGAGGTCGCCGAAGCGTTTGATTTTGCCTTTGCAGGTGGCCAAGGCGGCAGCGATGTAGTTGGGCGGGAACGCATCCAGTTTGTAACCGGAGCGTTGGAGCGCGGCGGCGCCCAACTGGAAAAACCGTTCCTCCCCCATTTCGCGGATGTATTCGCCGTCCAGCCATTGAAGTTTGGCAATGTCAAAACGGGCGTTGTGCCGGAGAATCTGTGGGAGATCGAAGAGTTTGACTGTTTCCGCCATCGGCATCTTCTCCCGGTTTTCCTTGGGGGACCAGCCCAGCAGACAAAGATAATTGGCCACCGCCTCGGGCGTGCTGCCATCGTCGAGATAACTTTGCAGGGAGGCGCCGCGGTCGCGCTTGCTCATCTTGGTGCCGTCGGGGTTGAGGATGAGCGGGATGTGAGCGTAATTGGGCGGCTCGACCCCGAAGGCGCGGAAAAGGGCGATATGCTTGGCGGTATTGGAAAGATGGTCCTCGCCCCGGATGACGTGCGTGATCCTCATCTCCAGATCATCAACGACGTTGACCAGATGAAAAACCGGCTGGCCATCGGAACGAATGAGAACGAAATCGGGGTCCGCTTGCTCGCGGTCGGTCAATTCCCGCCTCACGTCCCCGACGACCAGATCGTGAATAAGGATGGGCTGGCGCTCCATCTTGAATTTGACGGCGCCCTCGGAGTCGTAGGCCAGGCCCTTCTCCTTCAATTCCCGCACCCGCCGCTGGTAAATGGCGCCGCGTTGCGATTGGAAGTAAGGGCCAAAATCCCCCTTGCCCGCTCCCGCCGGGTCCGGCGTGACGGGGCCTTCGTCCCAATCCAGCCCAAGCCAGCGCAATCCGCTCAGGATCACCTCCGTCGCCTCCTGGGAATTGCGCGCCGCATCGGTGTCCTCAATGCGCAGCACAAAGGTCCCGCCGGTGTGGCGGGCATAGAGCCAGTTAAACAACGCCGTGCGCGCCCCGCCAATGTGCAGGAACCCTGTCGGGCTGGGAGCAAACCGAACGCGAACATTTGTATGTTTATCTTCCATTCAAAAACCAGACCCATTATGCCCGCCCGGCCCGGCAACGCAAGCCGCCCGCAAGAACCATGTCATTGGCTGATGAGGTTGAACCGCCGTCGCCGGGCAGGAAGAAGGCCCGGGCCGAAGCCGGGGCCTTGACTGATTTTAAAAGCGAGGACGATTAGCGGGTCAGCCGGCGGCGAACCAAGCCAAGCGTTCCAAAACTCAGAGCGAGAAGGGTGGCGCTGAAGCCGGCATCCGGGACGCCATTGAAGGCAGTCGCACCGGCGATGAAAGGCTCGCCAATTGGATAGCCTCCGGTGGAGTCAAAGACGATGCTGTCAAGCGTCTCGTCTGCAAAAGCGGAAGGCAGCGTGAAGTCCTGCATGTCGAGGTGGGCGTACCCGTAGGTGTTAAAGCCCCACACGGCCTCGGTAGTCATTGGGTCGCTGGTGGTGTTGACGAAGGGACTGGGGTTATAGTAATGGTCCCGAACGTTGCTTCCCTCAATTAGTTGGACGGTGTAGGTGTCCCCGGCGCTCCCGTTGAATGTCACCGACCCGACATTCGCACCGTATGCCCCATAAGCCGTGTTGATGAGAGTGTAAACGGACGTTACGCCAGAAACACCGACGGGAATGGTGAGCGATCCTCCCTCGAAGGCGGTATTGCCGCTGGCATCTGCCTGGAAGTTGAATGGGACACCGCCAAGAGTCTGCGAACTGGTGGGAAACAGGGCGTCGTAAGCCGAGCCGTCCGTCCACGTCCGAATATCCGTATTGAGCGTTGGCAGCGCGATTGGGGTGTAGTCGGCCGCGCTGGCGGCAAGGCAAACCGTGGCAAAGCCAACGGCGATGGCAGAACGGCAGTTGATGAATCTCATTGGTTTTCTTGAGTTAATTATGTCGATATTCAGCCTTTGTTGTCCGAATCCTATTGCCGCAGAAACAGTCCACAGCCTGCGGTCAACAACAAGCGAGGGGATTTACCGCATTGCCCGTGCCAAAAAGAGGTGGAATTCGGGCGCCAACGCCTCTTCATTCGCAACCTGTTGCTTGTGAATCAGTTCCGTGAAGAAATCTCCTCCCCATGGAATAAGCCATAAGCACGGCGGAACTGTCTGGTTGTAAAGATATCCGACATCGCCATCTTCTTCAGAGCCGTAAGTAACTGATCCAAGGCAATTTGCGAACAAACACGCTTAACGTCAGAACTTCTTACGGTATTCAGTTCGAAGCACTGTGCTCTGACGAACGTTCACTTGATGATGAAGATGACTGAGGGAAACACTTGATTCCGAGGCTGACCCCTTGCGGCGTTTGCAGTGAGTGGTTCAAGCAAGGCTGGGTGCGGGCAGTTCCATGCCTGTGGCTGTCGTGAGACGCAGGGCGAGACGTTGGAAGTCTTTGCGGCATTCCTCCACCGCGGCGACATGCGCGCCGATTGCGCCATCAGCCGGCTTCAGTTGGAAAATGGGTTTTCTCGCTTCCATCGCCAGTGGCAGAAGGCTCCGGTAATGCTTGATCTGTGCGAGGCAGTTCGGGTCGGTGTCCAACGTGAGTATTTCGGGAATTGGCACAAGTCTCATCGCGCTGCGATACTCGGCAGGAATCCGTTCTGCCCAACGCAGGTAGGCTTTAACTGGGCGACTCTGCCGCACCGCATGCTGTAATACAACGTAGCCGGCCGGTTTCATCTCACCCGTCGGTAGCCCGGTCAAATTTGAAGGAGCTTCTTCCAAACGCTTTTGCCAACCCGAGCGCCATTTGCGCAACGTGGGGCCGAGGTTTCGCAGACCTTGCAGAGAAAAGAGGTCCGGCGCCAAAGGCACCGCGACATGATCGGCAGCGATAACCGCGCAACGGTTGAGCGCGCCGAGGTTCGGTCCGACGTCAATCAGGGCAAGCTCCGCGTTAAAGTCATTGGCCGCGAGTGTAACAGCGCGATGCAAGGCGGACGTGATTCGGAAAGCCTTGGCTACACCTTCGAGACAATTGGGCCATTGCGCGCTGAGTTCGTCCTCCATGCGAGCAAGCCCAAGGTCTCCAGGAACAAGCGCGAGATTACGCGCGATGTTTTCAAGGTGCGGCGATTGAACGTCACCAGTGCCCTCCTCCAGCAGCGGTGCGACCGCCGCGACGATGGTCTGGCCATCAGTTGGATTATCCCAGAGTTCAGCAAGACGTTCTTCGGAAAGGAACATCGAGGTGAGGTTCGACTGCGGGTCGAAATCGAATGCGACGGTGCGCACGCCGAGTTCTGAGAACATCCACGCCAAGTGGTACAGCAGTGTGGTCTTGCCCACGCCGCCTTTGTTATTGAAGAAAGCGATGGTTCTCATGGGTGGACTGGGATGGTGACTCCAAAGAACGTATCGCCGAACTCGAAGCGCGCCTCCGGGCTGCCATTTTTCTTCAGGGCCTCCTGGGCGCGAAGCACCCCTCTCCCGTACTGGTTGACGAAGCCCAAGATGGCGAGAGCCTCGGCCACGACAGGATTCCGGTAGCTGGTTTGCCGCGGGAAATTTGCGGGCGTTGCCTCCCCGTAGAGCGGACCCGGGTTAATGATCTCAAGGCGGTCAGAAAACTGATAGAAGCGGATTGGGGAAGCCGCTTCGTAAGATCGGTGCGCCACAGCGTTCATCAACAGCTCGCGGATGGCAATCGGAGAATAGTCATAGACGTTCTCCTCGCGTAATGCCGAAACGGCCACGGGTCTGGCGGTGGGTAGAGTGCGGACAAAAGCGTCGAGTTCGCGGAGCAGGTTCAGCAAGTCGCCCGTGAACCGCTTCTCTTCCGGGTCACCGTCCATCGTGGCGCCGGGGAATCGAAGGAAATGGACGTAGGCATGCGAGAGCCACCGGAGCGGGTCCTTGGCGAAAAGGAGGATGGCCGCGTACGTGGGGCAATTCTTGGCGAGGTCGAAGAGGCGCAACGATGCCAGTTGTTGCTCAACGGGCCGGTTGTTCTCTTCGAGCACTTCTCGCGCGATGGCTTGAACCCGGTAGGTATTGAGGAAAAGATCCAGGGCGAGGTCGTCGAGGGTGCTGCCCATGCAGGGCTGGGAGTCGAATGGCTTGGAAGCCGCCGTGCGGCGCTCAATGAGGATTCGTTCTTGGGCTTCGTTTGCGACGCCTTTGCGCGGGCCGTTGCGGACGCATATGCGGCCCTTGTAGCGGACGGGCGGTTGGTGGGAAGGCTGCACCTCAACCACCGCGACATCGCCAGCACCCGATGCGAGGGGGTGCTTGCAGGCAACCAGCGCCGGAGGTGGAAGAATCGTGCCGTCGCTACCATAGGAGGTGAGCTGCTGGAGAAGTTTGTCGGTAACCGTGAGTCCGCTCGCCTGACCGGTTTTGTCATC
The DNA here is from genome assembly GCA_003138485.1 of Verrucomicrobiales bacterium. GTDB lineage: Bacteria > Verrucomicrobiota > Verrucomicrobiia > Limisphaerales > Palsa-1400 > PLGF01. Next base: position 33,410 of record PLGF01000098.1, on the reverse strand, counting down.
CACACCCACCAAGAGGTAGCCCGGCAGTCTGCTGCCGGGCATATCGTTGGCGAAGGAGCAGATCGTCTCCCGGGATTTGTCGGTGTCGGTGGTGGAAATCGTGCGCTCAACCCGGAAGGACTCCAGGTCGGACATCAAAGCCAGAAGTTGGGGTTCAGTGAGCATCGACGCGCGCGGTTCGTGAGTTGGCGGGCTGGTTTGGCCCTTGGCGTGAACCAAGCGCCAATCGCTTCTGTGGCGGTTTTTTCCAACCCCCATCGTTGCCGTGGCAACCTTCGGCATCCACCGTGATGCAGGACAACAAATCAGACCTCGACATGGCTCTAATTTACAGCGGACACGGGGCTGCTGCCAAGATTAGTTACGCCTATTCGCGCCTTAAATTGACGGCGTTGAGGGTTTCCCGGATCAATAGCGATAATGGTCGGGCTTGTAGGGGCCGTCGGGGGAGACGCCCAGGTAGTCGGCCTGACGGCGGGTCAGGCGGGTGAGCTTGACGCCGATTTTTTCCAGGTGCAGGCGGGCGACTTCCTCGTCCAGCTTCTTGGGCAGGCGAAAGACGGCGGGTTTGTAGGTGTCCTTGTTTTTCCAGAGATCAAGCTGGGCCAGGACCTGGTTGGAAAAGGAGTTGGACATGACGAAGCTGGGATGGCCGGTGGCGCAGCCCAGGTTGACGAGGCGGCCTTCGGCCAGCAGGTAGATGCTGCGGCCGTGGGAAAAAGTGTATTTATCGACCTGGGGTTTGATGTTGAGTTTTTTGACGCCGGGATGCTGGTTGAGGCGGTCAACTTGTATCTCGTTGTCGAAGTGGCCGATGTTGCAGACAATGGCCTGGTCCTTCATCTTGACCAGGTGTTCGAGGGTGATGATGTCGCAATTGCCGGTGCAGGTGACGTAGAGGTCCGCGCGTCCGAGGGTCTCCTCGATGGTGGCGACCTCAAAGCCCTCCATGGCGGCTTGCAAGGCGTTGATGGGGTCGATTTCGGTGACGATAACCCTGGCGCCAAAGCCGCGCAAAGAATGAGCGGAGCCTTTGCCGACGTCGCCATAGCCGCAGACGACGGCGACCTTGCCCGCGACCATGACATCTGTGGCGCGTTTGATGCCGTCGGCGAGGGACTCGCGGCAGCCGTAAAGGTTGTCGAACTTGGATTTGGTGACGGAGTCGTTGACGTTGATGGCCGGAACGAGAAGTTTGCCGGCTTCCTTCATCTGGTAAAGGCGATGGACGCCGGTGGTGGTTTCTTCGCTGACGCCTTTCCAGTCGCGGACGACGGCGCTCCAGAAGGAGGGACGCTCTTTGTGGAGACGTTTGAGAAGATTCTTGATGACATCCTCCTCGTGTGAGGCGCCGGGGGAGCGCACCCAATCGCTGCCCTGCTCCAATTCGTAGCCTTTGTGGATGAGCAAAGTGGCGTCGCCGCCGTCATCGACGACGAGTTGCGGCCCCAAACCGTCCGGGTGTGCGAGGGCGCGGAAGGTGCAATCCCAGTATTCCTCCAAAGACTCGCCTTTCCAGGCGAAAACCGGGACGCCGGTCCTGGCGATGGCGGCGGCCGCGTGGTCCTGTGTGGAGAAGATGTTGCAACTGGCCCAGCGGACCGAGGCGCCCAGGGCGGTGAGGCTCTCGATCAAAACGGCCGTTTCAATGGTCATGTGCAGGGAGCCGGTGACGCGGACGCCCTGGAGGGGTTTGGCGGCGGCGTATTTGTGGCGGATGGCCATGAGGCCGGGCATTTCATGCTCGGCGATGTCGATGGCTTTGCGGCCATATTCGGCCAGGGAAAGGTCCTTGACCTTGAAGTCGGCGGCGGCGGCGTTTTTGCGGGTGGAAAGCGCGGCGGGCGTGGCCCGGCGGGAAGGGGAAAGTTTGACGGGCATAAGATTAGAGGGATTGGAATGGGTTACTTGACTGCTTTTTTGAGGGCGGCGGCCTTGTCGGTTTTCTCCCAGGTGATGCTGCGGAGGTCGTCGATTTTGCCGAAATGGCCGTAGTTGGTGGTTTTGCCGTAGATGGGCCGGAGGAGATTCAACTGGCTGACGATGGCGGCGGGCTTGAAGTTGAAGATTTGCCCGACGGCCTCTTCAATGGCTTCATCGCTGACCTTGCCGGTGCCGAAAGTATCGACGCAAATGGAAACGGGATCGGGGTAGCCGATGGCGTAGGCGAACTGGATTTCGGCGCGGGCGGCCAAACCGGAAGCGACGATGTTCTTGGCGACGTAGCGACCCATGTAAGCCGCGCTGCGGTCCACTTTGGAGGGGTCTTTTCCGCTGAACGCGCCGCCGCCGTGCCGGCCCATGCCGCCGTAACTATCGACGATGATCTTGCGGCCCGTCAGGCCGGTGTCGCCCTGCGGGCCGCCGATGACAAAGCGGCCCGTGGGATTGATGAGGAACTGGGTCTTCTTGTCGAGCATTTCGGCTGGGAGGACCTTCTGAACGATTTCCTTGACGATGAAGTTCCTGATTTCATTATGTTTGACGTCTGCGGAGTGCTGGGTGGAGACAACGACGTTGACGATGCGGACGGGCCGGCCATTTTCGTATTGGACGGAGACCTGGGTCTTGGAATCGGGGCGGAGCCAGGCGACTTTGCCGGCTTTGCGGACGCGGTTCAATTCGCGTCCGAGGCGGTGGGCAAACATGATGGGGGCGGGCATGAGTTCGGGGGTCTCGTCGCAAGCGAAGCCGAACATGAGACCCTGGTCGCCGGCGCCCTGTTCCGCCGTGTCCTTGCCTTCGGCGGCGCGGGCATCGACCCCTTGGGCGATGTCCGGGCTTTGGCGGGTGAGAAGGTTGGTGATGAAGACCTTCTCGGCGTGGAAGACATCGTCGTCATGGAGGTAGCCGATGCCGGCAATGGAGCGGCGCACGATGTCGTTGATGTTGACCCGCGCCTTGCTGGTGATTTCGCCGCCGACAACGACCATGTTGCTCTTGGCGTAGGTTTCGCAGGCCACGCGGCTGCGAGGGTCCTGCTCCAGGTGGGCGTCCAGGACGGCGTCGGAAATGGTGTCGCAAACTTTGTCGGGATGCCCCTCGCCGACGGACTCGGAGGAAAAGATGTAGTTTTTCTTCATGTTTATTATGTCGTCGATACATATTGACGTATCTTGATAGGAAGATATAATCGTTTTAACAAATGAGTCAACCTTTATTTGCATGTCGGCCACATTAAAAGCGCTGCGGGCGTTGTCGGACCCGACGCGGCTGCGGATCGTCGCGCTGCTGGAGCAGAGCGAACTGTCGGTCAACGAGCTGCAGGAGATCACGCGGATGGGGCAATCGCGCATATCGACGCACCTTGGGTTGTTGCAGGAATCGGGGTTGTTGGAGTCGCGGCGGGAGGGGAAGAGGACGTTTTACAAGATCGCGGTGCAAGCGGACCCGGCGGCGCGCGAATTCATCCAACTGGCGGGGCGCGGGGCGCGGGAACTGCCTGAGCATGGGGCGGACCTTGTGAATCTCAAGCGCATTCTGGCCAGGCGCACGCAACAGGCGCAACTCTATTTCAACCAGGTGGCGGGGCGGTTTGACCGCAGCTACGGCCCCGGAAGGTCGTGGCAGGCGTTTGGGCAGCTGCTCCTGCGCCTGCTGCCCTCGCTGGTGATAGCCGATCTGGGCGCGGGCGAAGGGCTGTTGAGCGAATTGCTGGCGCGGCGCGCCAAAAAAGTGATCGCGGTGGACAACTCCGAAAAAATGGTGGAGTACGGAGCGGCCAAGGCGCGCAAGAACAAGATCAAGAACCTGGAATTCCGCCTGGGTGAGCTGGAAAACCCGCCGATCGACGCGGAGAGTGTCGATCTGGTGCTCTTGAGCCAGGCCCTGCATCACGCGCGGCTGCCGCTGGACGGGATCCAGAGCGCGCACAGGATTCTGCGCCCGCGGGGCCAGGTTCTGATTCTGGACTTGTTGGAGCACAACTTTGAGCAGGCGCGGGAGCTGTACGGAGACCGCTGGCTGGGCTTCACGGAAAGCGATCTGCAAAGCTGGCTGGAGCAAGCCGGCTTCAAGAAAATTGAAGTGGCCGTGGTCGCCCGCGAGGAGCAGCCCCCCCATTTTCAAACCGTTCTGGCCGCGGGCGAGAAGTGAGGGGTTGCCGCAAAATAACCTTTATCTTTTCCGCTTGGTCTTTCGACCGATGGCTTCGTTGCTCGCTCGTTGCAGATCACTTTGGATATGCGCCTCGCTCGCGCCTCGCCATCGGTCGAAATCCCGGCGCGCAAAAGGTAAATCTTATTTTGCGGCAACCCCTGAGCCGGATTCAGTGCGGCGGGGGGCGCCGGGCCAGTTGGGCTTTGACCTCGTCGATGGAGCGCTGGAGGGTGTCTTTGCTTACGGAGACTTTGAGTAATTCCTGCAAATCCGCCAGTTGCTGATCCAGGTCGCCGGCGTCGCGGTCGGCGCGGACCATTTCGCCCAGGATTTCCTCATAGACGTGGCCGTCGGGCCCGCCTCCGGCGGCATCGGCGCGGCGCCACTTTTGCAGGGAGAGGTTATAGAGGTTGCGGGCCACGCGGGTGTCCTTTTTGTTGTAGAAATAGACCCGGCCCAGCTCCAGATAAATCTCGTAGCTGTCCGGGTTGGCGTCCAATCCCTGGCGGAGAAAGCGTTCGGCCTGATCGGGCTTTTTCAGGGTGGTGCGCAGCCAGTAGGCGGCCGTGACGTAAGTTTCAATGCGCCTGGGATCCATCTCGGCGGAGAGTTCGAGCCAGGGAAGGATTTCGCGCTCGTGGCCGTTGCTCAGATGGGTGTGGACGGTGGGATAGAAATGGCGTCCAACGCGGTCGATCCAATCGCTGGGCTTGCCGAGGAAGGTTTCCTCGTGAGTGTGGTCTTCCTTGTCGTGCTCCTCCTGGGTTTCGGTGAGATGCCCCGGTTCCTCGGGGGCCGGCGTGTCGAAGATGGTGGGATAGAAGCCGCTGTGAAAATAGGCGTCGGCCTCGGCAAAAAAATGATTGGCGAACATGCGGCGGCTGTCGCCCATCAGCGCCACGAACACGCTGCCGGAGGAATCGTGCTCACGGTGGAAGCGTGTGAATTGAGGCTCAAAGGTCGTTGCCAGGGTAAAGCAACAGACCAGAAGAAGGATGGAGAGCCAGCGTATCATGACGTGAGGCTCCTGCGGCGGAAGGCCAGCCAGGCGGCGGAGAGGAGGAAGCCTGAGTAAAGCAAACCGTAAATGGTCGCGACGCCCCAGTAGAGCCAATCGATCCTTCCCCAATCATGCACGACGAGGTCTTGAGCGCTGTAGTACCATTCCAGGTGGGGAATCAAATAGTAGATGACATAAACAATTATGCCCGCCATCCCCCGCATCCCATTGGCCAAGTGACTGAGATGGCCGCCGGCAAAGAGGATGAACGCGACGGCAACGAAACAGATCGTGGCGTTGGAGGAAGGAGCGGCAAAGATGATCGAGCCGAGCAAGGCCAGCGCGACAACGACACCGAGGCAAATCCAGTGCAGCCAGATCTCCTGGAAGAAACTGACCAGGGGCCAGGCGTGTTCGCGCGAGGCGGTGATCATGCCGAAGAAGAAATAGAAAACCAGCAGAGCCAGCCCGCAGGCCAGCCAGCAGCCCAGGAACTTTCCCATGATCAATTCGCCGCGTCCGACAGGCTTGGCCAGGAGAGGGAAGATGGTGCGGCTCTCGCGTTCGGCGGGAATCTGGCGAGCGGCGGTGGTGATGGCGATGACAAGCGAGGACATCCAAATCAGCAGGAGGCAGACATCCTTGAGGTAGCGGACAATGAGGTCGTCGTTGAAGAATCTGACGGAGCCAAGGAGCAGCGTGATGAGGGCCGTGAGCACGAAGAGCACATAGAAATCCTTGCGCCGGTACATTTCCTTGATCACGACGCCCGCGATGGCAGAGATATTATTCATGTCAGGATTTGAGTTGGTAGCCGACGACCTTGAGGAAGACGTGTTCGAGGTTGCAGTGGAACTGGTTGAGGAGGTCGCTGACGCGGCCTTCGATGCGCAGGCTGCCTTCGTGCAAAATGGCGACGCGGTCGCAGACGGTCTCGACCTCGCCCAATTCGTGGGAGGCGAAGAAGACGGTTTTGCCCTCCTCCTTGAGGCGCTGGATAATCTCGCGCACCTTCATCCGGCCCAAGGGGTCCAGGCCGCTGGTTGGCTCGTCCAGAATCAGGAGATCGGGATTGTTGATGAGAGCCTGGGCCAGACCGACCCGCTGCTGCATGCCTTTGGAATAGGTTTTGATGAGGCGCTTGCGGGCGCCCTCCAATTCGACCAGCTTGAGGACCGCCCCGATGCGCTGCTCCCGTTCGCGGCGGGGAATGTGGAAGATGCGGGCGTAAAAACGAAGCAACTCCTCGGTGTTGAGGAATTTGTAATAATAGGTCAGCTCGGGCAGGTACCCGATCCGCTGGCGGGCGATGGGCTGGCGAACGTCCACTCCGAAGATGGAAGCCGACCCCGCCGTGGCGTTGACAAAGCCCAGGAGGACGTTCATGGTGGTGGTCTTGCCGGCGCCATTGGGGCCGAGAAAGCCGAAAACCTCGCCGGAGCTGACGCTCAAATTGAGGCCGTTGACCGCCAGTTTGGGGCCTTGCCGCAGGTCGCGGCTCGGATACTCGACGCGCAGATCAGTGATCTCCAAGACAGTGCTCACAAGCTTCGATGATAAGGGCCGCGAGTTCTTTGACTAGATTTTTTCTCAGGGCATGTCATAATACGGGAACTTTATGCAGAGCCAAGCACCGATTTACGTGGCCGGCCATCGCGGCCTGGTCGGCAGCGCCATTTGGCGCGAATTGCAACGGCGCGGTTTTACCAGGCTGCTGGGCCGGACCCATGCCGAACTGGACCTGATGGACAGCGCGGCCGTGAAGGCGTTTTTCCAGCGCGAGAAGCCGGAGCACGTTTTCGTGGCGGCGGCGAAGGTCGGCGGCATTCACGCCAACGACACCTATCCAGCGCAGTTCCTTCTGGAGAATCTCCAGATTCAAAACAACCTTTTCCACCACGCGCGCCTGTCGGGCGTCAAGAAATTGCTTTTTCTGGGCAGTTCGTGCATCTACCCCAAGATGGCGCCGCAACCGCTGAAGGAGGAATACCTCCTGAGCGGCCCGCTGGAGCCGACCAACCAATGGTATGCCGTCGCCAAGATCGCCGGCATCAAGCTGTGCGAGGCCTTCCGCCGCCAATATGGGGCTGACTTTATCAGCGCCATGCCGACCAGTCTTTACGGGCTGAACGATCATTACGACCTCCAGAACTCCCATGTTTTGCCCGCGTTTATCCGCAAGTTTCACGAAGCCAAGGCCGCCGGCGCCGCCGCCGTCACCTGCTGGGGAACGGGAACGGCGCGGCGGGAATTCCTTTTCGCCGACGACCTTGCCAGCGCGTGCGTCTTCTTGATGGAGCACTACAGCGAGGAACAATTCATCAACGTCGGTTGCGGGACGGATTTGGACATCAAGACGCTGGCGGAGATGGTGCGAAGCATCGTTGGATTCGAGGGTGAAATCGTTTGGGACACTTCCAAGCCGGACGGCACGCCACGCAAATTGATGGACAGTTCGCGCATCTTCGCCCTGGGTTGGAAGCCGCGCATCGGTCTGGAAACCGGCATTCGCCTGGCATACGAGGATTACCTGAGACAAATCGGCGCGGACCGGAAGCAGCCTCAGAGCGTGGGTTGACGGAACATTGAAGCGCCTGGAACTTTCCGCCGGCTCCCGGCCATTGGCTTGGCCGGTCACCAAGTCTCGTAAAACGCGAAATACCAGAGGAAATGCTCGTCGCCGGCAAAACTGTGGCCGGCGCTGAAGAGCAGACTGAAATGTTCGGTGACGTTGTAGGAACCGCCGAAATTCACCGCGGCAAATCCCTTGTCGTGGTCCGTGTCGCGGCCTTCGGCAAACACTTCGCCGCCCAGCGTGAGGCGCTTGCCGAAATCCCGTTGCAAGAGCCAGCCGCCGTAGGGGTGATCGCGCTGGCCGGGCGCGGAATTGAGCATCGCGCCGCCGCCGCCGTAAGTCGTCCAAGGCGCCCAGCTTTTTTGCAGCCACAAAGGCAGTTGAAACCATGTCCGCCCATTGCCCAATCCACGGCTGGAGTCGCCGCTTGGCAATTCGGCAAATGGAAAGATGCCAATTTGCGGCCAGCCGTTTGTTTCATGCACGAAGCGGTATTTGATGCCGAGTTCAATGTCGCCCAAACCGGTCTCTGTCGGGGCGCCGCGACCGCCGGTCGTAGTCATCGGCACGATCAAGTGAAGCTGGGTGTCGGGAAGGACTCCGTAATTGACCTCCGCCGCCGGGCCTTCGACCGTATAGCCGCCGCCGGAACGGTCGCCCAGAGTGAACAGATACGCTTCCCAGTGCTGATACTCCACCGGCTCCGGGTCGTCAGTCAGGAACGGCGGACCCGCCGGCGCGCGCGTTGCCGGCATCAATTCAAGACAAACGGCCACGCACAGGATTTGGGCGGCTTTGCTCATAAATACTCGTTTTCTTTGACCCTGCGGATCGCAGTGATTATAATATAACGCAGTAGCTTTAGTCAAATGCAAACTACATTTCGCGAACTAATGACCGCCCTCCACGGCATGGGTTTCGGGGGACTCCTTCTTCTCGCATTTTCAGGAGCCTTGATTGAACTTCACCGTATATGCGCCCCCGAAAGGTCTTCCCCTCTGAGCGCCTGGGAACGGCGGTTCTTGCGCCGTTACCTGATTGCGACGGCCGTGCTTGCATGGGGGGCGGTTTTGTCGGGCGCTTACATAGTGTATCCCTGGTATCGGGCGCGTTTGCCCCAAGGAGTTGTCGATCTTGCCGGATACCCCCAGCGGAGCCTGCTGGCCAGCACCGCAACGTCGGAATGGCATAATTTGGGAATGGAGTGGAAGGAGCACGTGGCATGGTTTGCGCCCATTGCCATGACAATGGTCGCCTATGTTTTCATCAAATACCGTTCTGATCTTACCCGCAATCGGCCGGTGCGGAGCGCCGCGTTCGCGTTTACGGTGGCGGCGTTTGTCGCCGCGGGAATTGCGGGAACTTTTGGAGCGCTCATCAACAAAAATGCTCCTGTCCAGGGCGGGGCGCTCATCAAAATAATGGGGGAGACAAAATGAACAGTCATCGGCCTGAAGAGAATCCAGCCGCAACTGGAGACGACGCCGGAGCGGAAATCCCAAACGGCGCGGCAGCGGCAGCCGTCCTTTCCGCGGCGGCAGGTTGCTTTTGCGTCAGTGTTTTCGGTTTGTTGGGCGACGCTTTTCCAGCCATCGCGCGCTTCTTCAATTTTTACAATCCCACGGGGCCTCTTTCCGGTGTCACCACGACCGCCATCGCTGTCTGGCTGGTTTCATGGTTGATTCTGTCCAGAACTTGGGGAGGCAAATCGCTTCCAATGGGCAAGATCAACGCCGCGGCGTTCGTGTTGCTGGCTCTTGGACTGGCGCTGAGTTTTCCGCCCGTCGGGGATTTATTGCAAGGCAAGTAGCGGAACAAGAAAGGCCCCGAAGTAAATGGGATGATGTTCCCCGTTTTACCTTGACTGACCTTGACTGACCTTGACCGGGGTTGCCGGGCTGGCTCTTTTTGGCCATTCCTGCCGTCGGCGGGCGGAAGAGCACAGCATTCACGAAATCCACCCTCTCGCCCGCGGGCGGCCCGCCTGCCTGACCCATGCGCGGTCATCGCGCTATTACACCACAGTCCGCGGCAGCGTGCCAACCGCCGGGCGGATCAAAACGAAAAGGGTCCGAAGAGTGCTGTACACAATAAATGAAAGTACACTTTCCTTCGGTAAAAGCTGAGGCTTTAACGTTAAAGCCATTCCAATTCATCCGAGTGAAGCGAGAGCAAAACCCAAGTTCAGCGCCCCCTGATTCTCGCTTAACGACGGCAAACCGGAAAGAGGACCGTGCAAGACAAGTACCTTCAAGGCCTGTGCCAATATAGAAAACCGAGTGAACCGCGAAATACTCGAACGACGCGAAAAATCCAGATGTTTCGTGTGTTTCGCGTGGTTCGCGGTTCAAGAAAAATTCCTTAGGCGAGGATTCAGGGGCGTCATTGATGTCTTGACGGGCCGGGCGGCAGTCTTTAGGTTTTCCAACTCGCGGACGGCCTGATTCCACGATGTGACGACGGTGATGAAACCTTTGAGTCCAGTGGAGGCCGGCGCGAATTGTATAGAAAGGTGATTTGTGAATGTAACGGTGGAAAAATTGGGGCCTTGCAAACGGTTGTTGCGGGTGGAAATCGGGACCGAACAGGTCGAGGAAGCTTTCAAGACGGTCACGGGCGAGTTTCAGCACGAAGCGCGGCTGCCCGGCTTCCGGCCCGGCAAAGCGCCCAAAGAGATGGTCGCCAAACGGTTCGAGAACGAAATCCAGGAGGAGGTCAAACACAAGCTCATCAGCGAGGCTTACAAAAAGGCGGTCGCCGACGAGAAATTGACCGTCGTGGGCCGCCCTGACGTGGAGGAAATCCAGTTTAACCGCGGCCAGCCGCTTCAGTTCGCCGCCAACTTGGAGACCGCGCCCGAATTTGAGCTTCCCGAATACAAGGGGCTTCCCGCCTCGCGCGAGATCGCATCCGTCACGCCCCAAGACATCGAACGGGCCTTGCAGACGCTGGCGCAGCGCCAGACCAAGTTTGAGACCGTCGCGCGCGAGTTGAGAAGCGGCGACGTGGCGGTGGTCAATTACAGCGGAGCCTGCGAGGGCCGGCCGATCACGGACACGGCGCCGACGGCCCGCGGATTGACGGAGCAAAAGGGTTTTTGGATCAATGTCGATGGGACATCGTTTATACCCGGATTCGGCGACCAACTGGCCGGTATGAAGGCGGGGGACAAGCGCCAGATCACCGTCGATTTTCCGGCCGATTTTGTCGTGCCGCAGTTGGTGGGAAAGAAGGGCGTGTATGAGGTTGAGGTGGTGGAAGTGAAGGAAAAGAAGGCGCCGGAATTCGACGAGGCCTTTGCCAAGGCGTATGGGGCTGAGAGCATGGAGAAGCTGCGGGAAGGAGTGCGGGCGGATTTGCAACGGGAATTGAACCTGAAACAAAGCCGCGCCATCCGCAACCAGGTGACCCAGCATCTGCTGGGCCAGGTGCAATGCGACCTGCCGGAATCGGTCCTGGAGGCGGAGACGCGCAGCGTGGTTTACAGCATTGTCAACGAGAACCAGCAGCGCGGCGTTTCCAAGGAGACGCTCGACGGTGAGAAGGAGCAGATTTACGCGACTGCCAACGCGGCCGCCAGGCAGCGGATCAAGGCCAGCTTTGTTTTCCAGCGGGTGGCGGAGAAGGAAGGAGTGCGCGTCGAACAAGTGGAGATCGCACGGCGGCTGCAAGACATCGCGGCCCAATACAAGGTGCCGGTGGACAAGCTGGTGAAGGATTTCGAGAAGTCCGGCCAACTGGCCGATGTTTACCACCAACTCCTGAGCGAAAAGGTCATCGATCTGCTGGTGCAGTACGCGCGGATTCAGGATGTATCGCTCGCGCCCGTGCCCGCGCCCGCGCCGGCGCCTTAAGGGCGCGCGCGGCCACATTCAGCGCGGCGGACGGCTGCGGTCGTGCTGGGAAAACTGTCTCTGATAAAACCGGGGCGTTCAACCCCTTTCGGGGACCATCTCAGATTTTGGACATAAGCCGGAGCGGTCAAAGAGCGAATCCACAATACGCCGCGGGAAAATGACTAATGACGAAATCCGAATGACGAAAGAATTCCCAAATGACTCAATGACGAAACTGAGCAGCTCGGCGCCGGTCTAGTCATTCGGGCTTCGTCATTCTTTCGTCATTGGTGCTTAGGCATTAGTCATTCTCAGCTGCTTCACTGCCACCCATAAGGTCACATCGGCTCCCATCGGATTGCTGGAAAATCAGATGTGCCGCGCAGGCGGGGAATGCGCTGTTGACGATGGGGCGGAGGCCGCTTATGTTGTATCGGACAAAATTAGTCCGAATTGACCGTTGATAAAATGCAAATTACCCGCGCAGGCGAATATGGAGTGTTGGGGCTGATGCATTTGGCCCGGGGCCACCCGGGTCAGCGGGCGATGATCGACCAGGTCAGCCGGCAGGAGCGGATTCCGAAGAGTTTCCTGGCGAAGATATTTCAAAGCCTCGCCAAGGCGGGGCTGGTGCGCTCCATTCGCGGGTCGGGCGGAGGTTTTGCCCTGGTTAAGGACCCCGCGGACATCTCGGTTCTGGAAATCATTGAGGCGGTCGAGGGCCGAATCGTTTTTCAGCGTTGCAAGCTGGCCCAGCCGGATTGCGAACACGTGGGCGGCTGCGCGTTGTGCGGGCTGTTCGAGCGGGCGCAGGACGGAATCAAAGGGGCGCTGACGCAAACGAGCCTGCGCGATTTGATTCGGCAGCAGGAAAGAATCAACTCGACGCTGGCGGAGAAGCGGGGACGGGGCTGATTCCTGTTCGCGTCGGAATAAGCGCCATGCGGCAAGTCTATCTCGACCATCAATCGGCCACCGCGGCGCTGCCGGAAGTGTGGGAAGCGATGCAGCCGTTTTTGGCCGGGGCCTTTGGCAACCCCTCCTCGCCGCATCAGCATGGCTTGCGCGCGCGGGAGGCGGTGGAGGCCGCCCGCGCCCGGATCGCCGGCCTCATTAACGCCGGCTCACCCGAAGAAATCATCCTCACGTCCGGTGGGACAGAATCGGCAAACCTGGCGATTAAAGGAACGGCATGGGCTTGCGAGCGCCGGGGCAAGCACCTGGTTCTGAGCCGGACCGAACATCCGTCTGTATTGAACTCGGCCGCGTTTCTGGAGCGGGACGGTTTCACACGCACACTTGTCGAAGTGGACCGGGACGGCGTCGTCGATCCCGATCGGGTCCGCGCCGCCATTACTGACAAGACGATTTTAGTCGCGGTCCACCATGTCAATCACGACATCGGCACGATTGAGCCGATCCGGCAAATCAGCGAGGCGGCCCATGAAAGGGGCATCCCGCTGTACGTGGATGCCGAGGCGAGCGCGGGCTGGCTGAAGGTGGATGTGGAGGGGCTGGGCGCGGACCTGCTCTCCTTCTCGCCGCATCGTTTTTACGGTCCCAAGGGTGTGGGGGTCTTGTACCGGCATCGCCGGGCGCGCCTGGCCAGCCTGTTGCATGGCGGGGACCAGGAAGGCGGCCGGCGCGCCGGAGTGGAGAATGTGCCGGGAATTGTCGGCGCCGGCGTCGCGGCGGAAATCGCCCGGAGGGAATTGCCCGAGTGGAGCGCCCGGTGCGCCCGCCTGCAAACGCGCTTGTGGGAGGGGCTGCGCCCCGCCATCGAGCGCCTTCATCTCAACGGCCCCGAACCGGGTCCGCGCCGAAGCCCGGTCAACTTGAATATCTCCGCCGAATTCACCGAAGGCGAAGGGCAGGTGCTGTTGTGCGACCTGCGGGGGATCGCGCTGGCCGGCGGTTCCGGTTGCGTGACGAAGTCTCTCAAACCTTCGCATGTTCTGGAAGCGATCGGCCTGGAGCCCGCCCTGGCGCAGGCGGCCGTCACGATGTCGCTGGGCAAGGACAACGATGACGCGGACATCGATTACGTTCTGGAGGCGTATCCGAAGATCATTTCCAAGCTCCGGTCCATGTCTCCGACCTGGGAGGAATTCCAGCGGCGGGGCTCTTAGCCGTAACTATGCAATAGGATTGGGAGCGCGACCGTCCCGGTCGCTTCCAGTCGGCGTCCCGCCGACTGTGTCGGACTCAAAAGCTATCACCTTCCGGCGAACCATCTCAGGGTTCTGATACCTTCGGCGGGACGCCGAAGGTCGCGGGCGAAGACGCCCGCGCTCCCAATGCTCCTGAATAGTTACCGCCTCTTAATCGTGATTCACGGCGGCCGGGTCGCCGTAGAGCGTAAACGAACCGGCCCGGGTGATCTTCACGTTCATCAATTGGCCGCGGTGGCGCCCGGTGTCTTGCAAGATGACAATTTTGTTGCAGCGGGTCCGACCCGCCAGCCGGGCGGGATTTTTCCTGCTGGGACCTTCGACGAGGATTTCAACCGTGCGGCCCACACAGGCCCCGTAACGGAGACGCCCGATGGCGTTGATTTCCGCCAGGAGGCTGGCGTGGCGTTGCTCCTTGATTTGGGGCGGCGCCTGGCCCGGCATCTCCGCGGCGGGGGTATCCTTGCGCGGAGAGTATTTGAAAATGTACGCGTTGTCGAATTGCGCCTCGCGGGCCAGGGAGAGCGTTTCCTCAAAGTCCGCCTCCGTCTCGCCGGGAAAACCGACAATGAAGTCGGTGGTAATGCCGATTTTGGGCCGGGCCTGGCGGAGTTTTTCAACCAGGCCCAGGAAGCGCGCGCGCGTGTAGCCGCGATGCATCGCCTTGAGGACGCGGTCGCTTCCGCTCTGCGCTGGCAGATGGGCGCTTTCGCAGAGTTTGGGCAGGCGCGCGTAAGCCTCGACCAGATCGTCGCCGTAACCTTTGGGATGCGGGGAGGTAAAGCGGATGCGCTCCAAGCCGTCGATTTCCTGAACGGCCTCCAGCAATTGGACAAAGGCGGATTTGCCGTGAAGGGGCGGGAGGTCGCGCCTGCCGTAACTGGTGACGATCTGGCCCAGCAACGTGATTTCCTTGACGCCGCCTTGCGCCAATTGGCGGCATTCGGCCACCAGGTCCGCCAGGCCCCGGCTGCGCTCCTCGCCCCGCGTGGAGGGCACGATGCAGAACGTGCAACGCTGGTTGCACCCCTGCATGATGCTCACGAAAGCGGTCACAGGCGCGGCGCGCCCGCCCTCCGCGTCCCGGCCGGCGGGCAGATGCTCCTTGATCGCGCCTTCGCTGCCCGCCTCCGCTTCGACATCGACAATTCTCTCCCGCCTGCCGGCGACGATGTCATCAAGATAATCCGCCGCGCGATGGAATTTTTGCGTGCCGAGGACCAGATCGACATCGGGCAATTGGTCCAGCAATTGGCGTCCGCGGCTTTGTGCCATGCAGCCCATGAAACCCAGGATGACATTGGGGCGGCGGCGGACGGCGGCGGCGATGTTTTTCATCTTGCCGATGGCTTTTTGCTCGGCGGCGTCGCGCACGCTGCATGTGTTGAGCAGAATGACATCGGCCGTGGCCTCGGAAGGAGCCAGGGAATAGCCTCTGGCGGCCAGTTGGGCGGCGACCGCCTCGGAATCGCGCTCGTTCATCTGGCATCCGTAGGTCTTGATATAGACACTGGGCATACTTCGAGACAACGCAGTCAGGTTAATCGGAACCCGCCGGATTGCAAACTGTTCATCGCTCAAGCCCCAGGACAAGGAGAACAAGGTCGATTACAAATAAAAGGACGACGGTCACTTCCAGGGTCAGCATCCAGCGGTTGGTGCGGTCCACGTTGAGAAGTTGGTAGAGGTTGTCCAGGGTCTTGAGTTTTTCCTCGATGGTCCGGTGCCAGTCCCCCAGGTGGAAGCGGGCGGAAATGTTTTCGTAGATGCGCGCGACGTGCCAGTCTCCGAAGAATTTTGTGATGTTGGACAATTCATCGTTCAAACGCGCCAGGTCGAGGCGGATTTCGCGCAGTTCGCGCATGATCTCACCGCGGCCGCCCGGGCGCTGGGCCAAGTCGCGATAGGAGCGCTCCAGCGCGGCGTCCAGAATGCGGTCGTAAGCCTCCAATTCGCCCAGTTGCAAATTGGCCAGCTCCAAAACATAGAGGATTTCGTCCAATTGCCCCGGTTCGCGGACGATCAGCGCCGCGTCCCAATCGAGCACGGCCAGGTCGTTTTCGTAGTAGCTCAGGAAGCGTCCAGTCGATTCGTCCGCCTCCTGCCGGGAGAGTTGGTTGACATCGGATTCCTGGGTGAGGAGGGCGGCCACTTCGCGCCGGTGCTGGTGAAGCCAGTCGGCGGCGCTGAGGGGGCGCTCATCCACGGCCCGCAATGGGGCGTCAATGCAAAACACCGTGTAAGCCTCGTCCTCCTCCAGTTGGGGGGCCGGTTTGACCAGGAGCGGGGCCAGCTCGCGCCGGGCCTCTTCGGCCAACTGGCGCACTTCCTGGCTCAAGAGGCCGTTGGAGAATTCGAGGTCGTGAAAGGCCACCAGGTCTTCAATCGACTTTACGTCGAAAGGCACCGAAACCGTGATGCTCAGAGCGCCGACAGGCAGGAACTTGAGCGTCCGCTCGATGCGCACAGGGCCGTTGGGGCCGATGCGCTCCATCGGCGGCAGGCGAACCATCTGGGGGCGGAAAAAGAAGAGGTGGCGGGGATGGCGGCGGCTGGTATCGACGGAGAATTGCGCGACGGGCTGGCCGAGCAACTGGGACACCGGCTGGCGCAGCATCTCGTAGGCGATATCGAAAGCATAAATGTAAATGACCCGCCCAGCATAACGCTTGACGGTGCGCGGGGTTTTGGCTGAGGTTGTCTCTTCCGGCACGGGCGCTTCCATGCCGGAATGTACACCAGCGGGAAAGGGATGTCTATTTGACTTTCGGGTCCTCCAGAAATGGCGAATTTTGTGCAGAGTGGGGAGTTTTGTCAGAAACGGCCCCGCGAAGAAAGGCAAAGGGGAGGGTGTGAGACAAAATTCTTNNGGGGAGAAGGTTAGGATGAGGGCGGTCCCCGAAGAATTCTGTCTCACACCTCAAAGGGGACCTCCGATGAACATTTGCTTGCAAATATGGGTCTAATGGTATAAGTGGAATGTGGGTTGCTTAGGGTGCATTCCGAGAAGGGGCGCGCAGGCGTAACTCTTCTCCTTAAAACTGATGAGACACTGAATTAATATGAAACTGAAAAAAAGCGCGGCGAAAGCCGTCCTGACACCGAACGTTCAAAACCGCAATTCCGCCGCCGTGACCACCATCGACGTCAAAATGGATGTTGGCTTCGGCAACGCCATCTTCCTGCGCGGCCAAGGCTCCGGCCTGACATGGGACCGCGGCATCCCGCTGGTCTGCGTGGATGGCACGACTTGGCGCTGGTCGCAAGCTGTCACCGACGCCATTACATTCAAAATCCTCCTTAACGACAAGGTTTGGTCAGCCGGGAACGATCTGACCATAACGCCGGGCCAGAAATTAGAGGTGGCCCCCAGTTTTGCGTAAGGCTTGATCCGGGAAAAACGTCCGGGATTGCGGGTTTAAAGACGCCCGGGCACAGGCTGGCTTTGAGGAACCAGCGGTTTGCCGGCCAGTTTGGCTTCGCCAGCGGATTGGCGCGGCGCGGAGGGGATTTGCCTGTCTATCCGGTTCAAAATGGAAATTCACTGGGGACGGGCTGCTTGTCGTGCAAACGGCGCGCGGCATCCCCGACGAGCCTCAGATACCAGTCGCTGGGCCGATTATCGTAGCCGACAAAGTGTGCCTGGGCGGGCGGAGAGCTGGTCACTTTGAAAATGGCCGTACCCTCGTCCACCTCGTCAAACATTGCCACGTACACGGTGTCCGCGCCCAGCTTGGATAACGCGTTGAACTGCTCCCAAAGGAACTGGCCGCCACGACGTTGGATCAGGCTCGCGCCCGGCGGTTGCCGCTGGAGATTATCCCAACTGAAACCCGGATAGACCACCGGTATCCAGAGCATTCCCAGGCGCTCGCACTCGCGTTGGTCTTCGGCCCAGTAATGGGTGGCGGCGTGTTTCACGCCGGATTCGTCCCGGACAAAATTGCCAACGTTCCAGGGGCAATACGCGCCGAATCGCCGGTAAAACTTCTGCCAGGCGGGTTCGGGATTGCTCCGCCAGTTCCAGTCGCCGCCACCGAGAAGGAAGGCGCAATAAGGGCCGGGCGTTCGGAAAAAGTCGATCAGGCGGTTGGCCAGTTCCGGATTCATCGGATTATGCTCGTTCCTGAAATAGAAGCCCCAGATTTGCATGGCTGGCCGGCCGTCTTGATGCAGGTAACGCGGGTCATCGACGACCTTTTCATCCACCATCTTCTTCCAATCCGAGGTGAGAACATTGAAAACGCTTTCCTCCGGCATGCCGGAGATGTCGTAGGAGAGCGCCCAGACCCGGCCCGTCTTGAGCGCCGCGGCCCGGACATGGTTGAGCACGCGCAAACGGGATGGATACCGGGAAGAGATCGGACCGCCGGGCAGGTCCACAAGAAAGTGTTGCAGCCAGGCGCCATCAATGCCGTAATCGCGCATCCACTCAAAATGACGGAGCACCGTTCGGGCGTTATCGGAACTGAACAGCTCGGCCTGACTGCCATCCGGATAGGTGAAACCCGGCGCCGGAAAACGTTCCGCAGCGGAATAATCGGCCATGTCAGGCCACATCTCGAAAGTCAGCAGCTCAGGCGCAATGCGCGACGCATCGCGGCTCCAATGAATCCAACCCAGCCCGGCGGCATCATTCGGGCACCGGAACCAGCCCTGGTAACCGCACATCACCTTGCCGCGCATGGATGCGGCGTCCACAACGCCGGCGCGACCGGCCGGCTGCGTTGCGGTCGCTGTTTCACCGCCATGGGCTGAAAAAAGACAGAGGAGGAGGGGGAGGGGGCAACACCGTGCGAGGAGGGGCGAGTTCATACAATCAATTATTATAGTGCTTGCATGGCGCGGCGCAATTGTTACAGTTCTGTCGCACGGGGCAACCGCCTGAGGGCGGTTTTATTTTTTGGTAGTTGAGATATTGTTTGTGAAACTTTTTTCCGGCACTTCCAATCAACCTTTGGCGGCGAACATCGCCGCCTACATCGGTATGGACTTGGGCAAATGCGCGGTCAAGGCGTTTCCCGACGGTGAAACTTTCGTGAAGATCGAGGAGAACGTCCGGGGGGAGGACGTTTTCATCATTCAATCGACGGCGCCGCCGACCAACCATCACCTGATGGAGATGTTCATCATGATGGACGCGGTGCGGCGCGCGAGCGCGTCGCGGATAACGGCGGTGCTGCCCTTTTACGGGTACGCTCGGCAGGATCGCAAAGACCAGCCGCGGGTGCCGATCACGGCGAAATTGGTCGCCAATCTCCTGGTTGCGGCCGGGGCGAACCGAATCCTGACCATGGATTTGCACGCGCAGCAGATTCAGGGGTTTTTCGACATCCCGGTGGATCATCTCTACGCCGCGCCCGTGATGTATGAGTACCTGAAAACCAAGAAGTTGCGCGATCTGGTGGTCGTCAGCCCGGATATTGGCGGGCTGAAAATGGCGCACGCCTATTCGCAGGTTCTGGGGGCGGGCCTGGCCATTGTCGCCAAACGACGCAAGAGCGCGACCGAAACGGAGGCGCTGGCGGTGATCGGTGAAATTCGCGGCCGCAACGTGCTCATGGTCGATGACCTCACGGAAACCGCGGGGACTATTTCGACGGCGGCGGCGCTTTTGAAGAGGAAGGGGGCCAGACAAATCCTGGCCTGCGTGTCGCACACGCTCCTCAACGAAATGGGGGTGGAAAGACTGCGAAAATCGAAGATTGACGAATTGATTACGACTGATACCGTCCTACGCCCCGGCATTAACGGGGTGAAGATAACGACGCTCTCGGTCGCCTCGCTTCTGGGTGAGGCGATCAAGCGAATTAACTGTAATTCGTCAGTCACGTCGCTGTTTGAATTTAACGGCGGGCGCACCAGTTAGACTGGCGTTTGGACGGGTCTTCATGTAAAAGGTGACAAAGATGAAATCTATTGCTTTAAATGCATTTCCGCGGACAGTGGGCCGCCGGGCCGGCGCCCGCAAATTGCGCGCGGCGGGCCGCGTGCCGGCCGTGATTTACGGACGCCACAACCCGCCGCAGCGGCTGGAAATCGAACTTAAGGACATCAAAGCGGCGGTCCATGGGGCCGCTTCCGAGATTGTTCTGGTGGACCTCTCGGTGACCGGCGATCCCAAGCCCAAGCGGTTGGCGCTGGTCCAGGACATTCAGCACCATGTCTTGACCAACCAAGTCCTCCACATTGATCTTCACGAAGTCGCCGAGAACGAAAAGGTGACTGTCCTGGTGCCCGTCGAGGCAATCGGCGAAGCCCTCGGCGTCAAGACCGGCGGCGGCACTCTCGAACACGTCTTGTACAAGGTCAAGGTGCGCGGCCTGCCCAAGGATTTGCCCGAAAAACTCGTCGCCGACGTCAGCCTTTTGGAAATTGGCATGGCCATTCACATCGGCGAGATGAAGGCGCCGCCGGGAATTGAGATTCTGGGCGACAAGAGCATCCCCGTCCTTGCCGTCGCCGCGCCGCTCAGCGAAGCGCAGGAGGCGGCGGTCCTCGAAGCGGCGGCCACGCCGACGGGCGAAGTCGAGATGATCAAGGAGAAGAAGGAAGAGGGCGAAGAGGGCGAAGTCAAACCGGGCGCCAAGGGAGCGGAGGGCGCCCCGGCAAAAGGCGCGGAGAAAGCAGGCGCCGAAAAGGCGGGCGCCGAGAAAGCGGGGGCGGAGAAAGCTCCCGCCAAGGGAGCCGAGAAAACGCCTGGCAAACCCGGCGAGAAGCCCGCTGCCGCCGCCCCGGCGAAGGGTGGCGACAAGAAACCGGGGAAGAAAAAGTAGGCAGCCGTCAATTTGTTGGAGAATTTGCATCTCATCGCGGGCCTGGGAAATCCAGGCCCCGAATACGCCGCCACCCGGCACAACATCGGGTTTGTCCTGGTGGAGCGTCTTGCGGCAGACTGGAAGGCCGCTTGGAAGGTGGAGCGGAAATTCCGCGCCCGCCTGGCCAGGGTCAAGCGCGGCGGAGAAAGGGTGATTTTGTGCCAGCCGCAAACGTTTATGAACGAGAGCGGGGTGGCAGTCGGGGCGCTGGCGCGGTTTTACCAACTGGCCGCCCCGCGCGTTCTGATCGTGGTGGATGACGCGGACCTGCCTCTGGGGCAAATCCGCCTGCGGCCCGAAGGCAGCAGCGGCGGCCACCACGGGCTGGAGTCGATCGAGCGGGCTTTGGGCGGGCGCGGGTACCCGCGCTTGCGACTGGGCATAGGGCGCCGGGCGGAAGACGACCGGGAAATAACGGATTATGTCCTGGGGCGTTTCTCGGCGGCCGAACGGTTGCCGATGGATGAAGTTTTGGACCGCGCGGCCCGGCAGGTGGACTGCTGGCTCAACGCGGGAATCATGAAAGCGATGAATGAATTTAACGGCGCCGCCGCGGCGGCGCCAGACAAAGGAATAAAGTGAAACGTTACGAAGGTTTGTTTATTTTAAACACGGCCGGCAAGGAAGAGTCCATCAAAGAGGCCATCGACAAAATCTCCGCCGAAATCGCCGCCGCCGGCGGAAAGGTCGAGACGGTGCAGAAAATGGATAAAAAGACGTTCGCGCGGGTGGCGGACAAGAAATACAGCACCGGCTTTTACGTCAACTTCGTCTTCGAAGGCGCCCCCGCCATCGTGGCCCAATTGCGCCACCGCTTCGCCACCAACGAAGACGTGTTCCGCGCCTTGTTCACCCTGGCGCCGGCCCCCAAACCCGCCGCGGCCTGATGCCCTTATGGCCAGCTTCAATAAAGTCATCCTGGCGGGCAACCTGACGCGCGATCCCGAATTGCGCTACACGCCCAAGGGAACGGCCGTCGTCAAGATAGGCCTCGCTGTCAACCGCACCTGGAAGAGCGAATCCGGCGAGACCAAGGAGGAAGTCGCCTTTATCGACGTCGAGGCCTGGGGCCGCCAAGCCGAAGTCATCGCCCAATACATGCGCAAAGGCCGCCCTTTGCTCATCGAAGGCCGCCTCAAACTCGATACCTGGGAGGACAAGACCACCCATCAGAAACAGAGCAAACTCAAGGTCGTCCTCGAATCCTTCTCCTTCATTGATTCCAATCGGCCCGAAGGCGCGCCTCCCGCCGCTGGTGAGGCCCCGCGCCGTCCCGCCCCGCCCACGCCGCCGGCGTCCAAGCCGCCGGAGCCGGGCGAAGGCGATGCGCCCGCCGCCGAAGAAGACGACGTTCCATTTTGACCCAACCAACTTTTACCCCTTAACATTGTATGTCGAAAACTGAAGTCATTCTGATTCAAAACATCGTGGGATTGGGCGGGGAATCCGACCTCGTCAAAGTCTCCGCCGGTTACGCCCGCAATTACCTTTTTCCGCAGGGCCTTGCCGTGCCTTTGACCTCCGCCAACAAACGCCGCATCGAGGCTCTCAAACAGCGCCGCGCCGAGCGCGAGGCCCACGAGTTCAACACCATGTCCGAATTGTCCAAGAGCTTCGCCATGCTCATCGCCGTCCTGCAAGTCAAGACCGGCGACGACGGCAAGATGTTCGGCGTCGTCACCGCCGGCATGATTGCCGACCAGTTGAAGACGCAGTTCGACATCGCGCTTGACAAGAGGAAAATTCACCTCGAACACCCCATCAAGACCCTGGGCGAGCACGAAATCGAGCTTCACCTCCACCCGGAGGTCAAGGCGACCTTGAAGGTGCGCGTCGAAAGCATCACCCCGCTGCCCGTGCCCGCCGAGGCCCCCAAGACCGGGGACCGCCGCGACGACTCCGCCCGCACTGAATCCCGCGGCCACAGGCGCGCCGAACGCACCCGCGACGAGGAAACAGCGCCGGCGCCTGCCGCCGAAAAACCCCAGCGCCCCGAAAAGAAGACGCGCGTCGTCCCCGCGGAAAAAGCCGAAAAACCCGCCAAAGCGGAAAAGAGCGAGAAAGCCGGGAAGCCCGAATAGAGACGACGGGGGGATTGCATTCGGGGACGAGCGTGGTATGTTGATGTGACGACGGTGCGTGAAGGTTTCGGCAGGTTTCCCGGCCTGCGACCAGTTCTTAGCGTGCCGCGGCAAATGTAAGGCGCAGGTGAGATGCCTGCGCCGTTTTGTTAAGAGAACGACCGATCGCGCGTGGAGCGCGACTGTGGATTTGCCCCCCGGTACCCACCAATACCGTTTCATCGTGGACTGCCAATGGTGTGAGGACCCTGCCTGCACGCTGCGGGTGCCCAATCCGTACGGCACCCAGAATTCGGTCCGCAAAGTGGCTTGAGCCGCCGTGCGGACGGCTTTGGTGGCGACGCTCAGGAGGCGTAAATAAATTAAGGT
>PLGF01000098.1:0-10415 GCA_003138485.1 Verrucomicrobiales bacterium | reverse complement strand
TTAATTTATTTACGCCTCCTTACCAGACCACAATTGGCCGCTGAACACCATTTGAATCCCGCCATGGCGCGGTCAGGGAAGTCGTTTTTGGGCAGAGGCTTCGGCGGGGCCCCCAGTCGAGAGGAGCTTCTGAGCCTCTGCAGGGATTTCGATTGTCACAACATTGGTTTGCGGCTCTTGTTCCACCCGCCTTTTGCCAACAGTAACCACAGCGCATTGTTCGGTGGTGTCAATACGCCTGACCATAGGCGCGGAATAGTGAAGTCGTGGGCGGCCGCCACGACTCCTTGAGCGCCCAACCCAGCAGCCGCGCAGGCACCAATAGCGCGCATTCCGACCGCCATCCCACCGAGCGTCCACCACCCCAGACTGAACCCTCCCAGTGACCCCACGCCTATCGCAAAACCGCCCAGAGTCAAAAGACCGGCAGCGAAACCGCCGACGCTGACGGGTGCAATCGCCACCGCACCAAACGCGAAGATCAAACCAATGGCCGAATCACCTCCGGCAATCCATGCCTTGACCGGGCCTCGTTCCAGTCCGCCACGAAGGCGGATGTGAACCAACGGCAAGCCAAACAACGTAAGTTTGCCGCGATACTCAAACAAGGGCGCGGGCAGCGGCACCGGACAGCCCGCGGTTATCTCCTTTCGGGCGATCTCCCTCATGTTTCGCCGGAACCAAACCGTAAGCGCCACGGCAAAGAGGAGGGAAATCGCCATAATCCCCAAAAGCAGTTCGGCAAACACTATCAGAGGTGTTTTCAGGGCCAAGAAGCCAAGCATGAGCGGCAAAACACCAAAGAAAGACACCACCAGATACAGGGCGAGGATGCGATAGAATTTGACGATCAATCCGTGCCGCTGCGCCGATCTGGCGGTCTCTGTGTCCAGCCTATACATGAAAAAGAGGCCCAAGAAGGAGATAACAGGCGCCAGGATGATGTTGCCCATCCCGGACAAAACAGCCGACTTCGCCACGACCCCGCCCTTGGCCGCAGTTGCTCCAACGACCGCCGCCTTGGCCGAAGTTGTCATCACCGGCAAGGCAGCCAGCACGGCGAGAGTGAACGTTTTGCCCGGACTCGTTTGCTCCAAAGCCCCTTCGACAAACGCGATGACCTGCTCGTGCAGCAGCTTGCGGCCCCGCGAGAGCCGTTGCTTGACAGCGTCCGGTGTCAACTCCAATTCATCTGCCACGCGTTCAATGGAATGGTGCTCGCGATAAAACAAAACCAGCGGCTCGCGATAAGTCTCTGGAAGCTTCTCCAACGAACGCCAGAGAATGGCTTCTTCCTCCTTGCTCATCAGGCGGTCGGGAGGAAGCGGCTCCTGCGACGCCGCTTCATTGGCCGCTTCCAACGGCCCGGCGGCGTGGACCGGCTCGCGAGCGTCCCGCCGGAGCGCTTTGCCAATGAGATTGCGCGTGATGCCGCATAACCAGGCCCGCAATTTTGCCGGTTCGTGAAGTTCCGGCAGGTGTTTCCATGCGGTCACGAAAGTCTCCTGCGCAATGTCTTCGCTCTGGGTCAGGCTGCCCGTGGCGCTGTAGGCCAGCGAACAGATCAAAGACTGGTGGTGGGCCACAATCTGCCCAAACGCATCCCGGTTTCCGGCAGCGCTTTGCCTCACCAGCCCGGCTTCGTTGTATTCCACTACGGACATCGTCTGTGTTGTCATCATATCGCCGTATAAGTACCCGGAAAGGACGAAAAGGTGACAACGGAATATGAATGCATCTGTTTGCGCTTACTATGCGTTATTCCCCGCCTTCTTGTTTCTGCTCGAATATGATGGCGGATATGGCCGTCTTGACGCTTTGCCATTGGCGGCATACTGTGGTTGCCAATGAATTCCACGAACATGCCCTGCGCCCGTGGTTTTTCCCTCCTCCTGGCTCGCTGTCTTGGCCTCGCGCTGTCGGGGTGCCTGGCTGCCAGCCACTCAACTCTCGCCGCTCCTGTCACCGCTGACACCGCGCGCGACGCCGTCCAAGGGTGGCTGAGGCAGGATGAGAAACCGCTTGGCGCGGCGTTGTCCGCCAGGATCAACGATACGCAAACGGTCAAGAACGCCGCCGGCGTGGCGCTTTACCACGTGCTCCAACTCCAGCCGGCGGGTTATGTCATTGTTGCCGCGGACGATTTGGTGGACCCGATCATCGCCTTTTCCGCAGGTGGCCGCTTCAATTCGACGGCGGGAGAAGGGGTGGCGGCGTTTCTCAAGGGCGATCTGCCGCGGCGCCTGGAGCGGGCGCGGGCGGGAGGACAGGACGCGCGGGCGTTGCGCGCGGGGCGCAAATGGCGCGGCATCCTGCTGGCATCTCCCAATCCGCCGCCGGATTCCGAGAAGAATGGGAACATAACCGTGGTGTCGCAGGTGTGGGTGGCGCCTTTTGTTCAAACATTGTGGGATCAAACCACCGACCAAAGTCTGGCAGTGGCCTGTTACAATTACTACACTCCCCCCTATGGCGCCGGCGACGTCAACAACTTCCCCTGCGGCTGCGTGGCGACGGCCCTGGCACAGTTGCTGTATTACTTCCATTACCCGGTGGCCGGCGTTGGAACCGGCAGCTTCACCATCACCGTGAATGGCAGCGCGTTGACGACCAACCTTCTTGGAGGGAACGGTCACGGCGGAGCATACGAGTGGGGCGGCATGACCCTGGTTCCCAACGGCCCGACCGCCGCCCAAGCCCAGGCGGTGGGCGCTCTCTGCTTTGACGCCGGCGTAGCTGTCAATATGGATTACGAGGCTAATGGCTCCTCCGCTTCATTGGCCCAAGCCTACAATGCGCTCACCAGCACATTTTTCTTTGCCAGCGCCGGCTACGACGAGAACGATTCCAGCGGCCTGAGTGGAACGAGTTTGTTGGGCATGATCAATCCGAATGTCGATGCGCGTTTGCCGGTCATGCTCGGCATCAACGGCTCTTCCGGGGGGCACTGCGTCCTGTGCGACGGCTACGGTTACAGCGTCTCGACGCTCTTCCATCATATCAACGCGGGCTGGGGTGGCGACGACGATGTTTGGTACGCGCTTCCGTCCATCGACACTTCCGATAACGGTGATTACACCATAGTCAACGGGTGCCTGTACAACGCATTCACCAACGCAACGGGCCAGATCATCAGCGGTCGCGTCACCGACCCGTCGGGGGCGCCCATCAGTGGCGCCACCGTCACTGCCGCGCGCGTCGGCGGCGGGTCTTACACTGCGAAGTCCGATTCGAATGGAATCTATGCGCTGGCCCAAATTCCGGCGGCGTCGCAATACACCTTGACCGCGAGCCGTGCCGGCTCAGGTTCGGCCACGGGAAGTTATTCAACGGGCACATCGGCCTATTATGGGGCATCCAGCGGCAACGTCTGGGGCGCTAATTTCACACTGTCGCCGCCGCTGCTGGCGTTGCCTGAGAGCGGATTCGCGGCGGTCGGGCCGGCGGGCGGCCCATTTAGCGTCACGGCGCAACCCTTTTCCCTGACCAACGCGAGCGCGGCCCCGGTAAGTTGGAGCCTCGCCAATAATTCCTCATGGTTGAGCGCCAGCGCCGCCGGCGGGACTGTGGCCGCGGGGGCGGCTTCAAGCCTGACGATCTCCTTGTCCGCAGGCGCCGGCATTCTGGCGGAGGGGACAAACCTCGCCACGATTTGGATTACCAATCTCAGCAATCACCTCGCTCAGGCGCTGGCGTTCTCCCTCATTGTGCAAGCGGCCGATTATCCCATCGCCTTCACCGGGTTCAACGATGACGTTGTGGTCGAGAACACAGCGTTGGGAGGCAACACCCCGCTTTACGCGGATGTCTTTGACGCGAACAATGCTGTTTTTCACCCGGTCAGCTCTTTTTGTTTCTACGAATCGGGCCTTCCCGCCGTCAATCTTCAGGGAGGCGTCGCGGTGGAAGGGTTGCCGGCCAGTGGGTCTTTTACGAGCGCGGCGGACAATATGACCCTGTTTCAGTTCGGTCCTTACGACGGCGATAACGTGCTGTATCTCAGCGCCGGATCGGCTTCCGGCGCCCTGACTTTGGCTTCACCGTTGGCTTACAAATCGTTGTCCATTCTGGCGGCTTCGTCCGAGGGCGGCGGGAACGGTTCGCTGGTGCTGCAATTTGCGGATGGCACCGGCAGTTCTCCCATCGCTTTCAACGCGGCCAATTATTTCACGACTAACGTGTCGGCGGCGGGAGCGGCCCTGACCCGTTTTGGCATCCTGGCTACGGGCGCATACAATGAGTTTTACGCTTTTGAATCGTCTTCCTTCTTTCCCAGTATCTACCAGACGTCGATCAACCTGGAGTCGCTGGGTTTGCACACCAAACCCATCCGGGCGGTGACCTTCACCATGCCTGCCGGCGCGGGCGTTACCGGCATCTTCGCCCTCAGTGGAACGGAATCGCCCTTTCCGGTCATCACCGCTCAACCGCAGGGCGCGGCGGTCGCCTCCGGAGCCAACCTGACAATGAGCATAGACGTGACGGGCGCGGCCGCTTTGAACTACCGCTGGCTGCTCAACGGTTCGACCGTTGCCGGCGCGCAATCCAATCTTCTGAACATCACCGGCGCCGGGGCGGGCAATGCCGGCAATTACCAGGTCATTGTCACCAACACGTCCGGCGCCGTTACCAGTTTGGTGGCCGCGCTGAGGGTGACCAACGTTCCCGTCAGCTTCGTGTCGGCTCCGGGCGCGCTCCAGTATTCGGGCGGGAGCCTTATTTTGCAGTTGACGAATCTGGCGGGGCAGGGCCAGGTGGTGGTTTCCGCCTCGAGCAATCTGGAGCAATGGATACCGATCATGACCAACCCCTCCGCTTTCGGCGGGTTCTCCGTGACCGATTCCGCCGCGGGCGCCTTCCCCTGGCGTTTTTATCGCGCCTCGACGCCGTGATGCCTTAATAGGCGCTGAAGCCGCGCATCTGCCATTCATCCAGCAATTCGGGCGGCAGTTCCCGCAAGAACCGCGACTTCTCCTGCAGCATTACGCCGCCGGACGACGCGCTTCGCACCAGCGGATGACATAAATACAACTCGTCGCGCGCCCGCGTCACGGCGACGTAAAAGAGCCGCCGCTCCTCCTCCTCGCCGTCCTTGGTCTCAAGCGAACGGGTCGAGGGAAACAGGCCGTCGCAGAGCATGATGAGGAACACCACGTCGAACTCCAGACCTTTGGCCTGATGCACGGTCGAAAGGCGCATGGCCTCCTCGTCAGGCACTCCCGGCTTGGCGTCTTCGGATTCGAGGTTGGTCAGCAGCGCCAGTTGGGTCAGGAAATCCTCGACCGATTCAAACTGCATGGCAAAGAGGGCCATTTGTTCCAGGTCTTCCCGCCGGGCGCGGTAGTTGGCGAATTGGTCCTTTAAGTAATCCTCGTAGCCGGCTTCGATGACGTGCCGGATCACCGCAGCCGCGTTCCGCCGGATTTCCGGGGCCTCCAGTTGCGAGATGGTCGCCGTCAGTTGAGCCCACGATACCGCCGTCTTTTTTGGAACGGCGGCGGAAATTTTTTGCAACGCGGCGGCCAGGTTTTGGCCGGAAGCCGGAGCGGCGTCGAACTGGGCGCGAAAGGACTGCCAGAGCCGGTCGGCGGTCCTGGCTCCCACGCCGTCCATGAGACGGGCGATGCGCTTGAAGGCCAGTTCGTCGCGGGGATTGGTGATGAATTTCAGATAGGCCGCAACGTCCTTGATGTGCGCCTGTTCGAAAAAGCGGATGCCGCTGGTGATGGTGAAGGGGATGTTGCGGCGGGTCAGTTCCAATTGCAGTTCGAGCGCGTGAAAATGAGATCGGTAGAGGACGGCCATCTGGCTCAACTCCCGCCCTTCCTCTCGAAGCTCCAAGGCGCGCTGGGCCACGAAGACTGCCTGATCGGCGCTCGTCGCGCACGCCGCAAGGACCGGTTTTGGGCCGGAACCCCGCGCGGGGGTCAACTCCTTGGCGAACTGATGCGCGTTGGCGGCGATGGAAGCGTTGGCGAGCCGCAGGATTTCGGGCGTGCTGCGGTAATTGGTTTCGATGCGATAAACCGCGGACCGGTCATAGCGTTGGGGGAATTTGATGATGTTTTCAAAGTGCGCGCCCCGCCACGAGTAGATGCTCTGGGAATCGTCTCCGACCACCATGAGGTTGCCATGCCGCCGGGCCAGCAAATCGATCAGCTCGCCCTGGACTTTGTTGGTGTCCTGATATTCATCGACGAGGATGAATTGAAACCGCCGCTGCTGGTCCTCGCGCACGGCGGCGTTTTCCCTCAGCAACTTGAGCCAGAGCACGAGCAGATCGTCGAAGTCCATGCTGTTGCCGGCTTTCTTGCGCGCGGCGTAGCGCGCCTGCACTTGGCAGATTTGCGGAATCAGCTCCGAAAAATACTCAAATTGCCTCCTCACCACTGCCTCCACCGTCTCGTCCTTGTTGGCGGCCAGGGAGAATATGTCCGCCAGCACCCCGGCTTTTGGGAAACGGGTCGCCTTCACGTCGATCTCCATTTCGCCCAGGCAGGCCGACAGCAAATCCTCCGCGTCCTGCCGGTCCAGAATGGTAAAATCGGGCTGGTGGCCGATTTCGGCGGCGTGCCGGCGCAGGACCCGCGCGCCAATGGCATGAAAGGTTCCGCCCCAGAGGCCGGGCAACTCCCCGCCCAGCAGGGCGGCCACGCGGCGCATCATTTCCCGGGCCGCCTTGTTGGTGAATGTCAACAAGAGGATACATTCCGGCGGAATGCCCTGTTCCAGGAGAAACGCGGCGCGGTACGTCAGCGTGCGGGTCTTGCCCGATCCCGCTCCGGCGATGACCAGCGCCGGACCCGGCGGCGCCGTCGCCGCCGCGCGCTGCTGTTCGTTCAACTCCTTCGCGTAATCAATCCGCAAATCGACCGCCGGGCGGAAGGGCTGCAAAACATACTCGCGCGACATGCGTTGATGGGGCGGCGGGCGGCCCGCCCGCCGCGCGGCCTCAGGTCTTGTTCCGGCTGGCGATTTCCCGGCGCAGCCGCGCCATGTTCGCCTCGATGCGCTCGATGTAGGGATTGGGGCCGTCCGGGTAGGGGTCGTTAAAAGCGCGGAAGAGACCGAGGAATTCGCGGCTGATCTTCTGCCGCACGTAATTGTCCCAAAACAGCGGCGTCTTCTGGATCAAATCCTCCGCGCTGGTGAAGAATCCCCCGGCCTTCATCCGCCCATCCGGGCTGTGGCGCGCCGCCTCCGCGAACTCCAGGTAAAGGATCGGCAGCTTGTCCACATAATCCGCAGCCGCCATCTGGCCGAGCAAATCGGCCGTGCCCAGCGCGAATCCGGCCACGCGCTCCATTTCATCCTGGAACCGGATGCTGTCCAGCTTGACGTTGACGCCCGTGCATCGAATCATGTTTTGAACCGCCAGGATTTCCCCGGCCGGATACTCCTGGCTGATCATCAGTTCCCCGGCAAATTGGATGCTTCGATCAACGTGGATCAAAGTGTACTTGGCGCCGGTTCCCTCCGCGTCCCCGCGTTTTTTCAGGTAGCCGGTGTCGTGCGTCAGCATCGCCAGCATGCCCAACTCAAACATCCGCTGGGTCTGCCGCGGTTCAAGTCCGATAACGTGCCGGCGGTGGAGCAGGCGCGCCATGCAGGTGATCCCTTGCAGCGTGTGTTCCAAGTCGTGATAATGCGCGTCTATCGCCTGGTAATCCCGATACTGGCCGGAGAACCAATCCGCCGCCCACCGGAATATCATCGGAATATAATCCGGGTTTCCTTGCGGGAACATCTCCAGGTACGCCCTGTTGACTTCCCTCTCAACAGCCATTGGATCGCGCGTATTGATTGTTTCCTGCATCGCGGCAGAATTAAACCCATATCCTTCGAAATTGCACGCCCTTTTTTCCATCCCCCCGCGGGCGCGGCGCAGATCGCCTTTTAGACTACAGCCCAATCACCTTCAAGACCGCCTCCTTGTCCGGCGGCACCACGACTGGCGCGAAACCGGCGGTGGCGATGGCGGTGTCCGGGTCTTTGAGGCCGTGCCCGGTCATGGTCGCCGCCACGACGGAGCCTTCGGGAATCTTGCCGGCTTTGACACATTGGATCAGCCCCGCCAGGCAGGCGGCCGAAGCCGGCTCCACAAACATCCCCTCGACGCGCGCGGCCAGTTTGTAGGCCGCCAGGATTTCCTCGTCCGTCACTTTGTCAATAAAACCCTTCGACTCCCGCAATGCCTGGAGGGCGCCTTCCCAACTGGCGGGGTTGCCGATGCGGATGGCGGTGGCGATCGTGTGGGGATCGGACACGGGCTTGCCCAGGACGATGGGGGCGGAGCCGGCGGCCTGGAATCCAAACATGCGCGGCAGCGCGGCGGCTTTCCCGGCGGCGTGATATTCCCGGTAGCCCTTCCAATACGCCGTGATGTTCCCCGCGTTGCCCACCGGCAGGAAATGGAAATCCGGCGCCCGCCCCAGTTGGTCGCAGATTTCAAACGCGGCCGTTTTCTGCCCCTCGATGCGGAAGGGGTTTATGCTGTTGACAACTTCCACCTTGCCCGTCTCCCCCAGTTCCCGCACGATGCGCAGCGCGTCGTCAAAATTCCCCTTGATGGAAATGGTCACCGCCCCGTACATCAGTGCCTGGGCCAGTTTCCCCAGCGCGATCTTCCCATGAGGCAGCACCACCACGCTTTTCAGCCCCGCCCGCGCCGCGTAGGCCGACGCGGAGGCCGACGTGTTGCCCGTGCTGGCGCAGATCACCACGCCCGCCCCGCGTTCCCGCGCCTTGGACACCGCCATCGTCATGCCCCGGTCCTTGAACGAGCAGGTGGGGTTGACTCCCTCGTACTTCAGCCACAATTGAAAATTGCCCCCGATGGCGCGGACAAAACTGTCCGCCCTCACCAGGGGCGTATTGCCTTCGTTGAGTGACACCACGGGCGTTGCGTCCGAAACGGGCAAATACGCGCGGTAGGCGTCGATGACACCGCGCCAGCGGCGGCCTTCAGGGGGGAGAATGGAGTTCATAAATTCATGGGAGCCGGGGGCGCTCAACCGAAATCCTCGACCCGCAGCATGACGGGCGTGCTTTTGACCACCGGCAATCTGCCGATTTTGGCCAGCGCCGCTTCCATCGCCGCGTTGGGCGCGTCGTGGCACATCAGGATCAGCGGCACACTTTCCCCTTCGTGCCCTTCGGGCTGAATGACTGAGGAAATGCCAATGCGCAACGCCGCCAGTATCGAGCTGATTTTGGCCAGCGTCCCGGGTTTATCCACCACGTCCAGCCGCAGATAATAGCGCGACACCACCTCCCGGATCGGCAGCACCCGCCCCGCGGGGCCACGCGCCACAAAGGGCGGGATGCGCCCCCGCGAGCCGTGCTTCAAATCCAGCGCCGCGTCCGCGATGTCGCTCAACACCGCGCTGGCCGTCGCGTCCTTGCCCGCCCCCCGCCCGTAAAAGAGCGTGTCGCCCACCACGTCCCCCCGCACAAGGACCGCGTTATATACATAATTGACGCTCGCCAGCACATGCGCGTTGGGGATCAGCGCCGGATAGACCGACGCCTGGATCACCGTCCGTTTTCCCCCTTTGTCGCCGGAGACCAGCTTGACCACCCCCAGCAGTTTGATCGTGTAGCCCAGTTTCGCGGCAAATTCCATGTCCGCCCGCCCGATGGAACGGATGCCCTCGACGTGCATCTCCCCCGGCGCAACCCAAAAGCCGTGCGCCAGCGAGGCGAGGATGCCGATCTTGTGCTCCGAATCGGAGCCGCCAATGTCCAGCGACGGATCGGCCTCCGCGTAGCCCAGCCGCTGCGCCTCCTTCAGAGTCGGCGCGAAGTCCAGGCCCTCCAGTTTCATCCGTGTCAATATATAATTGCAGGTGCCGTTGACGATGCCGTAAAGGTGTGTGATGCGGTTGCCCACAAAACCCTCGCGCAGCGCCTTGATGATCGGGATGCCCCCGGCGACGCTGGCCTCGTAATAGAGATTGGTTCCGAATTGCCGGGCCGCGGCGAACAACTCCGGGCCGTGCTCGAAAAGGAGCGCCTTGTTGGCCGTGATCACCGGTTTGCCCAGCCTCAGCGCCGTCAGGATCATCGTCCTGGCGAGGGTTGTGCCCCCGACCAACTCGATGATCACCTGGATTCCCGGGTCGTTCACCACCGCCGTCCAATCCGTTGACATCACCGAGCGGGGGATGGGATACGGGCGCGGTTCGTCCAGCGCCTTGACCGCAACGCGGGACAGGCTGATCTTGAGGCCCAGGCGCGATTGCAGCAAAGCGCGATTGTTCTGCAAATGGTGGAACACGCCGCTGCCGACGGTGCCTCCCCCGATCATCCCGATATTGACCTGAAACATAGAACGTAAACTTTGGCGAAGATTCCGGCCCAAAACAACTGAAAAACCGCGCATAGGAGCGGTTGGGGTGTGAGACAAAATTCTT
>PLGF01000078.1 GCA_003138485.1 Verrucomicrobiales bacterium | reverse complement strand
GAAAACGTACCACTCTCCAGTATCCACTCAAGCCCCATGAACTGCTGCGGGACAGCACTGACCGCAAAAACTCGGGCGTATTTGCTCAACTTGAGAAACTTTCCGCTAATTATCCCGACGCACCCGTGTGGGTATTGGATACACGCGGGCAAGTGCGACCAACGACACTCAAAGACATGATTTCTGGCGGCAAGGAAGCGATCCATGAAGTTACCGTAATTCTGCCCCCAAGCGTTGGCGGACTGAGTTCCACAGGCACTCTCGATGGCGGGGCCGAACCCGATGACACCATCAAATACGACGTGGCCGACATGTGGTTTTCTGACAAGGAAGAAACCGTGAAACGTCGCATTCGTGTGTGGGACAATGACCCGCAATTCGACGAGAAAACGCGGGGCATGCGGTTGGTACGCGTGCCGTTGGACACCAGACCCGATGCCGACGAGAACGAATCCGAGCCTGCCGGTCATCGCTATTGGAACTGGTACACCAAGCCGCGCTCGGCGGACGACGATCTATCCAAGACGTGTACGACGCCGATCAAATGGCAGCACCATACCGACGACGTTACGGAAAGGACTCAGGAAATCATCAAGACTTTGAACCTGCCGGGCGAGCTTCCGAATGCGATGCTGCTCGCCGCTAAATTCCATGATTTGGGAAAAAGGCGTGATGTCTGGCAGCGGAGCATTGGCAATCCGAATCCTGCCAACTGGCACGCCAAGTCAGGAAAACCGTGGAAACCCAGCGACATTTGTCCGGACTACCGTCACGAGTTCGGCTCGTTGCTGGATGTGGAAGACGAACCGGAATTTAAAAAATTGATCGACAAAGACATGCAGGATTTGGTTCTGCACCTGATCGCGGCGCATCATGGTCGAGGACGTCCGCACTTTCCGCTCGATGAAGTTCTCGAACCTGAACCGAAAGGAAAGGACGTTACAAAGATTGCCTCCGAAGTGCCACAGCGATTTGCCCGCTTACAGCGCAAGTACGGCCGCTGGGGTCTGGCATATCTGGAATCGCTGCTTCGCGCCGCCGATTACGCCGCTAGTGCAGATCCTTCCGAAGCCACCCCAAAGCAACTGGAGGAACAGTCGTGAACAATCTTGAACCGACAATCCGGCTCAATGTCAATGTTGCTAATCCTGGACAATTCTTCGCTTGTTGCGGGCTGTTAGAACTCGCTTACAGAGTGTACGGACAGGCCGAAGGATGGTTTAGCGATGAACAGTTTCGCATAGCATCTGTCGGCGATATGAAGGCCTTGCTTGCCATTCTGATAATGGATCCGCCTGACGAAATCACAAAGGTGGCCAACGGGATAAACGTAAAGCCACTGATCGCTCCACTTCAATTCTCCTTCGACGGAGGAGCCACCAAGCAGATTGTACTTGACGCATGGATGACGATCAAAGTTCAGAAAAACACGGTGATTGCGGCTCCAAATCCACCATGGAATTTCTGGTCCGGACAACAAACGTCGTTCCGCATTTGGCGCGACCTGCGAGCCGCCCTTGTGGTGCAGTTACGCAACATCGCTTCGGATGATTACCAGAACCTCTTTGCTCATCGCGTCCCACTCTCGGGCCGGTTCGGGTTCGACCCGGACGCCGCATGGAACGCTCTTGATCTCGGTTTCTCTCCGAATGATCAGAAAATGGAAGTGGCATCATCCCCTGCCATTGAGATGCTCTCCGCAATCGGCATTCAGCGATTCCGAGTTGCGACCGAAGACAAGAATCAGTCGTTCGTGTACGCGACCTGGGGAGAGCCGCTCGCTCCGTCGGTCGCTGCTGCAGCAGCTAGCGATATCATTACCGTCCCTCCAACAAAACGTTTCCGAGGTCGAGTTGTCAGCCGCGGTAGTTACGCGGCGCTCGGCCAATCAACCCTCATCAACGAAAAATCATATGAATGAAGAAGTAACAAAGTTCGACAGTTGGTTGCGGGACGATGGTCCCGTAGCGCTTATCATTAAGCAGCCGCTTGCACCGGTAGATGACGAAGACCCGGTCATTTTTCCGCCGACGTATCCGATAACAACATTCAAGAGCCGCGTTCATACGATTCGTGACGGAGACTACCGCGTCTCGGTCGAACTTCCACCGGACACGAAAGCTGATAAGAACCAGAAGGAACAAGATCAGAAACCCGGCTATAACATTGACCGCTTCCCTAACGACACAAACTCGTGCGAGATCGACAGTCCGCAGTCCCAGAGTAATCGGATCGAGCCAAGATTTAAGAAGATCAAGGGCGGCAATCTCGTGCCGCAGATCGAAATCCAAGTAGGCAATCAAACCGTGAATTTGCTTGATGCTGGTCATCGTGCGGCGGATGCGGTTGTGAGAATGTCCTCGCTGGCGGACAAGTTCCACGGAGCGTTCGTTGCCGCGAAATCTCGCAACTACTTCGAGCTGGCAAAATACGCACCGACATCCTTGGTTTTCGGCGTGTGGGATTCGCGTTCCACCTACGAGAAGCGCCAGCGAATTTTGAAAGCCCAGATTCGGGCCAGCAACGTAATGGAGCGAAGCAAGTCCGCGCAATACACGCCAGCTGTGGATTACATCGGCACGAGTGCTGTTGGAGAAGAAGTCGAAAAAGAAGAGGCAGGGACGAATAACCTGTCAGCCGAAGGGATGAAGCACGCGCTCAGCACACAGACAGTCGGCGGCGTGATGCTGACCTCGGGAAGCAAATTGGTTCGCACCGTGAATGTGAATCTTGCGTCAATACGGGAACTTCGTGGGGCGACTGACCCGCAGACAAAGGTTTTGCAAGAGTACGTTCTGGGCCTCGCACTTGTAGCGGCCACCTCAGAACCGGACCTCAATCTCCGCGAGGGCTGCAATCTTAGATTCAAAGGGGAACAATCCACGACGCTTGTGTATCGAAAGGGTGAAGACAAGTCGGTGACCATGAAGGCAGTTGAAGATTTCGCCGAAACTGCAGCCAAGGCATTCTTCGAGGTTGCTGGCATCGTTTTCGACAAGAAGGATTATCGAGATGCGATATTCGAAACTTCGGTCGCTGAGAAATTCCTAAGCAAACCGAAGGCGGATCGAGATAAGATTTCAAGGCTTGGCCCAATCACCGCCGCAACGCTCAAACGCTTTGAAGAACAAGGAAAGAAGCCGTTCAAGCCCGTCTCTGAGGCTATCAAGTCAGTGAAAAAAAAGCTGGGCCAAGGCCCGAAACGGGGTCAGCCCCCAGCGAAGAACATCGAGGCTTTGCTCGACCTGACCAACGCGCTTAAGGCCATTTCAGAGAATGCAACGCTTCCAAACGAAGTACAGGAGTTTGCAAAAAAATTGCTCGAGTTGTCAGAAAACCACGAAGATTCGCATTCTGCGGTGAAGGAAATCGAGATGAAGGTCAAAGCGTTTAAAAAAGATGCGAAGGCAGCCTCTGGATTGACGGCGACTACCCCTGCTTCTGCCGAGGCTACCTAATGCAATACCTTCTCATAACCGTGTCCTGGCTGGATGAACGTTACCACGGCCTTCTTGGTCGTGAGGGTCCGCCTGAGTGGCCGCCTTCGCCGTTTCGATTGTTTCAAGCACTGGTTGCTGGAGTGGCGCGACGGAACGAATTGGACGGTGACGTTGGCAAGGCGCTTGAATTTTGGCTGGAACGGCGAAGCCGCGAGCAATCACCTCTTATTTGCGCTCCGCGTGTGTGTGCGGGACAAATCGTTACCCGTTTCGTCCCCAACAACGACGGCGATAAGAAGCCTGACCGACAGGATCGTCTGACCGCAAAAACATCAAGGCCGACGGTCATGCTTGATTCGCCCCGAGTGCATTATCTCTGGCCAGTCACGGAAGAAGACATCGGGAAGGCTCGCCAAGTTTGTCAAGCGGCCAAGTATCTTAGCATCCTTGGCTGGGGCGTTGACATGGCGTACGCGGACGCCCAATTGATTGACGAAAGCGAAATCAACAGGCTCTCAGGCGTCCGATGGCGTCCGAAGCCCGAGGCGGTGCGAGACGTTGGAATGCTCCGAATCCCGAAAGCGGGTTCGCTTAAAGACTTGAATTGCGCTCATCAATCGGCGTTGGCCCGCATCCAACACGGAAAACCGCTCAACAGCGTTATGAAACCAACGGTCTTTGACTCTGTCTTCTACGAATCTAAAGAACGACTTCTTGGCCGTCCCTATGTTGTCTTCGAGCTTCGGAACGACAACGGAACACGTTTTGGCTACTCACAGTCACGCCTTATCCACTTGGTTGGAATGCTTCGGCACTTGGCAAAAGGGCTTATGGAAAAGTCGCCACCCGAAGGCATCGCAAACCCGGATGCCTGGGTTCGTTCGTACATTCTCGGTCATCGTGATGCAGGATCGGAGATTCATCGGCAGTTGTCGTATTTGCCCCTGCCGTCAATCGGGATGGAGCATACCGATCCGGCGGTTCGGCGCGTGATGATCGCCGCGCCTCTTGGCGATGATCGGCTGTTGCATCACCTCGCAAAGGTGATCGGGGGGCAAAAACTAAAACCCACTCCCGAAACGAACATCGCGCAACCGCCAACGCTTGTACACACCCGCGACGATAGGGTTGCACAATGCTACCTTGAACCCGCCACAGAGTGGGCAAGCGTTACGCCCGTGATTTTGCCGGGTCACAACGACCACAAGCCGGAAAAAACACGCAAGCTCATCGAAAAGGCGCTTGAACAATCCGGCATCGAACAGCCCTGCGAGTTCGTGTGGAGCGCCGTGTCGTGGTTTCCTAAATCCCTCTCGGCGCACAAGTATGACCGGAATAAGAAACCGACTGGCTATATCCGGCCCGATCATCTCCTAGACAAAACCGCCATTCACCTGAGGCTGCGCTTTGACGACGGCTTGAAAATGCCGGGGCCCCTGGTGGTTGGCGCGGGGCGGCACTGTGGCTTCGGCTTGCTTGCATCCGTTATGGGGTAAACCAAATGGAACTCCTGCTTCGCTTAATTATGAATTTGGGAGTCGCGCAACTCGACGAAGGCAACTCCGCCGCGTCCATCCGCAACCAATCGAACTTATGAACGACCAAGACCCATCGGTTCCGTCCGAAAATCGTTTGAGTGAAACGGAATCGTCACCGATGCCGAGGGGTCTTTCGCCTAGTGCAGGCGGGGTTAGATTGGGCGGCGAACGGGAGGCACCTCAGAAAACCGGCGAGCCGAAACCGGTGAAGATTGTATTGCGGATAGAAGCCGTTGAGTCACAACTGGCCAGCGTGGCACAACCTGCGGTCGAAACGCTGGCGCCCGCATTGCCGCAGTCCCCGCCATCGCCCCCTCGCCACGAGAACGAGCCGCAACAGTTTCCCGCTCGGATGTTGAACGAGTTTGTCTATTGTCAGCGGCTGTTCTATTACGAATTCGTCGAGGGTGTGTTTGTCGAGAGCGTTGATACGTTGCGCGGCGAGGCGATTCATAAACGCGTTGATTCGGGCAACGGCGCTTTGCCAAAAGCCAAACGGAAGACGGATGCCGACAAGGCAAAGACAGAAGCGGGAAAAGCGGCGGATGCTGAATCCACAAGCAAAGAGTCTGAAACAAAGAACGCCGAGCCCGAAACCATTCATTCGCGTTCCGTCCAAATGGGATCAGAGCGGTTGGGCGTCGTCGCAAAAATGGACTTGGTTGAGACGAAAACAGAGAAGGACGATTTGTTTGCCGCGTTGGAGGTCTGCCCGGTTGACTACAAGGCGGGTGCGCCCAAAGAGGGAGAGGAAGCAAACGAATTATGGGACACCGACAAGATGCAGCTTGGATTGCAGGCGCGTCTCCTGGCAAAAACCCTGACAGGCGAAATTGCTGAGTACATTCCATTGTTGACCAGGTGACCCATGAGAACTACGTATTTGGTGTGCTACGATATTGCTGACGACAAACGGCTGCGGAAGGTNNCACCTGCAATTTTCGGTGTTCGAGTGCGACCTGAACCCGTCGGAGAAAGTTGAGCTGGAATCAGCTTTGACCGAAATCATCAACCACGATGAGGATCAAGTAATTTTTGTTGGGCTGGGACCAGCGGAAGGGCGAGGGGATCGGGTAATTACGGCATTGGGATTGCCGTATGTGAAACTGGACGCGCCGTGTTATGTGGTCTGAGCCTTTGGTGTTCTTTGATAATTGAACCCGCGAGAGGCGAGGTGACGCGGAAACCCCCTCTGGCGCTCGCATGACGTAAACGCTTGATTTTGAACAAATAGTGTGAGACTGGTTAACGGCAAGAAGAGAAGGGTAACGCGAGGGACGCAGGCAATCGCAATTCAATTGTTGCGAGCCTGTGCCGGAAAGGGTTACAGGAGAGGCCATTCCGCGCCCGCGCGGGCNNGGGCGCGGCCCCGTTGAAGCAAGTTGCTTGACACGACGTTGAAATCCAGGCGGGGCCATTCCGCGCCCGCGCGGGCGCGGCCCCGTTGAAGCGTGACGTTGATGCCATCGGCCGCCAGCCATTCAATGCACATTCCGCGCCCGCGCGGGCGCGGCGCTTTCAACCTGGAAAATCCCGGCGATACGTTTCTGGATTTGCGCGGCTGGGGAAAAGGTGATTTGTGGGTCAACGGCCATTGCCTGGGGCGTTTTTGGGATATCGGACCGACGCAGACGGCTTACGCGCCCGGCTGCTGGCTGCGACCGGGCAAAAATGAAATTGTCATTCTGGATTTGCTCGGCCCGCGGCAATCGGGAATCGCCGGATTGGAGAAACCGATTCTCGACGCCCTTCGCCCGGAATTGGATTTTGCCAGTGTGCGCCGGCCCGCGGCGAGATTGAGTCTGGATTCCGCGACGCCGGTTTACAGCGCTTCCTTCGCGCCAGGCCCGGACACTCAGGAAGTAAAACTCAGCGCGCCCGCCAGTGGAAGGTTCTTCTGCCTCGAATCTCTAAACGCGCACGACGGCAGGCCCTTTGCCGCCGTGGCCGAACTGGATTTGCTCGGCGCGGACGGCAAACCCATCAGCCACGACGGCTGGACGATTGCTTATGTGGACAGCGAAGAACGGGCCGGCGAAGACGGTTCGGCTGAAAATGCGATTGACGGACAAACGGCCAACTTCTGGCACACCCAATGGAGCGCCGCGCAACCCAACCACCCGCACCAGTTGGTTCTCGACCTTGGAAAATCGCAAATCATTTCCGGCTTCCGCTATGTCCCGCGTCAGAGTGAAGGGGCTGGACGCATCAAGGACTACCGCATCTACGTTGGCGAAAACCTGGTCCGAAAGTAGCCCGCCCGTTGCGACGAGGCGAGTTTCGACCTTGTGGCTGTCCCAAAATATTCGCAGGTTTCTATTGACCCATCGGGCGTTTCATGGTTCACTCACTGGTTGTCAAATTGCTTGCCGGAAGGCATCAGGAGATTGCAGTCCCTTCCGGCAGGCATAAAACCATAGTGCGACGAATTTTAGCCAGGATGTCTATGCGCAAGAAAACCGTCTCTGTCGGTCTCGAATTGCTTTTCACATTACTCATGGCCGGTGTTCTTTCCAGCCGTGCCGCCACTTTCACCTGGGTCAACCCCAACAGCGGGGACTGGAGCAACCCCGCCAATTGGAGTTCATCCGGGGGGCCCGGCGTCCCTGGCGCGCAAGACACCGCCATCATCACCAATGAGGATGTGACCGTGACTCTCGATGGCGCCACGACTGTCGGCGGGATCATCCTGGGCAACGGCAG
The DNA here is from genome assembly GCA_003138485.1 of Verrucomicrobiales bacterium. Lineage (GTDB taxonomy): Bacteria > Verrucomicrobiota > Verrucomicrobiia > Limisphaerales > Palsa-1400 > PLGF01. The sequence continues at coordinate 15,242 of PLGF01000078.1, read as the reverse complement.
CGCGGGGGTGGTGACGCTCTCGCTGGCGGGCCGGACGCTCGCGCTCAACGGGCCGTTGACGGTCAATCCCAGCGGTTCTTTCACCGTGGATGGCGGCGAGTTGGTCGGCAACACCAACGCGGTGTTGAGCGGGGAGATTGGCTGGACCGGGGGCCTTCTTGGCGGGACGTTGACCCTCTCTGGCGATGCCACGCTGACGGCGGAAGGCGCTGGATACCTTGACATGCCCAATTGCACTTTGACGAACAACGGCACGGTGGAGTGGTCGAGCGGGGAGATTCGGGGCGGCCAGAACGGCACGGTCATTTACAATCACGGCCTGTGGGACGCGCAGAGCGACGAGAATTTAAACGGGGCCGATTACAATGGAAATGGCGTGGTGTTCAATAACTATGGCACTTTTCGCAAGTCGGGCGGCGCCGGCGAGTTTAACAATGCCACGGTTTTTACCTACAACGCTTTTTTCAACCAGGTCGCCGGCGTAATAGACGTGCAGAACGGCACCAACGGATTGGAATTGGCCCTTGAAGGCGGCGGCAGTTACACCGGAGGTTACATCACCACCAACCAATTCGGTCTGACCGTTTTGTCCGGCGCCAGCATCAACATCAATGGCGCCGCGACCGGTGCCAACACTTGGCAGGCTGGCGGCAATCTGGTCGGGACCAATGTGATCCGCGGCGCTTTGACCTGGGTGGCGGGCGTTTGGAACGGCGCGTCATCTGTGACCATTGCCCCCAATACCGAGCTGATTGTGGCGGGCGGTGGAGGCGTCAACGACATGCCTAACACGGTGGTGACGAACAATGGCACGGTGACGTGGTCGAGCGGGGAGATTCGGGGCGGCCAGAATGGCACGGCCATCTACAATTACGGGCTGTGGGATATGCAGAGCGACGAGTATTTAAGCGGGACCGATTACAATGGCAATGGCGTGGTGTTCAACAACTATGGCACGCTTCGCAAATCGGGAGGCGTCAGCGAGTTTAACAATGCCACGGTTTTCACTTACAATGTTGTGTTCAACCAGATCGCCGGCGTATTGGACGTGCAGAACGGCACCAACGGCTTGGAATTGGCGTTTCAAGGCGGCGGCAACTTCACCGGCGGTTACATCACCACCAACCAATTCGGCCTGACCGTCTTGTCCATCGGCGCTTTCAACATCAACGGCGCCGTGACTGGCACGAACACTTGGGAGGACGGCGGCAGCCTGGCCGGAACCAACGTCATCCGGGGCGCTTTGACCTGGGTGGGGGGCGTTTGGAACGGCGCGTCATCTGTGACCATCGCCCCCAATACCGAGCTGATTGTGGCCGGCGGTCAAGGCGTCAACGACATGCCCAACACGGTGGTGACGAACTATGGCACGGTGGCGTGGTCGAGCGGGACGCTTCGCGGCGGCCAGAATGGCACGGTCGTCTATAATTACGGGCTGTGGGACGCGCAAAGCGACCAGGTTTTCAACAACGCCTATGGCGGCAATGGCGTGGTGTTCAACAACTATGGCACTTTCCGCAAGTCGGGAGGCGCCAGCGAAATGAATGATGCCACGGTTTTTCAGGGTGGCGTTGTGTTCAACCAACCCGCCGGCGTGATCGACGTGCAGAACGGCACCAACGGCTTGGAGTTGGCTTTTCAAGGCGGCGGCAACTTCACTGGCGGTTACATTACCACCAACCAATTCGGCCTGACCGTCTTGTCCATCGGCGCTTTCAACCTCAACGGCACTGTGACTGGCACGAACACCTGGGAGGACGCCGGCAGGCTGGTCGGGACCAATGTCATCCAGGGCGCTTTGACCTGGGTTGGGGGCGACTGGAACAGCGCGTCATCGGTGACCATCACCCCCAAAACCGAGCTGATTGTGGCCGGCGGTGGAAACAACTTGGATATGGCCAACGCCGTGGTGACGAACTACGGCACGGTGGCGTGGCTGAGCGGGATGCTTCGTGGCGGGGGAAACGGCACAACCATTTATAATTACGGGCTTTGGGACGCGCAAAGCGACCAGGTTTTCAACAGCGCCTATGGCGGCTATGGCGTGGCGTTCAACAACTATGGCACTTTCCGCAAGTCGGGTGGCGCCAGCGAAATGAATACTGACACGCTTATCGCGGGCGGCGTTGTGTTCAACCAACTTGCCGGCGTGATCGACGTGCAAAACGGTACTAACGGTTTGGAATTGACGTTCCAAGGCGGCGGCAACTTCACCGGTGGTTACGTCACCACCAACCAGTTTGGCCTGACCGTCTTGTCCCTCGGCGCTTTCAACCTCAACGGCACTGTGACCGGCACGAACACCTGGGAGGACGCTGGCAATCTGGTTGGGACCAATGTGATCCGCGGCGCTTTGACATGGATCGGGGGCGTCTGGAACTATGCGCCGAATGTCACCATCGCCCCCAACAGCGATCTGATTGTGGCTGGCGGCGCGGCCAACATGGACATGCCCAATGTGGTGGTGACCAACAATGGCACGGTGGCGTGGTTGAGCGGGACGCTTCGCGGCGGCGGGAACGGCACGACGATTTACAACAACGGTGTATGGAATGCGCAAAGCGACCAGACTTTCAACACCGCCTTTGGCGGTTATGGCGTGGCCTTCAACAATTCCGGCATATTCCGCAAATCCGGCGGGACGAACACAACGGCGATGTCGATTACCTTTAACAATCAGGGCGGCGCCATGGAGGTGGACAGCGGCTGGCTATCGCTTGGCGGCAACAATTACTCGCAGGGCGGCGCGGGTTTGACCATGGATTTGGGCGGGACCAATTCGGGTCAGTGGGGGCAGCTTGATGCTGGCAGCGTTACCCTTGGCGGCCCGCTGAACTTGGGCGTGGTTGGCGGGTTTGTGCCCGTTTTGGGGAATCAGTTCCAAATCCTCGCCGCCTCCAGCTTGAGCGGGGCGTTTACCAGCACCAACATTCCCGGAGGCATTTCCGTCGTTTACACCAACAACACCGTGTTGCTGGTTGTCACGAACACCGTGGTGGGGCCGTTCCTCTCCTGGACGGCGCCGTCTCCCATTACCTACGGCACACCCCTGAGTTCGAACCAGTTGAATGCCACGGCCAGCGTGCCCGGCAGCTTTGCTTACACTCCGGCCAATGGCGCCGTCCTCAATTCGGGGATCAATACTCTTTCCGTGATTTTCAGCCCGTCGAACAAGGTTGAGTACAGCAGTGTGACCGACACCGTCAGCCTGGTTGTCTTTCCGGCGGCGCTCACCGTGGCCGCGAACAACGCGAACCGGGCGTTTGGCCAGTCCAACCCGGCGTTGACCGGGACCATTGTCGGATTGACCAACGCGGACAACATCACCGCGGCGTACACTTGCAGCGCGACCAGCACCAGCCCGTTTGGAACCTATCCGATCGTGCCAAGCCTGGTGGACCCATATAACCGCCAGACCAACTACGTCGTCAGCCTGGTCGATGGCACGCTTACCATCCTGCCGCAGAATTACGGCAACCTGGTGTTGGGCACACCCGATCTGCTGGGCTATTGGCCCTTCACCGCCGCCTCGCAGGCCAACAGCGCTGTCAATGGTTACACCGGAACCTTTGTGGCCGATGCGGCGCTCGGCGCTCCCGGCTCCGGCCCCGAGCTGTTCGAGACGGCAAGCAACACCGATGTTGTTTTGGATGGCAACGGTTCTTTTGTCAATACGAGCTTGACAGGCGGGTTGACCAACAATCAAGGCAGCATGGTTGCCTGGTTTAATCTGTCCGTCCTTCCATCGGCGGCCGGTCGCTACTTCACCATCGCCGGTGAATCGCAGGATGGGAATGATTTCGACCTCCAGATTCAAAATAACAACCAAATCTACTTTTATACCGACTCCGGCGGCGCCGCTGTGGACCCCACCGCGCTGACAACGAACGATCTGGGCAAATGGCATTTTGTCGCCGCCACGTTCACCTCCAGCGTCTCGCGCGACCTCTATCTGGACGGTGTGCTGGTGGCCAGCAACGTGCCCGGGGCGCACAACCCGGCGGGCAACGGGACTTTTGCCCTGGGAGCAAGCGATGTTTTTGGCGGGCGTTATTTTCAAGGCTCGCTGGCGGATGTGGCGGTTTTCAACCGGCAGTTGACCTCCGCGGAAGTCGCCGATCTCTACGCGGCGGCTGTCGCCGTCAGCGCCTGCGCGCCGCCGCCATCAGGCCTGGTTTCCTGGTGGCCGGGCAGCGGGAATGCGCAGGACATTATCGGCGGCAACAACGGCACACTCACCAACGCGGGCTTTGCGGCAGGCGAAGTGGGAGAAGGCTTCAATTTCACGGGCAGCAATTCCGCCGTGCTGGTGGGCAGCGCCACCAACCTCCAGTTGCAGAATTTCACGATTGAAGCCTGGATTAAGCGCGCCAGCGCCTCGGTCGTTACATTTGATCCAAACGCCTACGAAGGCAACGCCCTGTTTTTTGCCTTCGGGCTTAATGGATATGGTTTCGGACTCTTTCCTGACGGCGCATTGGATTTGACGGACATCAATGTGGACAACATTCAATCCAGCGCCAGCGTGACTGATACCAATCTCCACCATGTGGCCGTAACCAAAACCGGGAGCGCCGTGATTTTCTACGTCGATGGCGTGGCTTATCCGGCGGCATCTCCCTACAATGACACTTTTCAGTTTTCCACGCCGGCGGCAATCGGCGCCCGCGGGGACGATGTGGCGAACGGTTTCCAAGGCCAGGTGAACAGCTTCTTCGGCATCATTAACGATCTCTCCATCTACAACCGCGCCCTGGCCTCCAATGAAATCGCCGCCATCTACGACGCCGGCAGCGCGGGCAAGTGCCTGCCTACGACTCCGACGCTGACCATCACGGTCAGCAACGCGAGCATGATCTACGGCGGGACCGTCCCGGCGCTGGGTCTCTCTTACAGCGGCTTTGTCAACGGCGACACTCCGGCCTCGCTCACCGTGGCCCCCTCAATCACCACCAGCGCCACGAGCTTGAGCCACGCGGGAAGCTATCCCATCTTGGCGGCGGGCGGAGTTGACCCCAACTACAACATCGTTTATGCGCAAGGCACACTGACGATCAATCCCGCCCCGCTGACCCTCACCGCCAACAACGCCACTAATACTTACGGGCAGACGGCGGCGTTGTCGGGAACGGCCTTCACGAGCGTTGGGTTGCTCAATGGCGACACCATCGCAGGGGTGACGATGAGCAGCGCGGGCGCGGCATCGACGGCGGGCGTCGGCGCTTATCCCATCGTTCCCAGCGCGGCCAGCGGGCCAAGAGCGGGCAATTACTCCATCACTTACAGCAACGGCACGATGACGGTCATTCCGGCGGCGCTGACCCTCACCGCCGACAACGAGAACAAATACTATGGGCGGACGTTGAACTTCGCCGGGACGGAGTTCACGGCCATCGGTCTTCAGAATGGAGACACCGTGGGATCGGTGACGTTGATCAGCGGGGGGGCGGCGGCCTCGGCGACGGTCGCCGGATCGCCGTATTCCATCACTCCCAGCGCGGCCACCGGCGGGACTTTTGTGCCGGCCAATTACACCATCGTTTATGTGAAAGGCTCGTTGACGGTTTTCCCGGTGGGGGCGTTGCCCACTATCACCTCCGTCGTTCCCGCGGCTGGTCCGAACACCGGCGGCACAACGGTGACCATTACCGGAACGGGTTTCGAGAATGGAATCGGAGTGACGTTCGGCTTGTTGCCCGCCAGCATGGTCACGGTGGACAGTTCCACCGTCCTGACCGTCGTGACGCCGGCGTCTCCATCTGGCACCGTTGGCGTCGGCGTGCACAACCCCGATGGCAACAGCGTCACCAATGCCAATGCGTTTGCATTTGGCAACGCGCCCGACATCGCGACGCAACCCACCAACGTGACGATCAATCAGGGTCAAACAGCGCGATTCGCGGTGCAGGCCACGGGGGATCCGACGCTGGCCTATCAATGGCAGTACAACGGCGCGAGCCTCCTGGAAGACAGCCACGCGTCGGGCACGAAGACCGGGACGCTGACGGTCAGCAACGCCACACCGGGCGATGACGGCAATTACCGTTGCATCGTGACGAATCTGTACGAGAAGGTGGCCAGCACCTCGGCGGTGTTGAGCGTAATCGCGCCTCCCACCTCGCTTACCGTGTCGCCGCCCAGCGTGGCAGTGGGTTCGGGCGGCAGCGTGAGCCTGAGCGCGACGGTCGGCGGCACGGCGCCGTTCAGCTATTATTGGTATCAAAACGGCGGTCTATTGGCCGGCCAGAACGGTTCGGTCCTGAACATCGCCAGCGCGCAAGCCAGCGCCAGTTACACCGTGGTGGTTTCCAATGCCGCCGGCACGGCTACAAGCGCTCCCGTGGCGTTGACGCTTCTGGGCTACTGCGCCAATGTGCAAGCCGCCCAATCAACCTATCCGGAGGGGACGAATTTCATTCCGCTCAACGTGCAGACGTTGAGTTGCGGTTCGAGCGCGCCTGAGCCGAACGCGCCGGTGGCGGTCTGGCTTTTCACGGCCGGCACCACTAGGGCATTGCCGGTGACGACCGATGCTTCGGGCAACGGCGCGGCTATTTTCACGCCGCTGCCGGTGGAAGTGGGCCTGGTTCAATATGGCGTGGCGTTGCCGGGGCAGCCGGCTCCGGCCGCGTCGGGGTCGTTCACCATCATCGGCATGAATTTGAGCGCGCAGTCCCAGTTGCCCCAGCTCGTCGTGGGTGTCCCTCAGACCAACACCTTGCTGCTCAACAACCTGACTTCCGTGCCGTTGACAGGCATCACGGCCACCGTCTTGGGCGCGCCTTCCGATGTCAACGTCCAGGTCAGCGTGCCGGCGTCCTTGCCGGGCAACGGTTCGGCGCAGACCACCTTTATCCTGGAGGCGACCGGCACGACGCCGGCGCAGTCGCAGTTCTCCATCCAATTCAACAGCGCGCAAGGGGCGTCGGTGACGTTGCCCTTCAGCGCCACCATGTCGCCGCTGACGGCGCGATTGTCCACGACTCCGGCGTCGCTGGTGGGGACGATGATTGAAGGGAGCCAGACTCTGGTTTCGTTCACGTTGACCAACTCGGGCGGGGCCGCCACCGGGCCGTTGCAGGTCAATCTGCCTTCCGCTCCGTGGTTGTCGGTCGTGACAGCGCAGCCGGTTGCCTCGCTGGCGCCCAATCAGAGCGGCCAGATTACGCTGGCCTTGGCGCCGACTAACGGGCAGCCGTTGGGCGAGTATCCCGGGGAATTGGTCGTGCAAGGCTCCAATACGTCGGTGACGGTTCCATTTGTCTTCACGGCGGTTTCGACTCTCAAGGGCAATTTGCAGGTGACGGCGCAGGACGAGTTGAGCATCTACGGCTCGGGCAACCCCAATTTGTCGAACGCGACGGTGACCGTGAGCGATTTTCTGACGGGAACAATCGTGGGAGCGCAGGTGACCGGCTCCAGCGGGATCGTGACTTTCAGCAACCTGACATCGGCCTATTACACGGTGACAGTTCAGGCGCCGGATCACGGCAATTTTGGCACCACGCTGCTGGTGGCCGCCAACACGACGACGCCGGTGACGGCGTTCCTGCCGCTGCAACTGGTGGATTACACCTGGACGGTCACGCCGACGACCATCCCGGACACCTACAACTTCACCTTGACAACCATATTCGTGACCCAGGTGCCGTGGCCGGTGGTGACCGTGACTCCCGGCTCCATCAACTTGTGCGATGTGCCGGGCGGCGGCGAGCAGGTCGATCTGGTCATCACCAACGCCGGGTTGATCGCGGCGGAAGGATTGCAGCTTGTCATCGACAACTCGAACCCGGATTGGTCGATCGTGGCCTTATCGACCAACCTCGGCAACCTGGCCGCCGAATCGAGCATCGTCGTGCCTGTCACCGTGACACAGATTGGAACGGCGACCGACTCCAGCGTATCGTCCTCGATTCCGGCCAGCGTGAATTGGTATGTGGCGGCGCTGAACAAGACCGAGTACAACAGCACGCCCATATTCATCTATAACGCCAACCCGCTGAATTGCGAGCCGTCCGTCGGCAGTAGCACGCCGGTCGTCAACAGCGGCGGCGGCGGCGGTGGTGGTGGCGGTGGCGGCGGCGGTGGCGGCGTTGCCCTTGGAGACACCCCGCAGCAACCGGTGGTCTCGCAGCCCAGTTATTCTTTCCCGCCCCCGTCCGGCGCGGTGGTGGCTGTGACTCTGCAAATCGATCAAACGGCCGTCATCCAAGCCAACGCCTTTCACGCGACGCTGAATTTGACTAATAATTCAGGCGCCCAGATCACCGACTTGCAAGTGACGATCAACGCCGTGGATGCCAATGGCAACCCCGCCCCCTCCGCCTTCTTCGTCCAGCCGCCGGTCTTGTCCGGCATCAACGCCGTGGATGGCACCGGCTCGCTGGCGGCCAACGCGGGAGGGCAGGCGAACTGGACCCTCATTCCCACCACCAACGCCGCGCCGCTGGGCACGACGAAGTACGGCATCGGCGGCGCCATCTCCTACGTGCTCAACGGCGAGCAGGTGACCATCCCGCTCTTTGCGGTGCCGATCACGGTTTTGCCGGACCCGCGGCTGTATCTGGATTACTTCCTGCAACACGACGTTTACAGCCAGGACCCGTTTACCAGCGTGTTCGAGCCGCCGATTCCTTTCGCCTTGGGCCTGCGGGTGCGCAATCTGGGCCTGGGCACGGCCAACGACTTCACCATCACTTCGGCGCAGCCCGTGATCATCAACAACGCCAACGGCCTGTTGATCAACTTCCAAATTATCGCCTCGGCCGTCGGCACCAACACGACGCCCGTGCCCTCGCTGACGTTGAACATGGGCGACATCAATCCAGGCACCAACGTGGAGGGGATATGGTGGATGACCTGCTCCTTGGAGGGGAATTTCACCAATTTCCAGGCCACCTTCCAGCATAGCGACGCTCTGGGCGGCTTGGAGACTTCTCTGGTGCAAGGGGTCAAAATCCATGAAATGAACCATGTCGTGGAAGTCACTTGTCCCAGCGACGACGGCCTTCCGGATTTCCTGTGCAATGACACGACCAACGTGGACGCGCTGCCCGACAACGTCTATTCCAGCGACGGCAACGTTTACCCGGTGACATCCTTGACCGGCGCGGCCGCCAGCGGGGCGGTTTCCAGCGTCAATACCAGCATTACCGTCAGCGACGCCGCGGACATCATTCCATCGGGTTTCGTCTATTTCCAACTGCCCGATCCTTCCGCGGGCCAGTACGCCGTCACCGGCGTCAAGAGATCGGACGGGACAGAGTTGCTGGTCGGGCCGAATGTGTGGCAAACGCCCTATCGGCCCAACATGGTGCCGCCGCAACCGAACAGTCTGCTGCATATATTCGACTGCAACTCCACCGGCTCCTACACGGTGACTTATGGCTCGCCGCTCGCGCCGCCCGTCGCGACCACGCTTGCGGCTGAGAATTTGACTCCGACCAATGCCACCCTGACCGGGATCGTCAACCCGGAGAGCGCCGCCACGGAGTATTATTTTCAATGGGGCCTGACCACCAATTATGGCAATTTTACGCTGACCAACACTTTGTCCGCGAACCTGGACTCCGTGCAATCGGTCACGGCCTATATTGGCAATTTGACGCCCGCCACGGACCTTCATTTCCGGGTCGCGGCTGTCAACAGCGTCGGAACCACTTACGGGCTTGACCAGACCGCCGTTATTCCCGCTCTGCCAATCCCGGACATCACACAAGTCAACAATCAGGTCCTGATTGTCGGGCAGGAGCTGGTTTTCACCAACAGCGCCGTGGTGGCCACTCCGCCGGCGACTTACACCCTGAGCGGCGCGCCGCCCGAAGGCGCCAGCATCACCACCAACGGCATTTTCAGTTGGAGCCCCACCTGCGCGGAAGGCAGCACGACCAATCTGATCACGGTGGTGGCGACCGACAGCGGCAACCCGCCGTTGAGCAACTCCATGACTTTCATCGTCACGGTCAACGAGTGCGTCCAGTTGGGCGTCGGATCGACCGTCGTGCAGACCGGCCAGAGCGGCAGTCTTCCCGTCACCTTGTTTTCCACCGTTGGCATCACCAATCTGAGCTTCTCGCTCGCGCTGCCGGCCAATCGATTCGCCGAATGGACCATCAGCCCAAGTAATAGCTCCATTATTGCCAGCGCAACGGTGAAGGAAACCGGTTCAGCGCCGCCGGAATTCACCCTGGTCACGCAGCCGGGCCAGACCTTGCAAAGCCCTTCCGTCCTGGGCTCCATCGGATTCACCGCGCTGCCTGGCGATTCAGCCTTCCTGCCGGTGGCGGCGACAAACATCGTCGGATTCAAGGCCGATGGCAGCGGGGTGGGAAACGTCAGCAGCCTGCCGGGGCAGGTGACTTTCATCGGCTTGCATCCGCTGCTGGGAGCGTCGCTGGGGAGCAATGCGGCGCGGATGCTCACACTTTTCGGCAATCCTGGGTCGAACTATCAGTTGGCCTTTGTCACCAATCTTGGCTCGACAAACTGGAAGGTCATCGGAAGTGTCCAGGCGACAAACTTGCAGCAGCAGTTCAACTTGAACCAGCCAGGCACTCAAGTCTATATTCGCGTCCAGTAAACAAAGAAATGAAGAAAGTCCGCATCCTGAATTACTGGCGCCTCTGGGTGTTGGCCTTGCTTCCCGGCGCGGCCACGGGCCAGACCGCCGGGGCAGCCGCCGAAACGTCGCCCCGGCTGGAAGTGAGCCTGAACCGGGAGTGGAAGTTCGCCCTCGGAGATTTTGCCGGCGCCGAAGCCCCCGGTTTTTCCGACGAGGCCTGGAGCCGGACGGGCCTTCCGCACTCGTTCAGCGAGCCTTACTTTTTGTCGCCGGAGTTTTACACCGGATACGGCTGGTATAGAAAGCATTTGGACGTTCCTCCGGAATGGGGCGGGAGGCGGTTCTTTCTCGAATTTGACGGGGTGTTTCAAGTCGCGGAGGTGTTTGTCAACGGCCGGAGCGCCGGCCGGCACGAAGGGGGCTACACCGGCTTCTCCATCGACGTTACGGAGTTCATCCACGCGGGCGGCAATGTCCTGGCGGTTCGCGTCAACAATCTCTGGAACCCGCAGCTTGCGCCCCGCGCGGGGGAGCACGTTTTCTCAGGCGGCATTTATCGCAATGTCCGTTTGGTGATGACCCAACCGTTGCATGTGACGTGGTTTGGAACGTTTGTCACCACTCCCACGGTTTCCGCCGAATCGGGCGCGCTCAATGTGAAAACCGAAATTCGCAATGACGCCGCCGCCGAAAGCCAATGCGCGGTGGAATCGGACGTGGTGGACGAGCAAGGGCGCGTGGTGGCGACCGTGAAAACCTCGCAAACCGTGGCGGCCGGGTCAACGGTGACGTTCAACCAGGACGCGCCGGAGGTGCTCAAACCCAAACTCTGGTCTCCGAGCCATCCAAACCTGTATAGGCTCGTGACGAAAGTCTTTGATGGGAAGACCCTGGCGGATGTCTGCCAAACCCCTTTTGGCTTCCGTTGGTTCAAATGGACTGCGGACCAGGGGTTCTTCCTGAATGGCGAGCACCTTTATTTTCGGGGCGTCAATGCCCATCAGGATCACGCCGGCTGGGGCGACGCGGTCACGGACGGCGGTTTTGAGCGCGACCTCAAATTGATCAAGGAGGCGGGGTTCGATTTTGTCCGCGGATCGCATTACCCGCATGCCCCGGCCTATGCGGAGGCTTGCGACCGGTTGGGCCTTTTGTTCTGGTCGGAGAATTGTTTCTGGGGCACTGGGTCGTTCAAGAATCCCTGGGGCGGCGGCGCCTATCCGCCGGAGTTGGAGCACCAGGCCGCCTTTGAGGAAAGCGTCAAGGCCAGCCTGCGCGATGAGATTCGCATCCTTCGCAACCATCCCAGCATCATCGCTTGGAGCATGGATAATGAGGTCTTTTTCACCGCGCAATCCACCATGCCCAACGTGCGCCGGTGCCTGACAAACCTGGTCGCTCTGACGCATCAGTTGGACCCGACGCGTCCCGCCGCCATCGGTGGCGCGCAGCGGGGCAAGATAGACAAGTTGGGGGATGTGGCGGGGTATAACGGCGACGGGGCGCGCCTGTTCCTTGATCCTGGAATTCCCAGCGTGGTGAGCGAGTATGGCTCCACTATTTCCGACCGGCCGGGCCGGTATGAGCCTGGATGGGGTGATTTGCAAACAGAACAATTCGCGTGGCGCAGCGGCCAGGCTCTCTGGTGCGCCTTCGACCACGGCAGCATCGCCGGTCATTTCGGTTCCATGGGGATGGTGGACTATTTCAGGCTGCCCAAGCGCCAATGGTATTGGTATCGCAATGAATACCTCCATATCCCGCCTCCTCAATGGCCCGCTCCCGGAACGCCGGCACGCTTGCTTCTGACGGCGGACAGAACCGTCATTCACGGCACTGATGCATTGGACGATGCCCAGGTCACGGTCACCGTTTTGGATGCCGACGCCAAACCGATCAGCAACTCGCCGAAAGTTATGCTCTCCATCGAATCGGGTCCGGGCGAATTCCCGACTGGCCCAGCCATCACGTTTGACCCCGAGAGCGACATCGCCATCCGCGACGGCCAGGCGGCCATCGAATTCAGGTCCTATTACGGTGGAGAGAGCGTCATCCGCGCCCACTCTGCCGGCTTGGAGGACGCGACGTTGAGCATCGTAACCGACGGTTCGCCGCGATTCATTCCCGGCCAGACTCCCTCCGTCGCACCGCGGCCTTATGTGCGCTTTTCGAATGCCCGGCAGGCTGCGCCGGCGCAAACGCTTGGCCAGGATGCGCCCGCGCGCGCTGAGAGCGAGGCTCCCGGCCACGCCGCGCGGCTGGCCAACGACGGCGATGAAAACACCTTCTGGTCGGCGGCGGCAGGCGCGGCGGGCGCGTGGTGGGAAGTTGACCTGGAGCGCCTGTGCGTCATCACGGGAGCGAGCATTACTTTCCCGACCGCTGGAAACTATCGTTACAAAATCGAAACCTCCGACGACGGCCAACAGTGGCGGCTGGCCGTGGATGAATCACAAACGCTCAACACAACCCGGACTCGCAACGATTCCTGCCCTGCCGGCACTGGCGGACGTTATGTCCGCATCGCGCTCACCGGCCTTCCCCCCAATACTCCGCCGCAGATCAGCGAAGTGCGGATGATCGGCACTGTGCGGCCCCGGTAAGAGTCTCCTTTCAAACCGGTCTCTCCCTTTCACGGCGGAAAACCAAACGACATCTTGACCACTGAGTACTCCGGATGAACCCGCCCCTCCGCGGTCCGAATCACCAGCGGTGATTCCATCCACGGTTCCCGCCGCGCGCTCGTAGGAACGTCGCTCATCCCAACCATGCAAAACAGTCCCAGCAGCGGCGGTTCCGGTTCGCGCAGCGTCACTGGGCGCCAGCGGATGATTCCCAGTCCCGCTCCCGCCGCCGCGGCCTCGACCCTGATCTTCTGCGCGGACGGCGCCACTGGAAAAACGCACGCGAAAATGCCGCCCCGATTCAGGCGCGGAGCCGCGGCGGCGCAGTAATCGCCGATATCACCGCGCATCTCGAAACGGCAGGCGATTTTCTGCGGATGATCCCCTTCAACGCCGCTGCCAGGCGGGAAATACGGCGGGCTGCCGAGGATCAGATCGAATTTCTCTTCCAGGGGCAAAATCGACTTGTCTCGAAAGTCTCCCTCACGGATTTCGTAGCGATCCTCCAGCCCGTTCCAACGCGCCGACTTCCGGGCCAGGCGCGCGCTTTCCGCCTGCGCTTCCACCGTGACAAACCTCGCCCCCGGCAGCCGCCAGGCGGCGATCATCCCCACCGTCCCCAGCCCGCTCCCAAGATCAAGGACCCTTCGGGCCGTCGGACAACACATTGTGCCATACCAGGCCGTCAGAACATCATCCGTCGAAAAACGATGGCCTTTGGCCAGTTGAAACAGCCGAAAGTAGCCGCTAATCGCGTCCAGCGTCTCCCCCTCTTCCAGGGTGGGACCGCCGCCCAAAGCTCCGGGCGGGACTGGTCCCGGCTTGGCCCATCCCTTAAACACAGGTTCAGCGTAATCGTCGCGCAAGTCTCCAAGCTCAACAATTGCCCGCAAAAGCGCAAATCCAAATTGCGGGGCGCAGCTCAGGTTTTGTAGCGCAGACTACCAAGTCTGCTGTGCCGCGGGCTTCCAAGCCCGCTCCGGCGATGACTTTGCGCGGCGCGCCGATTTGGAAATCGGCGACACAGCAGACTTGGAAGTCTGCGCTACGGCTAAAGGCCTCGACAGAAGATGATTTGCGCCCCCCAATTGCGCTCTCCTTGACGCTGGCGGCGCTCCCCGGCAAAATAGGGCGCATGGCCATCATCGGCAAACGCAACCTCCTCGCTGTCGTCAGAGCCTCGGCGCCGGGCCTCTACCTGGACGGCGGGGAATTGGGCGAAATACTTTTGCCGGGCCGCTATGTTCCGGCGGACCTGCGGCCCAAGGACAAAGTGGATGTCTTTGTCTATCGCGATTCCGAGGACCGCCTCGTGGCCACCACGGAGAAGCCGCTGGCGACCGTCGGCGAGTTCGCCTGTTTGAAGGTCGTCAGCGTCAATCCGAACATTGGCGCTTTCCTGGACTGGGGGCTGGCCAAGGATTTGTTGCTGCCCTTCCGCGAACAGGAATCTCCCGCCCGTGTTGGACATAGCGTGATTGTCCATGTCTTTCTGGACCAGAAGACAAACCGAATCGTGGCCACCACGCGCTTGAACCGTCACCTCAGCCGGGAGACGCCTCCTTATCACAACGGGCAACAGGTCAGCCTCCTCATCATTGGCCGGACGCCCCTGGGCTACAACGCCATCGTCGAAAACGCGCACCGGGGCCTGCTTTACCACGACAACCTTGCCGCCCCGCTCCAGACCGGCCAGGCGTTGAAAGGCTTCGTCCGCGCCGTCCGCGCCAACGGGAAGATCGATCTGAGCCTCGACGCGTCGGGATACAAACGAGTGGCCCCCCTTGGGGACCAGATCATCCAAGCCCTCCTACACAACGGCGGCAACCTGGCCTTCGACGACGACAGCTCGCCCCAGGCAATTCGCCTGGAATTTGGCGTCAGTAAAAACGCCTTCAAGCAAGCCCTCGGCAAGCTCTACAAAGAGCGGCGCATCTGTTTTCAGCACCCCGGAATCAAGTTGCTCGACACCCCCCCATCTCCACCGGGAAGTCGGTGAAAAAAGTTATTCACCCACCTGATTCCCCTGGCTATTAAGGTGCACAAGGGTGCACAAG
>PLGF01000075.1 GCA_003138485.1 Verrucomicrobiales bacterium | reverse complement strand
TGCGGCTCAAGGGCTTCTTTGGGATAAGGAAGGGGGGGTAATACGTAGGCCATAGCTTTTGCGTGTTAAAGTTCAGAGTTTAGATTTCATTGCCGCAGGGGACAATGTTACAGTCAACCATCCAGTAAAAATAGCAGACCTTGCCCCAAACACAAGCGACGCCTTATCAGGTCTTACCCTACCCGGCAAAAACACAAACTTTCCGGAAGAACCGGATTATGGGAGCCACCGTCCTCCGACAACGCGTCCAGCGAAAAATGCCCACCAGCGCAATTCGCTGAAAATGTTGTGTGGGTGGGTTTTGGATCTTGCCTCCGCGGATGGCTCGGCGGATGGCGTCTCCAGTCGAGCGCGCTCGGTGCCGTCACCGCGTCCGCCCGAAAATCCCGCGCCAGAACCATTCCGAACGCGCGGCCAGGAACATCAGGACCGCGCGCGCGAGCGGCTGAAACAACGCTCTTTGCACCCACGCCGCCCAGCGCAGTCGCGGAGTAAACCTCATGTCGCAACGCGTGGCAATCTCGTGCCGCGCTCCGTCCCAAGTCAGTTGACCGTAGCTGAATTCCGCGAGCGGCTCGATGGCCAGTTCCGCGGATTCAAAAGCCATGGACATGCCGTTGCCCGTTACGGGCGGAATCATGGTCAACGCATCGCCGACGCAACACTCATTCCGTTGGGTCGCGCGCTGCGGACGCAGGCAAAGCCCCGCCACCGAGCAGAAGGAGTCTTCATCGAATCGCGCGTCCGCCACGCGCGAATGCAGTACCGATGCGGCCGGTCCGCCCAGCCAGTCGCGCCAGCGTTGCGCCAGGTCGGGCACAACCGACTTGCTGCGAAACAAGCCGCAGATGTTCACTCCGCCGCCCGCCAAGCGGCATAAACCAACATAACCCGAGGGCACAAAGTGCATCTCCAGGTCGGCGGCCAGCGCGACGCCGCGAGCGTGAGCTTTGAGACCGAACAGCCGCCAGCCGTCCGTCACCGGCTCTGCGCTACGGCCGGTCGCGCGCACGATTCCAGTTCCGAATTCCCCGTGCCATCGCGCGCCCGGCCGCAATTCGCCGCCCAGGCGCTGAAATTCGCGAGCGAGCCATTCATCCAAAACAAAGCGCGAAACACACAAAGCGGCTTTTGGGAGCGGGCGCGCCGCGACCCTCGTCTTCCCGGCAAAGAACGCCGCGCTCCCCGCGGAACCAACACCCGCCCTTTGCAACCCCTCCAACAAACCAAGGCGTGCGAGCGAGTTTTGCCCGCCGCCACTGATGAATTCGCCGCAGACGCGGTGTCGTGGATAGCGACCCGCTTCCCACATCGTGACCGGCACACCGCGTTGGCGCAGACCGATGCCCAGCGTCAAGCCGGCCAGTCCACCGCCCACGATGGTGACGCTCTCACTCATTTCTTGTCGCGATGAAGCAGTGGCTGAACCAGCCGGCGGATTGCTCGCTCAATTGCCATTGGTTATCCGCCGGCCAGAGTGCGGAAAGTTCGCGGCCGATAAAACCCGCCCGCACGCTCACGACGGCATCGTGGCGCGTAATGGCGTTGCAACCGATGAGCCGGAGCCATCGGGAGGCCGTAAGCGCGAAAGGTGTACGGCGTGGCTCGCACGCGATGAACAGGTCCGTTCTGGCGGCGGCCAGCCGGAACAACGCCGTCAATGATTTGTCCGGGAAATGGTGCAGAAACAAATTGGCAATCATCATGTCCACGGCGGGAAAAGGTTGCTCCAGCCAAGCAAACACATCGTTCGCCACACTTTCCACGGACCAATTCAGCGCGGCGAACGCGCGCCGCGTTTCGGGTGAAACAATGTTCTGGCGATCGAGCAACATAACCCGGGCCGTCAGACCCGGAGCAGACACGCGACGCGCCAACCGTAGAAGCAAGGTTCCATCCCCCGCGCCCAGTTCGACCAGACGGAGCGGTCGCGAGCGAGAAAGAGCTTCATCAAGATGATGGTGAAACGCCCGCGACAAAATGTCGTCGTGTCCCATTATGGAATTCAATCGCCGCAAATCCGCCCGCGACCCGATAGCCCGCGGATCGGAGGGCGGCAGGTCGTCCAGCAGTTCCG
Source organism: Verrucomicrobiales bacterium (assembly GCA_003138485.1). GTDB lineage: Bacteria > Verrucomicrobiota > Verrucomicrobiia > Limisphaerales > Palsa-1400 > PLGF01. Next base: position 10,966 of record PLGF01000075.1, on the reverse strand, counting down.
GTTCGACAACACGACACATGGCTCAATCCACCTTCAACAGAGCCCCGTGACAACTGAACCCCGCGCCGAAAGATGACAGCCACCACCAACCACCGGGAGCGCTCTCCGCCAGCGCCCTCTCCAGCACGAAGAGCACGAACGGGCTGCTGACATTGCCGTAGTNNTGAGGCCGAGACGTCTTTGCAAGGCGGCCAGCACTTCGCGTCCGCCGGCGTGCAGAATCCAGCCGGTCACATCAGCGCGCTTTAACTTGGCGCGGTTGAGCATTTCCGTGAGGAGGTTTTCTGCGTGTCCGGCCGCCAGCACGGGCACCTGGCTGGCCAGGATATTCCTCAACATGCCGCCGTGTTGCTCGAAGCGGAGAAGGTCACGCTCGGCCGGGCTGAGAATACTTCTGGCACTCTTCCACTCCACCCGACGCGCATGAAGGGCTGGCTCAACCGACAACACGGCCGCGCCCGCTCCATCGCCGAAAAGGCAGGCGCTGATGAGCACGCCGGGGTCGTTGTCCAGATAGAAAGCCGCGCTGCAAATCTCGACACAGACGGACAAAACATGTTGCGCCCGGCCCGCAGCCAGCAGCGCTTCCGCTGTCCTCAAGTTTGGCAAGGCCGCGCCACAACCTTGCCCCACCAAATCGAGCGCCACCACGTCGGAGCGCAACCCCAACCGTTCGCTGACATAGCTGGTGAGTCCGGGACACAGATAACCGGTGCAAGTGCTGATGATGACCACGTCCACCTCCGCCGGCGCGAGCCGGGCCTGGGTCAGGGCGCGTTCGGCGGCTTGCACAGCGAGCGCGGGCGCGTGCTGGGCGAAGCGGGCGTGCAAGGCATCTGGCGTCAGGACAAAAGCCTCCTCCAATTCCGCCACCGCCAGGTGTCGGGTGGCAATGCCGTTTTCACCCGACAACACTTTCTTGAGCAAGGCGCGGGAGCGCGCGTCGAGTTGCGGAAACTGGGGCGCTTGTTGCAGCGCCGCCCAACATTCCATCTGCGTGAAACGCCGGGGCGGGACGGCGGTGCCAAGTCCGGTCAAAAACATGGCAAAGGGTAGTGCATAAGCAGGGCATATTCACGCCCAATACTGAAACTTCGATTTGCAGAACACGCCCCAGCGGTTAGAGTTTGAATTGGAATAGAAATGGCCGCCGAGAACCGGTGGCCAGTGGGGAACTATGAAAGCTTCTGAACTTATCGTCAAATGTCTCGCGAACGAGGGTGTCGGCTATGTCTTCGGAATCCCGGGCGAGGAAAACATGGATGTCGTGGATGCGCTGGTTGGCTCCTCCATCCAGTTTGTCACCACGCGCCACGAACAGGGCGCGGCCTTCATGGCCGACGTTTATGGCAGGCTGACTGGCCAAGCGGGCGTGTGCCTGGCCACGTTGGGTCCGGGCGCGACCAACCTCCTCACTGGCGTGGCGGACGCGAATCTGGACCGCGCCCCCTTGGTCGCCCTCACCGGACAGGCTGGCTCGGATCGCATGCATAAGGAATCGCATCAATACGTGGACGTGGTTTCGCTGTTCCGGCCGATCACCAAGTGGAACACGAGCCTGCGCATTCCAGCGATGATTCCTGAGGCTATTCGCAAGGCCTTCAAGTTGGCCCAGACGGAAAAGCCGGGTGCGACGCATATTGAAATTCCTGAAGACATCGCCGTGGCGGAGATTGACGCCGTTCCGCTGTTGGTCCAGTCACCCCATCCCGGTCCGGCGTTGGAAGAACAAATCGAAAAGGCAGCGGGTCTGTTTTCTCAGGCACGGCAGCCGATTATCATGGCGGGGAACGGCGCCATCCGCGCGCACGCCGGGGAGGCATTGATTGAGTTTGCAGAAAAATTAAACATCCCAGTGGCCACCACGTTCATGGGCAAAGGCATCGTTTCAGATCGGCATCCTCTGGCTCACGGCGCCATAGGATTGCAGGCACCGGATCATATCAACCGCGCTTTTGCCCAGGCCGACCTGGTGATCACCGTCGGATACGATTTAGTGGAATTTGCGCCGAGTTTATGGAATCCGGCACACGACAAGACGATCATCCATATAGACTCCTCCCCGGCGGAAGTGGATGCCTCCTACATCGTTGGTGTCGGCGTGGTGGGTGGACTTTCCACTTCCTTGCGCGAACTGGCGCGGATTTGCGTTCCGCGGCAGGAAATGCCTTGTTTGCCGGTTCGGGGAAGATTGCGGGAGGAACTGGAGCAACACCGCGACGACCCTGTCTTTCCACTCAAACCACAAAGAATCATTTCGGATTTGCGCCGCGCGTTGAAGGATGAGGATATCGTCATTTCCGACGTGGGCGCGCATAAGGTCTGGCTGGCGCGGTTGTTCCCGTGCTATCAACCCAACACCTGCATCATCTCCAACGGCTTTGCGGCGATGGGCATCGCGGTGCCCGGGGCCATCGCGGCCAAGCTGGTTCATCCGAATCGGCGCGTGGTCGCGGTCACCGGCGACGGCGGTTTTTTGATGAATTCACAGGAACTGGAAACCGCCGTCCGTTTGGGCACAGGCTTTGTCACGCTGGTGTTGAATGACAGGACTTACGGATTGATCAAATGGAAACAAATCAACCGCTTTGCGCGTCCGGCCTTCACCGATTTCGGGAATCCCGATTTCGTCAAATACGCCGAGAGCTTTGGCGCGCAGGCCTGGCGGGTGCAGGCAGCCGGCGAATTGCTGCCGGCGCTGCAATCCGCGCTCGACAGCGGCAAGGTGACGGTGATTGATTGCCCGGTGGATTTCGCCGAGAACCTGAAGCTGTCGGAAGAACTCAATGCCCTGGCCGGAGCGGGCTGATTGCCCCTAATCAACCTGAATCGCGAATTCAGACTTCTGTTTCCACGCGTAAGACAGCTTCCCCTGCAAACAGGGAGCCTCCGCGGCTCGGACGGCCAACTATATGGGCAATTGCATGATGATTACAGGCAAACTTGTACTGTGCCGGTACTGCAAGCCACTATTTGAGGTGACGTATGCACTTGCAATCCTTGATTTCAATGGTGTTTCTGGCCAGAGCACGAAACAGTTCAACAACCTGTTCCAAAGCTTCTTTCATACAGATTTCCTTTTCAGCAGGGACCCGCCAAATCCGGCAGCATCCCAAGATCCACGCTCATCATCGCACAGGGGGTGTGACAAGCGCGGGCGCGAATTTGTTTATCAGCCCACTCATTCGTGCGACAGCGTCGGCAAAACCGACTTCAATCGCGCCATCCGCACAATTTTTGACGGATCGCAGGAAAAGGCCGTCGCCGCCTATCTGGGCGATCCCGAGGCGGAAATTCCGCCGGATGAACCGAGCCGGCTGTCCTCCCTCATCGGCCAGGCGAGGCAAAAGGAGAAGCTCTCATGATAACTATACTTGACACTGCCTTGGTCCTGCCTATGCGGGACATTGCCGGAATCTTGTTGGACGCGGGTGCAAAGAGCGTCGCGGTGTTGGCGGTGGCCGGGGTGGCGTTGGTTTGCATGAGGCGCCGGTCGGCGTCGGCCTGGTATATGGTTTGTTTTCGGGCCGTGGCCAGCTTGCCGCTGCTGCCGCTGCTCTCCTATGCCCTGCCCGGCTGGCGCGGGCTCCCACCTTGGACCGACTTGCGCGAACCATCCAGCGCGTCCAGCTTGTTCACTTCATCCACCCCGTCCACCCCGTCCCACAATTCCACCAACCCCGCCCCCGATTGAATCCGCGCTCCCCTCAACTCCTGAGCTTGCCCCACCAAATTCTCCCCCTGCAAACGGTAGCGGGGCGGTGCTGCCGTGGCGCCAACTTCAAATCCTTACCCCTCCGAATCCTCCCCCGGAACGCCTCACAATGGATTGGTCCCGCGCCGGATTGCTCGCATGGCTGGCCGGTGTTTTGCAGACGCTGACTCCGCCTGCTCTTGGCGTATTGAGCCTGCATCGTCTGGAGCGGTCGGCCCGGCGCGAAACCGCGTCCTCCTGGCTCGATTTGCCCGGCGAATTGTTGACACGCCTCGGCTTCAACCGCCGCGTCGCCTTGTTGAAAGCCGCGCAACGCCGCATGCCCATGACCTGGGGCGTGCTGCACCCCAAAGTCCTGCTCCTCGAAGAATCCCGCGAGTGGCCGCCTGACCGCTGCGGCGTGGTGCTCCTGCACGAACTGGTCCACGCGCAACGGTGCGAACCGTTTAGCTGAACTCATACCGGAGCCGCCGTGGAAAAAGAGCGCAACAGTCCGCAACGAAGCTGTTTTGAAATTTATTTACCTCGACAGATCGTCTCGTTCGCAATGAGAAGGTCAGGGGTTCGATTCCCCTCGGCTCCACCAGCCCTCGCCCGCAGCGCAGCGGAGGGCCAAGGCCGCCGCGCCGGAGCCGTCAGGCGAAGGCGGGCGTCGTTGCGCCTTCGGCCCATCATCCCCATCTGGAAGAGCATTTTCAAAGAAGCAATTGTAATTCTAAACCGGCCTTTTGCCTTCTTTGGCACTGCTTGATTTCGCCTGTATTTACGAGGGCATTCCAGAATTCGGCGATTGCTATGGCTGGCTCCGTTTTGCCACAAAAAGCACAACCCATATACAAATCGGATATACAATTTCTCCGTTCAAAGCAAAGTGACGGGATATTGTCGCACAAGGGCGTCCGACGAGGCGAGCGTCAGACCGTGTGCCTTTGCCTGGCAGATCAACATCCGGTCGAAGGGATCACGATGCAGCCCCGGCAACCCGCTCAATTGCGCAACGGCGGCTTCATCCAACGCCAACGGCGCGATCAGGTGCTTTTCGCGCTGCTGCGGGACAAACTGGGCGGGCGGCTGCGGCAATGGCAGTTTGCCGAGGCCGTGCTTCAAGGAAATCTCCCAGAACGAAACGGCGCTTAAAAATACCGCATTCTGTGGGTCGCGCACTGCGGCTGCGACATCCGGGGATAATTTGGCCTCGCCGGCGACGAGCCAAAGAAACTCGCAGGTATCCAGCAGAATCCTCATTTGCCTTCAAACGCCTGCAATACGTCTTCCGGCAAGGGAGCGTTGAAGTCATCCGGCACGGTGAATTGGCCCTTGGCCAAACCAATAGGACGCGGCTGGGAAAGTGGCGGCGGATTCAGGATGGTGAGCAGCCCGGACGCTTTCTCCGGCAGGGCCTCAGCTCCTTTCGATGAAACGCGCCCGTGGTCAATTTCGACTTCAAGTGTCAAATAGCTCATGTTTTTCTTAGTAGCGTTCCAGCTCGCGCGCCAAGAGCACCAGATTCGGAAGAACCTTGTCGCCAAAGATGCGGCGACGGCGGGCAGCGGTGTCCGGCCAGCGAATGCGGCGTTTCTGTTTGCCGTTCGGCGGCGCCTGACTTGCCGTTTCGAGTTCGTGAACATGCGCGAAGAACTTCCGGCGCTCTCGCGGCGGCAATGCCTTCACTTGCTCCAAAACTTCAGTCGCACTCATTGCCCAAACCATACCACAAACGGGGCACTCAGCGCAAACTCGAAACCGGCATTTCTTCCGATGACACTTACCCCGCCTTGTGCCGGTGACGAATCCGCTTGAAGCCAATTGCGACGGCTGCTCGACGAAAAAACCGTGGCGCGAAGCAAACGGTGTTCGCGCAAATGCCGGTCAAATTGCTCGAAGCGGGGCGCGCAGATGCGCTGCAAGCGAAACCCCAGAACAGAAGGGACGCCTGACCTCTAACGTTCGTTAGCTGTTGGTCAACGACGCCCGCCGCAGGCCTCGACGATGTTTTGCCGCACAACCGCCGCAGCCGCCAACGAACATTGCCTCAAAAGCGGCGCGGGCTTGAACGACTTTTGCCGCAGCAATGCCGCATCCACGAACGACCGCCGCCGCAGATTTGCCGCAACGGCCAACGATATTTCAACGAAACGGCCAATGAATTTTGACTAAGTGTATCCGAAAAACATCCGAAGCTCACCCGCATCCGGTTTTTCAGAGCAATTTGACGAACTCATCTTTCGTGAGGCCCGCTTCACGAATCAGCGCCCGCAAAGTCCCTTTGGCCAACTCCCGGTGATTGGGCACCGTGAGCCGGCGCATTTGCGGATGGCGCAATATGATGTGGCTGCCGGTTTGGTGGTCCACTTGATAGCCCAACTTCTGAAAAGCGCCAATGGCATCCTGGCCGGAGCAAACAGGCAGGCGGCTCATGCCGGAATCTCGACGATTTCCTCGCTGATGGGTGGGGGCGTCGGTTCGCCATGTTTCTTGAGGCTGGCCAGATACCCAGTCATGGCGTCCGTGATGTTGGCCAGGGCTTCGGCGCGTGTCTTGCCTTGCGAGATGCAACCCGGTAGAGCGGGACACTCTGCCACGAACACGCCGTCCTCATCCGGTTCAATGACGACTCGATATTTCATCTTCCTAATTTGCGAGCGGCGCATTGAAAAGTCAACCGCCGCTTCCGTCGCGTTGCGGGTTGGTGGCCGTCTGCAAACGCTTTGCTTTTAGGAGTGGGTTGTTGGCTTCGTCGGACGCGTGCTGGAACCTTTGTTGCCGGGTGCCGCTTTCGTGCGCCATTGGCCGAGTCAGTTGCTTATGCGCTCTCAGGGTCCGCGCGGCCCCACTGCGATTGCTTGCCCCGGCACGACCCCCAATCAATCGCTGCTTGACTTAAACTGCGTCCAAGGGACTCGCCACACTCAGTGCCTCGGCGTGCAAATAACCCATCGTCGTCTCCAGCGACTGATGGCCCATGGCCTCCTGGATCGCCCGCGGATTGGCTCCGCGATTGAGGCAATGCGTTGCATACGCGTGACGAAGTTCATGCGGCAGGATGAACAACCCGGCTTTCTGGCAGGCTTTGCGAACCGCCCGTTGCAGGTTGGCCTCGTGCAATCTCCAGCGCACCAGCTTTCGCGTGCGCGGATCAAAACAACTATTGTTTGCCGGGAAAAGCCAGGCCCAATGCCAGTCAAATTGCGCCGCCGGATACTTGACCGCCAGTTGATGCGGCAAGGCGACTGGCACCCCGTCGTGTTGATCGCGCTGCCACACCACCCGAGCCGATTCAATTTGCTCCCGGATGTCCTCCAGCGCCGAGCACGGAATGGCCACCATGCGGTCCTTGCCACCCTTGCCGGCGCGGATGACCAATTGCGCTGATTCCACATTCACGTCCTTGATTCGCAGGTTGAGCGGTTCGCAGACGCGCAATCCGCAGCCGTAAAGCAGCCGTACCGCCAGACTGGTGGCAAAATCGCTGTCAGCCTGAACCGTCTTGATCAACTGCCAGGTTTCGGTCGGCGTCGGGGCGCGGCGAATTTGGGCAGGGCGTCTGGCCCGCAGAGCTTGGACGTTTTTTAGTTCCAGCCCCAAGGCCTCTTTGTAGAAAAAGATAATCGCGTTAAAGGCTTGATTTTGGGTGCTGGCCGCGACATCACTCTGGGCCAGAGCGGTCAGAAACCGCTCCAGTTTATGTTCACTTGGCAACTGCAACGGCAGCCCCTTAAGGAAGTCGCAATATCGCCTGAGCCAGGCACAGTAGGTGCGCTCGGTTGCGAGCGCAAGGTGTTTGCGTCGAACAACTTCCGTAAGCCGCCGCACTGCTTCATCGGCATTCATTTGACCAAGTCGCCGGAGCCAACCGCCGNNGCTCAGCTTTTTTCGTTAGGCAGCACTAGCGCATTTGTTTTATGACACCTATACTTGCCACTTCGCTTGGGTTCGGTGACTTTGCCATCATCGCTTGGATTGTTCTTGTCTTTGCCGGAGCAGGTGCAGCTTATACGAGCCGCCAATCGGGATTACGACGGATAGAGCGGAAGCTTGATGCGTTGCTAAAGCATCAGGGAGTTTCTCTGCCACCGCAGGCGAAGCTTTCCGATGAGGTTCAGCAGCTTGCCCGCGATCATCATAAGATAGAAGCCTTGGCGCTGCATCGTGAGCAGACAGGTCTTGGCTTGGCGGAAGCGAAGTCGGACGTTGAAGATTTTATTAAGACTATTCAGTGAGATATGACCGTGCTGCCTAACAAGTCGCCGGAGCCAACCGCCGTTGGCGCTGTCAGTTCCGCTATCGCGGTTGACGCCGCGAGTCGGCGGTGGCTCAGCTTTTTTCGTTAGGCGAAAAATGCACTACCTCTTCATAGCTTTAGGAGTTGCGGCAGTCGCCTTCGCGCTCTACTTGCGTCACAAGGCTCTCTGTGCGGCGAGTTGGCCTTCCACCGACGGTGTCATCATCCAATCAGCCCTTGTGGGCAATGGCCCTGATAAAGATATTTCCGTATTAATTCGTTATCGGTATACGGTCGCGTCGCAGACATTTGAGAATACCCAGGTTTCATACGCAATGATTTCCAATTCATTTCAAGCTAAGCAAGATCGTGTTGCGCTATATCCTGTCGGCAGAGCGGTTAGCGTTTACTACAATCCAGAATCACCCCAAGATGCAGTTCTTGAGAATGGACAAAATAGAGGCTGGTTGGTGGTTGCTGTCATTGGTGCCATCTTTGTTTTTGCTGGTTTAGTTGCACACTAGCCTTATTCCTTTGCTCGACAGCGCAAGCATAGGACGCATACGGAGATATATTGTATGATGACAAACCTGCCGCCTAACCACCAAAGGATTGAAANNTTTCAATCCTTTGGTGGTTAGGCAGCATGGTCATCAACTCTTAAAGATAAAATACAAAACTACAATCGCAATCAACCACCACACCCAAGCCGGAATCTCAGGGCAAGTGTCAGTTCTCACTAATTAAACGGGTTGACGGCGGCGGAAAGATTCTGGCAGACTGGTGGTCATGCCTCGTCAGTTGCGCCGCGAGTACGCCGGGGCGATCTACCATGTGATGAACCGGGGGGATCGCCGGGAAGAAATCTTTCGTGATGCGGCTGATCGCCGGCTGTTTTTGGCGGCGCTGACCGAGGCCTGTGGCAAGACCCACTGGCAGATTCACGCCTATTGCCTGATGCGCAATCATTTTCATTTGGTGCTGGAAACCCCGGACGCCAATCTGGTGGTGGGGATGAAATGGTTGCTTGGGGTTTACACCAAGCGTTTCAACATCCGGCACAAGGAGTGCGGACATCTTTTCGCCGGACGTTATAAGGCTTTGCACGTGGAGGGCAGCGGGGACGGGTATTTGCGGACGGTCTGTGATTACGTCCATCTCAATCCGGCCCGGGCGCGGTTGCTGAAGGGCGGGCAGCCGCTGGAAGAATTTCCCTGGAGCAGCTATGGCGACTACCTGCGACCGGGGCACCAGCGTCCAGGATGGTTGCGGGTGGACCGGTTGCTTGGGGAAAAGGGAATTCCGCGGGACAGCGCGGCGGGCCGCCGGGAATTTGCGCGCCTGACGGAACAACGGCGGCGGGCGGACCTGGCCCAGGAGTTTAAGCCGGTCGAGCGGGGCTGGTGCTTGGGCAGCGAGGCGTTTCGGCAGGAACTGCTGGCGGCGGCGGTCGGCTCGCTGCACGCCACCCACTATGGTGCGGAACGGCGGGAGGTGCAGACGAGCCAGGCGTTGGAATTGCTGCGGGCGGAAATGCAGCGCTTGGGGTGGGATCGGGCGGCCTTGCGCCGGGCCAGCAAAGGGGATGAGCGGAAAGTCCGCCTGGCGGTCCGGATCCGACAGGAAACGACCATGAGCCTTAAATGGATCGCCGAACATCTAGCCATGGGCAGTTGGACGCACGTTTCCAATCTGCTGGTTGTGGAACGGAAGCGCGAAAGTTTAAAAAGTGAGAACCGACACTTGCCCCAGTTCCAGCCCCAAGGCCTCTTTGTAGAAAAAGATAATCGCGTTAAAGGCTTGATTTTGGGTGCTGGCCGCGACATGCTTCTGGGCTAGGACGGTCAGAAACCGTTCCAATTTTTGTTCACTCGACAAATGAACCGGAAGCCCTTTGAGGTTGTCGCAATATCGCCGGAGGCAGGCGCAGTAAGTGCGCTCGGTCGCGAGCGCAAGATGTTTGCGTCGAACAACTTCCGTAAGCCGCCGCACCGCTTCTTCGGTATTCATTTGGCCATTGTAATACACGACCAACCTGTTGTATATTAATTGTTAGGCGGCAAGATTTCCCTACACGCGTAGTGCTGCAAAAACACAACAAAATAACCGAATAAACAAAATGAAAAACATCAAAATGAGACTCATCACATGGATAGGATTGCTCGTTGTCTGCCTGCTGCCGATACCGGCCCGCGCCACTACCAATCTTTTGGCAAACGGTGACTTCGAGAGCGAACCCAATTGGGGCAACGGCGTAAGCCAGGACGGAGGATATACGGCCCTAACCGGCAGCCAAATACCAGGCTGGACGATTGAGCCTAGTCATGCCGTGACCATTCACATCTCGTCTGGGCCTTATTTGGTCATCAGTAATTCCTTCAGCGCAAACACGGACGGCGAGGGTTACAACGGGCACAATGCCAACTTCTACCAAAATTTCGGCACCACGGCGGACGTGAGCTACACGCTGGACTTCGACTGGCAAAGCTGGGGTTATGATACCGCGCCCACCGCGAATCCGTTGAAAATCTCGGTGACTGATACGGTGACGAGCAACGCGCTATTTGTTGGATTTTATTACTACGACGGCAATGCGCCGCATCCGGTCCACCATGTGACGACGAATTTCTTTGGGACAGGAAGCGCCCTGCGCTTACGGATTGAGGAAAGCCCGGAGTCTGGCTACAATGACAATACGTTTGTGGTTGACAACTTCAGTGTCGTCGCTGGGTTGCCAACACTTCGCATCACAGTGCCCGCACCGTCCCAAGCGGCGCTTTCATGGCCAACCAATGCCGACGGCTTCGCGCTGGTGACGACCTTTTCTTTGCCGGCGTCGTCTTGGAATGCGGTGACAAATGTTCCAGTAGTTCTTGGCAGTAGCTACAGCGTAACTGTTCCTGCAACCAACGCGCAGCAATATTTTAGACTATACCATCAATAAAGGCTGAACCTATGGACATTTTGCCGCCTAACAAGTCGCCGGAGCCAACCGCCGTTGGCGCGGTCCGTTCCGCTGTCGCGGTTCA
>PLGF01000119.1 GCA_003138485.1 Verrucomicrobiales bacterium | reverse complement strand
GGGTGGTTGGAGACGGAATGTCCAGAAGTGCATGTTCAGCAACCAAGGAGACCTGCCGTGGACGCTGACGCGGGAGGCCCGCGCCAAGGCAGGAGTCAGAGTGTCCGTAGTAGCGAAGAAGCGAGTAATGACCGTGGAGCCAAGGGACATAGGAAGTTGGTGGGAGCGATGACGGTCGAAGGCCATCAAAGGATCCGGCATAGTGCCCCAAAGGCTGTGCGTGCTGGAGCTGAAAAGGCTGCCGGAAACCGGGTTGCTTCCAGAGGGGCCGCGGCCACGCGAACCCAGCGCAAGCTGAGTGGCCAGGATGGAGCAGTCAAGCGTCTGCACCGTCCGGGTCAGCCCATTTCGTCGGACCAGCGACCGGAAAGCCGGATGCCCGAAACGGGCCTGTCCGGTTTGGAGGGAGGGGTGGAGTCGAAAACTCCATCCCTACCCCTATCCAACGCAAGGTCATGCAATTCGTGAAAAACGCACTTTTATGCAGGCTTGTGCACCCTTGTGCACCCAAAAAGGGGCCGCGGCGGGTCAGGCGGCGCGGACGGCGGCGACGAAGTCCCGCATTTTTTGGGCGTCCTTTTTGCCCGGCGATTGCTCGACGCCGCTGGAAACATCGACGGCGAAGGGCTGGACTTTGCGCACGGCCTGGGCGGCGTTTTGCGGCGTCAATCCCCCGGCGAGAAAGATCGGCTTGCCGAAGTTCCTGGCTCTGAGCGCCAGATCCCAATTGAAGGTCTCGCCGGTGCCGCCCGGCTTTTCCGGGACGTAGCTATCCAGCAAAAAGGCGTCGGCCTGGAATCCGGCCATGGGCAGGAGGGAGGCGGCGTCTCTGAGGCGGAAGGCCTTGAGGGTCATAATGCCGAATTGCGCGCAGAACTCCGCGGTTTCGGCGCCGTGAAATTGCAGCAGGTTCAATCCGCACGCCTCGATGGCGGCGAAAACGCCGGATGGGTCCGGGTCCAGGAAGACGCCCACGCGGATAATGTGCGGCGGCAGGGCGGCGGCGATGGAGCGCGCCGCCTGGATCGAAACGTGGCGCGGGCTGCCGGCGTAAAACATCAGCCCCAGCGCGTCGGCCCCGGCCTCGACGGCGGCTTGAGCGTCGGCGGCGCTGGTGAGGCCGCAGATTTTGACTTTGACATGCACCAGGCAATATAAGCCCATTTGTGCCGTGTTTGGCAACCCGGACGCTCGCAACCAAATCCTCGCCTAAGGAATTTTTTTGAACCGCGAACCACGCGAAATACGCGAAGGATCGGGATTTTTCGCGTATTTCGGGTATTTCGCGGTTGACTCGGTTTTCTATATTGGCACGAATCTTGAGGTTTCTTCTTCTGCGCCGAACTCATTCTGGGGTTGCGGTCGTTAGGCGAGGATTAGGGTCGCAACGGTGATTGTGCATTGGGCGTCGGGGCCTTAGACTGCCGGCATGGCATCCGACCAGGCCCAACGCCATTATCGCGGAGAGGCGGGGCGCCGTTACCATCTGGGCAAGCGCGGTCTGCCGGAAGAGGCGCTGCCGTGGGTGGCGCGGCTCCGGGCGCGCAAATTCGCGGCCCACGTCCGCGAGGGCGACGTCGTGCTCGAATACGGCGTCGGGTCCGGCTGGAATTTGGCGGAGTTGAGGTGCGGGCGGAGAATGGGTTATGACGTGGCGGATTTTCTCGAGCCGGCGGTGAGGGCGTTGGGCATCGAATTTGTCGCCGACACTCATGCGCTGCCGGAAGGACTGGCGGATGTGGTGCTTTGCCATCACACGCTCGAACATCTCCTGGAGCCGGCCGTTGCGTTGCGGGAAATGCGGCGTCTGCTCAAGCCGGAAGGGCTGCTGCTGCTCTATGTGCCCTTCGAGGGCGGGCGGGGCGGCGGACACTTCCAGCGCGGCGAGCCGAACCACCATCTTTACGCGTGGAACGTCCAGACGCTGGGCAATTTGGTTGAGGAAACGGGGTTCAAGACCGACTCCGACGGACTGGGAGAATTTGGTTATTCCCGTTTCGCGGCGGCGTGGGCGGTGAAGCTGCGGGCGGGCGAACGGGGATTTCGCTGTCTGCGCAAACTGTTGCACTGGATGAGGCCGGAGTACGAAGTGAGGCTCATCGCCGTCAAAGGATCCCACGATTGAAACAGGGCCGGTTGCAGGCAGCGGAAGTGATTGACGTTGCCGGCGGCGTCTGGTATAGACAAATGCCGTCGGACGACCAGACCAACGCCAGGAATTCATATGAAAATAAAATTGCAATGCTTCGTAATTTTTCTATTGCTGCAAGGCGTCATGGCATACGCGGGAGCCATTCGCAATCTGTCCGGGTTTGCAGCGAACGTTTATGGGCCTAATGACGATGGCAGTTATGATTGCACCAGCCAGGATATCGGAGTTCCATCAGGCTGCACGCCCGTCACAGTTCCAATTGGCTTCAGCGTGAATTTCTATGGCGAAACGTTCAGCGACTTGTATTTGAATAACAACGGGAATGTGACGTTTGACGCGGCGCTGGGGGAATATACTCCCTATGGGCTGTCCAATACAGAAAGCCAGATCATCGCCCCGTTCTTTGCGGATGTGGACACCCGAACGGGCAACACCGTGACGTTCGGCAACGACATTGTCGATGGGCATTTGGCATTTGGCGTGAATTGGATCGGCGTCGGCTATTTCAGTATGGAGACCGACAGGCTCAACAGTTTCCAACTGGTGCTCATTGAGCGGTCGGACCGGAATCCGGGCGATTTTGACATTGAGTTCAACTACGACCAGATTCAGTGGGAAACAGGCGATGCCAGCGACGGCGTGGACGGACTGGGCGGCAGTTCCGCAGTGGCCGGTTTTTCCAATGGAAGCGGTATTCCGGGAACGTCCTTTCAATTGGTCGGGTCGCTGATACCCGGGGAATTCATCGACAATAATCCCGGCGGTTTGATTCATAACGATCTCAACACGAATGTTCCGGGGCGATACGTGATCCCCATTGTCAACCTGACGAATACGGTTCTAAACGTGGAGCGATTCAGCCAGGGCGATTCCCGGTGGGCTGGCAATGCGTACGCGGGTTCCGCCTTCACCATCCAGGAAAAAGGATGCGCGCTGGCTTGCCTGGCGATGGCTCTGGAGTACGAGGGAATCACGACTGACCCCGGCGCCCTCAATACCCTGCTCACCGCGCACAACGATTTTGTCGGCACCAGCGTCAACTGGGACGCCGCAACGCGCGATGCGTCGAGTGACACGCTTGAATTTCACGCCTATCGCAGCAGCGACAGCCAGTACCTGAGCCAGATACTGTCCGAAGGTTACCCGGTGATCGTTGGGGTGAATTTGAACGCCGCGGGAGCGCCCACCCATTTTGTGCTGGTCATCGGCGAGGAGCGCGGCGAGTTCATCATCAACGATCCTGGGCACGCCAATTCGACCACGCTCGACGCGTATGACAACAATTTCGAGACTCGTGGCTATGTGGGTGATCCAGTTGGAAATATCGCCGGCTTGGATATCGCCGTTGGCAACCCCGCCGAGGTCCTGGTTCTGGACCCTCTTGGGCGGCGCACCGGTTACGATCCCTCCTCCGGGAATATCCTCCAGGAGATTCCTCAATCGGTTCATTTCCTGGATGCCATCGAAGCAAGCGACCTGACGGGCGCGCCAGGAACGGACGCGGCGCACCAGGTGGAAATTTACCAGCCCCTGCAAGGGACTTATCAGTTTTTCCTTACCGGAACGAGCGCGGCCAACAGCCAATTACTGCTGCGCTACTTCATCCAGACCGGGGCGGCAGCGTCGCCCTTGAACTTGGCGGGCATATTTGCCTCCAACACGATTACGGAATTGCAAGCCCTTGTTGGTCCCACCAACCTCGCCTCGCAACCGTTTACAAATGAATATCCGTGGACCGTTTCCCCCTCCAACGGCCCGGCGCTTTTGGCCGTTCAATTCACCGCGCCAAACGTTGACAGCGTCGGAAACACAGTGACGAATTGGAGCTGGAATTTTGGCGATGGATGGAGCGACACCCAGCAAAGTCCCATGCACATTTACACTTCCGCGGGGACGTTTTTCCCCAGCCTTACCGCCCTCGACTCCGCAGGCGGCACAGTGGCCAGTTACGGGCCGGCGGTCATCGTGACGCCTTCCGTGAATCTGGTGCTAAATGGCGATTTTCAGACGGGGGATTTCACTGATTGGACTATCACCAACGGTTGTTATATTGACGATGGTTCATCCACTGGAATCCCGCCTTACTTTGGAAACTATGAAGCCGCGTTGGATGCACAGGGCACGCTCGGTTACCTGGCCCAAACGCTGACCACCGCGCCCGGAGCGCGCTATCTGCTCTCGTTCTGGCTGAACAGCCCCGACGGCCTGACTCCCAACGAGTTTCTGGTGTCCTGGAATGGAGGCACGCTTCTGGATGAGACGAATCTGGGGGCTTTTGGGTGGACGAATATTCAATTGGTGGTCACGGCGACGGACACCAACACGGTTCTGGAGTTCGGATTCCAGGACGACCAGAGCAACCTGATTCTGGATGACGTGAATGTCGTGCCGGGTCCCAGCATAGCCAGCCTCACGCTGTCCGGCACGAACCTGGTGGTCAACGGTTCCAACGGGCTTTCAGGCGCAACCTGTTATGTGCTGATGAGCACGAATCTGGCCCAGCCATTGAGGCAATGGGCGCCGGTGGCTACAAACGTGCTGGGGGCGTCCGGGACCTTCAGCATCACAGTGACCAACGGCGTGAATCGGAGCGCGCGGCCGCGGTACTACATTCTGGGGACCCAATAAATCCCAATCGGGCTGCGCAACAATTGCGCAACCGGCGAGCAACAAGTGCGCGGAAGAATGGACGCGAGCGGGCCGGAGCTTGTGTAACATGCAGGAAATCAAGGGGATCAATGCTTGGCACGCAATTCGCTTATGGTTTGCCGACGTCAATTGTCTCGGGGCGCATACGAGCGCCAGCGAGCAGGTTAACCGTAACAATATGAGAATTATATGAACATACTTAGGCAGACTCTACTGGCTGGCGCATGTGCCTTCGCGCTGGTCGCAACTTCTGGCAACCTCATGGCTCAGGGCGGGGGAGGGGGAGGCGGTTTCGGGGGTGGGCGCGGCAACTTCGATCCCGCCCAAATGAAAGAAATGAGGCTTGCTGACCTCCGCGATCAAATGGAGGTGAAGGATGACGCCGAGTGGTCCGCCATCCAGGGTAAACTCAGCAAAGCGTTTGATGCCAGCATGACTTTGAGGGGGATGACCATGCAAGGAATGATGGGGCGGGGCGGCCGGGGCGGCCGGGGCGCGCGCAACGGCGGCAACAACGCTGCCGATGATCAGCAGGCGCAGAGACCGCAGCGGCGAAACAACATGTTCGGCGAAGCCAGCACCACGCTTGAGGCCCTGCAAAAGGCCATTGATGACAAGGCCCCAGCCGCGGAACTCAAGGCCAAGCTGGCCGCCTACCGCGCCGAGCTGAAGGATCGACAGGCCAAGTTCGACGCGGCCTCCGAAGATTTGCGCAGCGTCCTGACCGCGCGCCAGGAAGCCATAGCGGCGGTCGCCGGTCTTGTAAACTAAACCTCCCCGCTTGTGGAGACCTATTGTTACTGTAGCGGCGGTGGAAGAACGGGGGCGTCCCCATTGCCGCGAAGCCATCGCCGCCGCAGGACACAATCGATATGAACGAAGTAAAAACAGTGGAAGTTCCGGTCGCCGAGTTGCTCGAGCGGATGGTCGCGGCCAAGCAACTCTCCTCGGCCGACGCGTCGATTTTGACCAAGAGAAACCGTTCCGCCTCCAGCAAGCCGATCGACACCGAGGATGAGGTGTTGCGCTGGCTGGCCGGGGAATACGGTTTGGGATTCACCACCCTGGACAAAGTCGAGCCGGACCGCGAGTTGCTTTCACTTTTCCCGGCGCGCGTCCTGCTCAAAGAGGAGTTGCTGCCATTGCAGCGGGTCAACGGCGTGGTTGAAGTGGCCACAAGCCGACTTTTTGCCACGCAGGGCCTGGACACGCTCAAGACGCTGACCGGCCTGCGAATCAAGCCCGTCCTGGCCCCGACCGAAGCGATCCGGCGTGAGATGAAATCCCGCCTGGGAGTCGGCGCCGATACCATTGATACACTGGATGACGTGGCGCCCCTGCAGGTGGTCGATGAAAGCGGTGAAGAAGACAGCAACCTCGAAAACGCGGCCGAGGACGCCTCGATCATCAAGTTTGTCAACCAAGTGCTCACCGACGCCATCGAGCTGCGGGCGTCGGACATCCATCTGGAGCCATTTGAAGACGAGTTGCGCATCCGCTACCGGATCGACGGCGTGTTGCAGGAGATTCCCGTGCCGGCGCAGATCAAACGCTTTCAGCCGGCCATTGTTTCGCGCATCAAGATTTTGAGCCATTTGAACATAGCCGAGAAGCGGCTGCCGCAGGACGGCCGCATCAAAATCCGGCTCGCCAACAACGAAGTCGATATCCGCGTCTCGATCATCCCGATGCTCCACGGCGAAGCGGTGGTCATGCGGTTGCTGCGGCAAAAGGCGACGTTGCTGGGCATTGAGCAACTGGGGATGTCGCCCGATATTCTCAAATCCTTCAACCGGGTGCTGGCGCTGCCGCACGGCATTATACTTGTCACCGGCCCGACCGGCAGCGGCAAGACCTCGACGCTTTACACGGCGCTGGCGGCGATCAATGACGCCGAGCGCAAGATCATCACCATTGAAGACCCCATCGAATACCAGATGCGCGGGGTCAACCAAATCCAGGTGTCGGAAAAGGCCGGGCTGACCTTTGCGCGGGGGCTGCGCTCCATCTTGCGGCACGACCCGGACGTGGTGCTGGTGGGTGAAATTCGCGACGAGGAGACGGCGCAGATCGCCGTGCAGGCCTCGCTGACCGGCCACCTGGTATTCTCGACCCTCCACACCAACGACGCCCCCGGCGCGCTTACGCGCCTGGTCGATATGAATGTCGAACCCTACCTGGTGGCGTCGTCACTGGAAGCCGTGCTGGCGCAGCGGTTGGTGCGCGTTTTGTGCGCGGAATGCAAAACAGAAGACACTTCGCCGACGACCGCCGCCTACAAGGAGCAGCTTGGCATAGCGGCGGGCATCAAGATATTTCGAGCCGTCGGCTGCCAGGCCTGCCGCAACACCGGTTATCATGGCCGGCACGCCATTTTTGAGTGGATGGACCTGGACAATGAAATCCGGCAGATGGTCTTGAAAAGCTGCTCCAGCGGCCAGATACGGGAAGCCGCCGTGCGCAACGGGATGCACAGCTTGAGCGACGATGGCTGGCGTCTGATCGGCATGGGGATCACCACGCCGGAGGAAGTCATGCGCGTGACCAAGGACCAGACCCTCATGGGCGGCAAGATCAGCCATGTCGAAGCGGTCGCCGATCTCGGCCCCCGGACGAAGGCCGCCTGATTTATGCCCGTTTTTCTTTACAAAGCCTTTCAGGCCGACGGCAAGACCGCCGAGGGCCAACTGGAGGCCAGCGGGCGACAGGAGGCCTTTCGGCAGATGGATGAGAAAGGGCTGCGGCCCATCACCCTGGCGGAGAAAACCGCCGCCGCCGCGGAGAAGAACGGCGCCGCGACGCTCCCGGCTGCGAAGAGCGGTTTCAGTTTTGGGTCCAAAAAGGTGACGCCGCGGATGCTGGAGAATTTCACCCGTCTGCTCTCCAGCCTCCTGGCGGCGGGTGTGCCGTTGAGCCGCGCGCTGATCATTCTGGGCAAGGAGGCGTCCAATCCGGTCGCCGCCTCCAAGTGGAAGGCGATTTATGACTCGGTGGTCGATGGCATCACTCTGGCCGATTCCATGGCGACGATGCCGGAGACCTTTCCCCGCGTTTATGTGGCGATGGTGGCGGCGGGGGAGACGGGCGGGTTCCTGGACCTGGTGCTGGCGCAAATCGCCGATTTCCAACTGCGGGAACGGGACCTGCGCGGCAAGGTTACGGCGGCCATGCTTTACCCGGTCATCCTTCTGGTGCTGGCCATTGCCGTGATGATCGTCCTGATGACATTTTTCATCCCGCGCTTCCAAAAGATGTTCGAGACCTTTGGCGGGCAGCTGCCGCTTTTGACGCGCATGATCATCGGAGTCAGCCACTGGATTCGATCCTACGGGATTTTCGTGGCCGTCGGCCTTGGCGTGGCGGCGTTCATGGTGCGCAATTGGATCGCCTCCGAGCATGGCCGTCGCAAATGGGAAGGATTCATCATTCGGGTGCCGGTGCTGGGGCCGCTGTTGAGCCAATTCGCCATGGCCCGCTTCTGCCGGATGCTGGGGACCTTGCTCAACGCGGGCGTGCCTTTGGTGCAGGCGCTCAACGTCGCCCGCCGCTCCATCGGCAACCAGATCCTCGTGGATGCCGTCTCCAATTCCATCGAGCGCGTCAAGGAAGGCGCGCAATTGGGCGCCAGCCTGGCCGATTGCCGCTCTCTTTTCCCAGGCTCCGTCCTGGAGATGATTTCCGTCGGCGAAGAAAGCGGCAAGCTGGACCAGGAATTGATCCGCATCGCCGCGGTGACCGAAGGGGACCTGGACAGGAATTTGAAAACGGCGGTGGCCTTTTTGGAACCGGCGATGCTCTTTTTCATCGCCGCGTTCATTGGAACGATTTTCATCGGAATGCTTCTCCCGATTTTCACCATGCAGGAATACATCAAATAGACTGAAAGGACGCTATAATGAGAATAAATCATCCCAAAACAACCCGCCCGGCGCGCCGGCCCCAAGGCGCATTCACCCTGGTGGAATTACTCCTGGTCTTGACAATTCTGGCCATTCTGGCCGGCATCGTGCTGCCCCGGATGACCGGCAGCACCGAACGCGCCCGCGTGACGGCCGCGGTGACCCAGATTTCAACCCTGGGCACGGCCTTGGGCGCCTATGAAGTCGATAATGGCAACTACCCCCACGGCCGCGATGGTTTGCAGGCATTGATGGTTAAGCCGCGCGACGCTCTCAACTGGCATGGGCCGTACATGGAGAAGGATATCCCGGCGGATCCTTGGGGCAAACCGTACGTCTATGAATGCCCGGGCCACCACAATCCCTCCGGTTACGATCTTTACGCGACCGGCCCCGACGGCACTATTTATGGCAACTGGACGGCAAGAACACGGTAAGGCCCGCGCCTTTACCCTGGTCGAATTGATCCTCGTGATGACGATTATGCTGATCATGATGGGCATCGTGCTCCCGTCCTTCAAGGGCTTCTTCCGGGCGGACACCGTGGAGAACGAGGCGCGCCGGTTTGTGTCATTGACACGCTACGCCCAGAGCCGCGCCATTGTCGAGGGGCTGCCGGTCGAACTTTGGATGAACCCGCGCGAGGGTTCCTACGGCATGCGGGCGCTCTCCGGCTACGCGGAAACGGAAGCCAATCCGCGCACATTCACCCTGGACTCCACCTTGCAACTGGCCTACTCCACGCCCCCCTCCGTCCTGGTGCGCTCCAATTACTGGACGCAGGCAAGCGGGATGTCGGGCACGGTGGCCAGAATCCGGTTCCAGCCCGACGGCTTTATCAGCGACACCAGCCCGGCGAACATTTATTTGCGACACGGCGCCGAGAGCCAGATTTGGATCGCGGAAACAGCGACGCACACACGATATGCCATACAACCCGGCCAACCCAACCGCCGCTAAACGCGCCCGCTCCGCCTTTACGCTGATCGAGGTGCTGGTGGCGATGATGTTTTTGGTCATCCTCATCCCGGTGGCCGTCCAGGGCTTGCACGTGGCGAGCATGGCTGGCGAAGTCGCCCAGCGCAAAACGACCGCCGCCCGGATCGGAACCAAAGTCATCAACGAATTGAAGGTGACCGGCCAGTTGCAAAACTCCAGCCAGACCGGCGTGGTGCAGGAACGCGGCCTGACTTACAGATGGTCGGTCAGATGTTCCGCTTGGACCGAAGACACGCTGAGTCAATTGATGATGGCCACCCTGACGGTGACTTACGGAGTCCAGGGCAAGAGCTACGAGGTCCACTTGAGCACGCTGGTGCAGCCCAATCAGCTATGACACCGCGCCTGCCATCCCACTTTTCGCCCGCGTTTACACTGCTGGAAATGCTGCTGGCCATTTCGATCATGTCGATGATTCTGGTCGCCATTCACGGCGTCTTTTTCACCGCCCTTCATCTCCGCAACGCCACCATCGAAGCCGTCGAAGGCAGCCAGCCGGTGGAAGAAGCCTTGGGCATCATTCAGAATGACCTGGCCAACCTCGCCGCCTCGACCAACGGCGTCATCATCGGCCCGCTCCAAACCACTTCCACCAGCAACTCGCTCCCCAACCAGATCGGCCCGGACTTTTACACTTCCGGCGGCGAACTCGACGGCATGGTTCCCTGGGGTTGCATCCAGAAGGTCGATTATCTGTTGGCGGCGCCCACCAACGGCGTTCGCGGTCCGGGCCGGGACCTCATTCGCGCCATCACGCGCAATTTGCTGCCGATCAACCAACCGCCGCAGCCGGACGAACAGCACGCGATCCTGAGCGGCGTCCAAACCTTGACGTTCCTCTATTATGACGGCTCGCAGTGGGACCCTATTTGGGACACCACCCAGCAAACTAATTTGCCCCAGGCTGTCAAAGTGCAGATCCGCATGGCCTCCTACCCGGGCGCCGGCGCCGGCGCCCAGTTGGAACTGGTTGTCCCCGTGGACGTTCTGCTCAACACCAACCCCGTCGCCGCGATCCAATGAATCCCGCCGCCGCCAAATCCAATTCGTCCCGCGCTTCGGTGTTGATCATCGTGATGTGGGTCGCCTTTGGGCTGGTGGCGATCACCCTCTATTTTGCCGACAACATGTCGATGCAATTGAAGGCGGCGGACAACCGGGTCGCGAGCGTCGAAGCCGATCAGGCCATCGAGGGCGCCGCCCTCTACGTGAGCAACATCCTGGCCAATCGGGCCAACATGATGACCATCCCCAGCCCGGGCAATTTCAGGGTTTCCGGCGTGAAGGTGGGCGACGCGACGTTCTGGCTCGTTGGCCGCGACACCAACGATCTGACAGCCTCCGCCAAGGGAGACCATCCGGTCTGGGGCCTGATTGACGAGGCTTCCAAGCTCAATCTCAACGGAGCCAACAGCAACTCCCTGCAGTGCCTGCCGCAGATGACAATGAACACGGCCGCCGCGATCTACGATTGGCAGACCAGCAGCAACAACCAGCCCAGCCCCGGCGGGGCCAAATCGGAAACCTACTCCACTTTGCAGCAGCCCTACCTTTGCAAAAACGGGCCTTACGAGACCATCGACGAATTGCGCATGGTCTATGGAATGAACATGGACCTGCTCTACGGCGAGGATGCCAACCTCAACGGCATCCTGGACCCGAACGAAAACGATGGCGCGACCTTGCCCCCCAACGACAACTCCGACGGCATTCTTGATCCAGGTGTTCTGGAATACGTCACGGTCTGGAGCCACGAACCTACCACGGGATCCAACGGTGTGGCTCGCATCGCTGTCACCAATGTCAGCGGCTTGGAGACTTTCCTTGAGACGAACAATCCCTCTCTGGTTTCCTATTTGGCGCCCTTCGGCGTCAACACCACGGGAGGGGGCGGCGGCGCGACGGCTGGCGCCACTGGCGCAACTGGCGCCACCGGCGCCACTGGCGGCGCGTCCACTCGTGGCGCGACGGCTGGCGCCACCACCGCGGCCGCCTCGGCCGCCTCGGCGCCCACCAGCGTGCTGGATTTTTACATCCGCAGCGGCATGTCCGAAAGCGATTTCCAGCAGATCGAGCCATACCTCATGAATCCCAACCTGACAGGTTTAATCAATGTCAACAATGCCACCGCCACCGCGCTGGCCTGCATCCCCGGCATCGGCCTGACCGAGGCCCCGCAGGTGCTGGCTTACCGGCAGTCCAATCCTCCGCAAACGCCCTCGGTCACCTGGCTCAAATCCGCGCTGCCCTCCACCGATACGACCACGATCGCGCAGATTGGCCCTTACATTACTCCCTACTCGTATCAGTTCACCGCCGACGTGGTCGCCGTCGGGCACCACAACCGGGGCTACCGGCGGGTGCGCTTTGTTTTTGATTGCAGCACCGGCACTCCGCTGATCGTCTTTCGCCAGGACCTGACCCATCTGGGATGGGCCTTGGGCAAGAAACTGCACGACCAGCTCCTGGCCAATAACTCAAAATGATGAACTTCTTCAAATCCAATCGCGCCCGCTCCGTCCTCGGCCTGAGCCTGGACGGCAACCGCCTGGAAGCCGTGGTCTTGCGCCGCTCCAACGGCTCCCTGCACGTCCGCCAGACCATTTCCGCCTCCCTGGCGCTCTCGCCTCTGACCGACGACCCGGAGCTGGTCGGGCGGGAAATCCGCAATCATCTCGACCAGGCCGGCGTGCGGGAGCGGCGTTGCGCCGTTTGCCTGCCCCTGGGCTGGTTGCTGACTTTGCAAACCAAGCTGCCCGAATTGCCCGAAGCCGAGCGCACCAGCTTCCTGGAACTGGAAGTGGAGCGGGGCATTCACGGCGGGTCCGAGGCTCTCCTGACGGTCCATTCCATCTTCCGTCCCAAGGACGGCGAAGCTTACGCGACAATGCTGGCCGTTCCGCGGAACAACCTCGGCACTCTTGAGCGGGTTCTGCGCGCCGCGAAACTCAAGCCGGTCACCTTCGGCCTGGGCATCGGCGCGCTCCAGCCCGCCGCGCGGGACCAGGCGCGCGTGCTGGCCCTGGCTGTGCGCAGCAATAGCATTGATCTTCAAGTCAGCGGCGGGGGCGGCATTGTCGCTGTGCGTTCCCTCGACGAGGCTACCGATGCCCAGGGCGGGCAGAAGCGGATTTCAGCCGAGTTGACCGCGCGCGAGCTGCGCATCACGCTGGGCCAGTTGCCCGGCGGCCTGGCGGACGGCCCCGGCAAGGTGCGCGTCTTCGGACAGGGGGAAATGTGCCGCCAATTTGTCCATGATCTTTCGCCGCGGCTTGAGGCGATGGGCTTGACGGTGGAAGCGGTGGAACAGGCGCCCGGCGGGCCTTTCGAGCCTGGCCTGCCGCCTGACCTGGCGGCTTCTCCCGCGCTGGCCGTTGGCGCCGCCTGGGTGCGTGGCGTCGAATCGAACCTTGAATTCCTTCCCCCGCGCGTCCGCCCCTGGCAGCAATTGATCCACAGCCGCATGTCCGCCCGCAAGCTGGCTTGGGCGGGCGGGGCGGCCGCCACCGTCGTGTTGGGCGTTGTGCTCGCCTTCGGCGTGCAACAATGGCAAATCCACGACCTTCAATCCAAATGGGACAAAATGGCGCCGGTGGTCAAGGAGCTCAACGATGATCAGGACCTGATTGTCAAGTACCGGCCCTGGTACGACCGATCCTTCCGCAATTTGCGCATCCTGGCGCGGTTGTGGGAGGCATTTCCAGAGGATTCATCGGTATGCGCCAAATCGGTGGAGATTCGCGACATGACCAACATTGTCTGCTCCGGCGTTGCGAGCGACAACGCGGCGTTTGAAAAGCTGCACAACAGGCTTTGCGACTACACCAATGAGATCGCCAACGTGCATGCCGAGAAGCACGGCGCCCAAACCGGGCAAAGCGGACAAAGAACAACGGTGCAATTCGGCGTGAATTACCAGTGGGCGGAAGGAGTTGCCAATGGAAACTAAAAACCGCGAGAAGCTTCTGCTCATCGCCGCATTGACGTGCGGCGGCCTTTGGCTGCTGAATCTGCTGGTCGTTTCGCCCCTGTCCAACGCCTGGGACAACCGCACCAAGCGCATCGCCACTCTCCGCAAGGAAATTTCCGATGGCACGATGCTCCTGCGGCGCCAGGAAACGGTGCGCGGCCAGTGGATGCAAATGGAGACCAACGCCTTGTCCGGCAACCCCACCGTGGCCGAACGCCAATTCGTCACCGCCTTTGACCGCTGGGTGGCTTCCAGCGGCGTGACCGAAGGCTCCTTCCGGCCGCAGGTGCGCGAGGCCGATGAGGGTTATTCCACCATCGAATGCCGGGCGGATGTCGCCGGCACTTCGGACACGATCTCGCACTTCCTTTATGATATGGCAAAAGACCCTATCGGGGTTAAGCTGGATTCATGCGAGCTTACCGCAAAGGACGAAACCGGCCGCCAATGGACGCTCGGCATGGACCTGAGCGGTTTGATTCTGCCCGCCTCCAATCAATGAAACCTCTGCCATCCATATTCATCGCGCTGTTGCTGGCGGCTTCCGGCCCCGCGGCCCCGGCCCAGGAAACCAATCCCGCGGCGCGCCTGGACTATAACGCGTTCAAGATCATCGCCGAGAAAAATATCTTTGACCCAACCCGGAGAGGCAGGAGGATCCCAGGCCCCAACGTCCGGCAGCGCGTGGTGGAGCACTTGACCTTTTCAGGGGTCGGCGACGATTACGGGAAGACGACGGCGTTTTTCGCGGGCGACGGCGTTCCGAACGTGGATTTCAAGACGGGAGATTCCGTGAAGGGGCTCAAAATCGCCCAAATCAACCTGGACGGCGTCCAGTTGACTGACGGAACCAACACTTACGTCCTGGATCTCGATAATCGAAGAAGTCTAAGCCGCACGGATGGCGGACCGTGGTCCGTGGTATCCGAACAATTCGCCGCCAACCCGGCCCGTGGCCTCACCAGGAGGAGCAGTTCCGGTGAAACCCCGACGTCCGACGCAGTATCCGCCGCCCCGTCCGGTGGCGCCAGCAGCGACATAATTGAAAGACTCAAGAAACGCAAATTGGAGGAACAATGAAAACGAAGCACCTTGTCACTATTCTAATCGCCACCTTTGCCGCCGGATGGCTCGCATCCGCGGCGGATGACACCACCAACACTCCCGTTGAGATCGCGCCCCCGGACGCGGTCGCCGCGCCCGACGCCGCCGCCCCGCCGGATGCCCCGCCCGACGCCGCCAACGCGCCTGACGTTGCGCCGGACGCCGCCAACGCGCCCGCGCCGGGCGAACCCGCGTACGCGGCTCCCGCGAACGCCCGCGCCAACGCGCGGGATCGAAGGGCGCCCCGGACCGCGGCGATCGCGGAAGTTGAGGCGTCTGCCCTTCTGGACACGAACATGCCGGCCGGACCGACGCCCACCAACGGTCTTGTGCTCAACTTTCACGAAGCGCCCTTGAACGCCGTGCTCAACTATCTGAGCGCCAAGGCGGGATTGATCATCATGACGGACGCCGATTTGCGGGGCAAAGTCAGCGTCGTGTCCAGGCAACCGATAGCCACCAACGAGATAGTGGATTTGCTTAGCGAACAACTGGCCAAGAACCACTTCGCCGTCAGCCTCAGCGGCCGCACTCTGACCATCATGGATGCCAGCGGCGCCAAGAGCAGTTCCCAGACTCCCGTCGTTGTCGAGAGAAACGGATTTGCGAACATTCCGGCCAACGACATCATTGTCACCGAAATCCTCCCGGTCCACACCTTGCAGCCGGCGCAACTGGTCAGAGACCTTGACCAGCTCATCCCACAGGGCGCCACCGTCACCGCCAACGACGCGGGCAACGCCATCATCATGACCGCCGCGCAAAAAGACGTTCGCCGCATCGCTGAAATCATCTCCGCGCTTGACAGTTCCGCCATTTCCGATGTCGAGGTCTTCCCCCTCGCCTATGCCGATTCCAAATCGGTTGCCTCTGAATTGAAGGAAATTTTTCAAAGCGCCGATTCCGACATCACCCGGGCCAACACGCGAAATACAATCGGCGCCGGCGGGGGCCGGGGGGGTGGCTTCAACCCCATGGCCATGATGATGGGCGGCGGCGGGGGCGGCGGCAACAGCAGCACCACGCAAAACGCGCAGACCCACACGGTCTTTACCTCCGACGATCAGTTGAATGCCATTGTGGCCAGCGCGCCGCCCGACTACATGGCCACCGTCAGCAATGTGATCGTTCAACTGGACCAACCGAGCCAGGACATCACCCAAATCCGTGTCTTCCGTCTGAAACACGCCGACCCGACGGAGATCGCCAACGAACTGGCCAGCCTGTTTCCCTCGAGCACCTCATCGGACCAGGGCAATCGGACGGCGGGTTTTCGGTTTAACCCGTTTGGGGGAGGGGGCGGCGGACAAGCCGCATCCACCCAGAGCACGCGCATGAAGCGGCAATCCACCGTGCTGGCCGTGGCCGACGCCCGCACCGAATCGGTCGTGGTGACAGCGTCGCAAGATATGATGGAGGAAATTACAGGGATGATCGAGAAGTTGGACGAGGGCACCAAGGGCAATCAGCATGTGTATGCCTTTAGCCTTGACAACGCGGACCCCAACAGCGTGCAGTTGACAATGTCCACCCTTTTTGGCGGCAGCACGAGCAAATCATCGACCACGACGACCACGGCCTTAAGCGCCCGCGAGACGGCCAATGCCAACAGCCAATCGTCCACCACCTCCAGCTCCAGCAGCAGTTTCGGCTCCAGCAGTTCAGGGAGCGGGGGCACAACCGGCCTTCGTTGATTTTGACAATTTGTTCAACCCAATGAAATATATGTCCATCCAAACTATGAAACTTCGGGCCGGCCGCTGGGCGGCAGTATGGCTCTGTTGCCTGACTCTCCCGCTTCTGGCCCAAAACCGTGGCGGTGGCGGCGGCGGCGGCGGCGGCGGCGGCGGCGGCTTCGGCGGTGGCACCGGCGGCGGCGGAGCCGGGCGAGGCGCCACCAGCACGACCGGCACTTCAACCATTGAGCGGCCGGGCAACGGGCAGGAAGGCACGGCCAACTTTTATGTCGATCAGGATTCGAAGATGGTGTATGTCATCACCGATGAAGCAACCGCCGCTGACGTGAGCAACGTGGTGACCCATCTCAACCGCCCCAAGCCGCAGGTGTTGATCAAGGTCGTTTTCCTTGAAGTCACCTATAACAAAGGCGTGGATGTCGGCGTCGAAGGCGGCGTCACCAAGAGAATCAACGCCTCCACCACGAACACCGCCCAGAGCGCCTTTGGCTTGCTCCAGCAGGGCATCACACCCAATTCCGCCGGCGTCAACACCCTCCCCGGCCAGGGCCTCTACACCATCGCCGGCAACGATTTCACCGCCACCTTGCGCGCCATCGCCGAGGTCGGCAAAGTCGAAGTCCTCTCCCGCCCAACCATCCTGGCCCGCGACAACCAGCAAGCCACCATAACCATCGGCCAGGAGGTGCCCCTCATCACCGGCGTGACTTACGACACTTTTGGCAACGAGCACAACGCCATCAGCTACACCAGTGTAGGCATCATCCTCCAGGTCACCCCCTTCATCAACCGCGACGACTCCGTCGAAATGATCCTGTACCCGCAAATCTCGCAGGTCGATGCCAGCCATTCCCAGGCCATCGCTTACACCACCAACGGCCAATCCATCACCGCCCCGTACATTGACATCCGCTCCGCCAACACCGTTGTCGTCACTCCCAACGGTCAGACGGTCGTCATCGGCGGGATGATGCAAAACAACCGAACGAGCACGGACAGCAAGATTCCCATTTTGGGAGACATTCCCGGGCTGGGAGTGTTGTTCCATCACAAGCTGACCTCCGACTCCAAGACGGAGCTGATCATCATGCTCACGCCATATGTGATTCGAACGCCCGGCGACCTGGCGCGGATGAGCGCCGACGAACGGGGCCGCGAGGAAATGGCGCCCAAGGCCTTCACCCAAAAGGAATACAACCAGTACTTGGAAACTGGACAAAGCAACTCGCCGCCCGTGGCGGTCCCTGTCGGGACGCCGCGCGCGCGCTAAGAAAGGTTGACGCATGATGACTCGCCGAGATTGGGCGGTTTACGGTGTGCTGGCGGCCGTGTGGGCCGCGCTGATAGGCTGGCAGACGGCCGAGCACGCGCGCGTGCGCAAGGAGTTGCTTCATAGCGTCAGCGACCGGGGCCGCTACGAATCATCGGCGTGCGGCAAGCTCATGACCTCGCTGGGATTTTTCGGCAGCGGTGTCGTCGGCAGAGAACGGCTCGAAGCCGGCCTCAACGCGCTGGTCAGCACCAACGATCTCCTCTCCGTCGAGCTGCTCAACAACTCCGACGAAATCGTCGCCTCCGTCGGACTGTCCATCACGAACCTGCCGTCGCGCGATGAGTTTGAGGGCGGTGTTTATTGGAGCGGCGACACGGCGATATTGAAATATCCGATTGACTTGGGAACCAACATGGCCCCCGAATTGGTGATCCCGTCGAGCGAGTTCCGCGCCATGCGCACCAATCGCATGGCCGCCACGAATTTCTCCGAAGGCCAGCCGCCCCCGTTCGGCGAACGGCCTCCCCGCGGCCCGAACCAGAGCAATGATCGTCCTTTCTGGGGCCCGGAAGGCCCGCCGCCATACACCAACCGGCCCCCCCGCCCCCCGAACCTGAGCACCGAGCGTCCATACTGGATGACGGAGGAACACTACAAAGACCTCATCAACAACAGGAGCGCCCACACCTTTGTCGTCGTCTTGTCCGCCCAGCCTGTTCTTCGGGCGCTGAACGATGATTTGTGGATGCGCGTGATCATTGGCATCATGGGCACCGCCGCCGTGGCCGGCTTCGGGATGGCCTGGCACAGCCTGGTCGGAACCTCCGAGCTGCAACTGCGCCTGGTCCGCGCCAGCGAGCAGAACCTGCACCTCAAGGAAATGAACCTCGCCGCCGCCGGCCTGGCCCATGAAACCCGCAACCCGCTCAACATCATCCGCGGCCTGGCCCAGATCATCTCCAAACACGAGGGCGCCCCGCCGGAAATCCGCGAAAAGACGCTCGATATCATCAACGAAACCGACCGCGTCACCGCGCAACTTAACGAATTCATCAACTACTCCCGCCCCCGGGAAGTTCGCCGGGCCGCCGTCAACCTCAATGCGGTTGCCACCGAAGTGGCGCGCGCCCTCAATTACGACATTGACGAAAAGAAAATCCAACTCGAAGTCCTGGTCGAATCCGTCATCATCGAGGCCGACGAACAACTCCTGCGCCAGGCTTTGTTCAACCTCGTCCTCAACGCCGTCCAAGCTGTGCCCGCAAAGGGCGTCATCCGAATTCGCGCCAGCCGGCGGAACAATGAGGAGGCCTTCATCGAAATCTCCGACAACGGTCCCGGCGTCTCCCCCGATCAGCGCGACGAGATATTCAAGCCCTACTTCACCACCCACGCCGAAGGCACGGGCTTGGGCCTGGCAGTCGTCCAGCAAATCGTCCTGGCGCACGGCTGGGAGATCGAGTGCCTGGCCAACCAGCCGGCGGGCGCGCTCTTTCGCATTTCGCATGTCAAGCTCAAGAAGGAGTGAGGCAGATGCCCGGCCAACCGCCCAGCCGCCCGTCCGCCCCGCGCCTGCTCATTGTCGATGATGACGCCGGCCAGCGGAGCCTGCTGGATTCCTTTCTCAGCAGCCAGGGCTTCGAGACCATTCCCGTTTCGTCCGGCGAACGCGCCTTGGAGGTTCTGCGCCAGCAGGAGATCAACATGATGATTTCCGACGTTCGCATGCCCGGCCTCACCGGGCTGGAAACCCTGCGTCTGGCCCGCCAGGAACATGGTTCCTTTCCCATTCTTCTTGTCACCGCCTACGCGGACGTCCGCGACGCCGTGGGCGCCATGCGCGACGGCGCCGTCAATTATCTCTCCAAGCCGATTGACCTGGACGAATTGCTCGCCTCCGTGCGCCAGGCGACGGGTCTTTCCCAGCGCGCCCCGCTCAAATTTGACGCGGACAAACAATTGCCGGCCCACATCGTCGCCGCCAGCCCGCTCATGCAGGCCCTCTTTCGCGACGCCTCCCTGGTCGCCGCCTCCGAAAGCCGCGTGCTCATCACCGGGGAAAGCGGCGTGGGCAAGGAAGTCGTCGCCGATGTCATCCACACTTGGAGCCCGCGGGCGGCGGGAAACTTTGTCAAAGTCAACTGCGCCGCCATTCCCGAAACGTTGCTGGAAAGCGAACTTTTTGGCCACGAGAAGGGCGCGTTCACGGGCGCAGTCGCCCAGCGCATCGGCCGGTTTCAGATGGCCGATGGCGGCACGATTTTCCTGGATGAAATCGCCGACATGGCTCAACAGCTCCAGGCCAAACTCTTGCGCGTGGCGCAGGACGGCCGGTTCCAGAGGATCGGCTCGAACACCGAAATCCACGTCAACGCCCGCATCCTCGCCGCGACCAACCGCAACCTGGAGGAGGAAGTCAAAGCGGGGCGGTTCCGGGAGGACTTGTTTTACCGCTTGAACGTGGTGGAACTCACCGTGCCGCCGCTGCGCGAAAGGCGCGAGGACATCCTGCCGCTGGCCAATAAGTTTCTGGAGAAGTTCTCCCAGGGGCGCGCGCGGCTCTCCGCTTCAGTGGCCGCCTGCCTGGAGGGTTACTCCTGGCCGGGCAACGTTCGCGAACTGGCCAACGCCATGGAGCGCGCCGCCTTGTTGTGCCGGGGCGAACTGATCGTGCCCGAACATTTGCCCGCCCGCATCCATTCGGGCGTCCAGTCCGCAGCCCCCCTGGAACCGGGCGACGCCGGCAAATTGGAGGAAGTCGAATCGCAAGCCGTGCTCCAGGCCTTGCGCAAAAACAATTTCAACCGCACTGCCACGGCCAAGGCCCTGGGCATCAGCCGGCGCGCGCTCATCTACAAGCTTCAGCGCCTCCGCGACGCCGGCCAGAACGTCGATGGTCCCGTGTAACCGTCCCGATAACCAGTCAACTGCCGCCATGAACATTATGTCAAAACATTGTATTTGTTTGCTGCTCGGATTGAGCGTCTTCACGCTCGCAACGGCCCCATTGCGGGCCGCGGATCAACCCTCACAAGACAACACTCCGGTGCCGCCGCAAGGCTTCGACCGGGCCCGCGAGGGAATCGAGCAGGGCAAGGTTGAAAGGGTGGGCTATGATGGCACAGCCGTCGCGGTAGGTTTAAAGCGCTGGATGGAGGTCTATACTCCGCCCGGCTATTCCAAAGACAAAAAGTATCCCGTGCTCTATCTAATCCACGGCGCCGGCCAGAATGAACGCGCGTGGACTCAAAGTGGCCGGGCCAACGTGATCCTCGACAATCTCCTTGCCGACAAGATGATCGTTCCCATGATCGTCGTCTTTCCCAACGGCAATGCGACGACCAACGCGGAGGAAGCTCGCGGCGCCCTTGGTGCTCCCGGCGGAACTAACGGCGCCGGTGGCGCTCCGGGCGGACCCGGTTCGGCTCCTCCCCGCGGCGGAATGCCCGGCGGGCGTGGCGGCTTTGGCGCTGGCACGGGAAAGAACTTCGAGAACGACCTGCTCAAGGACATCATCCCGTATATCGAGTCGAACTATTCCGTGCAGGCCGACGCCCAACACCGCGCTCTGGCCGGCCTCTCCTTGGGCGGCATGCAAACCCGATCAATCGCCCCGGCCAACGCCGACAAGTTCTGCTATGTCGGCGTCTTCAGCGGCGGCAACATCCGCCCGGAGAACATCACCGATATGGACGCCTTCAAGAAGCAAGTCAAACTGGTGTACATGAGTTTCGGCAGCAAGGAAAGCTCCGCCCCCCGTGGCGGCGGCACCGCCCCCAGCGGCCCCGAGGGCATCAAGCTCGCCGCCGACGTGCTGACCCAGGCAGGCGTCAAAGCCGTCTATTACGTCTCCCCGAACTCGGCGCATGATTTTACGAGCTGGAAACGGAGTCTGTATTTCTTTAGCCAGCAGCTATTCCGGGATTAGTTAATAATGCCGCGCATTGACATCCAAGACTGAGCCAAGACTTTCATGAAAGCGACCGCAGTAGCCTTCTCACTCTTGGCTGGTCTGACGGCCCTGGCCCAGACAAACCAGCCGCCGGCGGAAGATTTCAAGCCCGCGGCGACCAACCAGCGCGACAAAGACTATCCGCAAGTCAACTCTGAAGGCCGCGTGCGGGCGCGCATCGCCGCGCCTCAAGCCCAGAGCGTTCAGCTCGAGATCAACGGCAAAAGGTTTCCGATGACCAAGGACGCCAACGGCGTTTGGACCGGCGATTCGACGCCTTTTGACCAAGGCAATCACTACTACGGGCTTGTCATTGATGGCGCGCAGGTGCCGGACCCCGGCAGCACGTTCATTTTCGGTTCGGGCAGTTGGCGCAACGACATCGAGATTCCCGCCTATGACCAGGACTTTTACGCGCTCAAAAATGTGCCTCACGGCGAATTGCGAGAGGTGCTCTATTTCGGCAAAACCAGCAGCACCAATCGCCACTGCTTCGTTTATACGCCGCCGGATTACGACAAAAATTCCAACAAACGTTACCCGGTGCTCTACTTGCAACACGGCTACAGCGAAGGTGAAAGCGGTTGGGGCGCCCAGGGACACGCTGGATTGATCGTGGACAATCTCATTGCCGAAGGGAAAGCCAAACCGTTCATCATCGTGATGGAAAACGGCGGAATCAGCGGCGGCCCCGGCGGTCGTGGCGCGCCTCCCGCCGGCGCTCCCCCGCGCGGCGGCGGACGCGGCATGTTTAACTTCAGCGCTTTCGAGCAGGCGCTTATCGGGGACGTGATTCCTTTCGTTGATTCCAATTTCCGCACGATTGCCGATCAGCCGCATCGCGCGATGGCCGGCCTCTCGATGGGCGGCATGCAAACCCGGCAAATCACCCTGGCCCATCTCGACACATTCTCCGCCATCGGCCTCTTCAGCGGCGGCGTCATCTCCACGAATGATGTGAACAACACGCCCGGCTTCAGGGAGAAGGTCAAGGTGGTATTCGTCGGCTATGGCAGCCGCGAAATCGGGAACCGCGTCGGCGGCGGGGTCGGTGGCGATCCGAAGGTCAACACTGAAGCGTTGAAACAAGCAGGCATCAACACTGTCTTCTACGTCTCACCCAACACGGCTCACGAGTGGCTGACATGGCGGCGCAGTCTGCACGAGTTCGCCCCGCTGCTGTTCCAGGATTGATCGGGACCATGCATTTATTCGATTGAGAAAACACTGATTATGAAGAAGCAATTAGTACTAAACCTCCTGGCGGGTGCTGTTCTAGGCGCAACCATAGTCTGCCGGCTGGAGGCTCAGCCTGCCGTACCGGCGGCGGCTTTGTCCTCGGATGCGACTGAAACCAAGGAACAGCGCGATGCCCGCATGAAATGGTGGCGCGATGCCCGCTTCGGCATGTTCATCCACTGGGGCATTTATTCCGTCCCCGCCGGCGTTTACCAGGGCCGGAA
Organism: Verrucomicrobiales bacterium; assembly: GCA_003138485.1. Classification (GTDB taxonomy): domain Bacteria; phylum Verrucomicrobiota; class Verrucomicrobiia; order Limisphaerales; family Palsa-1400; genus PLGF01. Next base: position 16,736 of record PLGF01000119.1, on the reverse strand, counting down.
TATCGGCGGTTTGGGCGAGTGGATACAGAACACGGCCAGAATCCCCTCCGCCGATTACCGCAAATACGCCGGCCAGTTCAACCCCGCTCATTTCAACGCCGACGAATTCATCAAGATCGCCAAGGACGCCGGCATGAAATACATCGTCATCACTTCCAAGCACCACGACGGCTTCGCCATGTTCAAAACCGACGATCCCTTCAACATCGTGGACGCCACGCCCTTCAAACGCGACGTCATCAAAGAACTCTCCGAAGCCGCCCGCAGACAAGGCATTCATTTCGGCGTCTATTATTCTCAAGAACAGGACTGGAATCATCCCGGCGGTGATGTCCAGGGGCGTGGACGTTGGGATACGAACATGGATGGCTCCTATGACGAATATCTTCAGAAAATTGCCATTCCACAAGTCAAGGAGTTGATGACCAGCATCCACCCGGAAGTCATTTGGTGGGACACGCCCGGTCGCATCATGACTGCCGAACGAGCCAAGCCGCTGCATGACCTTCTGGCTCTGGACCCCGGCATCATCAGTAACAACCGTTTAGGCGGCGGCTTCCGCGGCGACACTGAAACTCCCGAGGGTTTCATTCCCGCCACCGGCTACCCCGGCGGACGCGATTGGGAGACTTGCATGACCATCAACGACACTTGGGGCTACAAGTCCACTGACACGAGGTTCAAATCCACCGAAACGCTTCTGCGCAACCTCATCGACATTGCCAGCAAGGGCGGCAACTACCTCCTGAATGTCGGCCCTACCGCCGAGGGCCTGATTCCCCAACCGGAAATTGACCGCCTGCTCGAAATGGGAAAATGGCTCAAAGTCAATGGCGAGGCCCTCTATGCCACCGGCCCCAATCCCTTCCCGCGAATCGCGCCCGCGGCTCCAAACGCGGGCCGCGGTGCGGCCATTCCGTGGGACTGGCGTGCGACGACCAAACTCGCTGCCGACGGCTCGGGCAAGATCTACCTCCACATTTTCCAATGGCCGGCGGATGGCAAGTTCTCTCTCACCTCCACCTACAAGGCCCAACTCGTCAAGGCCTGCCTGTTGGCGGATCCCAAGACGACGGTTGACGGCAAGGTCACGACCGAAGGCGACCAGACCACCTTCGCGCTCAGCCTGCCTACGCAGGCGCCGGACCCCATCGCGTCCGTGGTATGCCTGGATGTCAAACCATAGAATTGCCATGCCCGCCTTCCCCCGCCACTCAACAAATTACGGCTGTTTTGTCGCGGCCCAGCCGCCGCCCAGCGCCTTGTAGAGTTGCACGGTCGCCAGCAATTGATTGAGATGCGTCTGCGCCAGGGCGGTTTCGGCGGGGAAGAGTTGCTGCTGTTCTTGCAGCAGTTCGTAGTAGCTGGCCTGGCCGCCAAGGTATCGCTGATTGGCCACTTGCACCGCTTCACGGTAGGCCGCGACGGCCTTGGTTTGCTCGGCGCGTTCCAATGTCAGTTCCTCGCGGGCCGCCAGCGCGTCGGCCACCTCCCTGAAGGCATTCAAAACGGTGGATTGATATTGCAGCCGGGACTCTTCCCATTGGGCGCGGGCCTGGCGCAACTGGCCCTTGAGCCGTCCCCCCTGGAAGATCGGCCCCGTCAATCCACCGGCCGCCTCCCAGGCATTGGCGGCCCCGGAGGTCAGCATGGAAAGTTCCGGGCTGACCTGGCCGAAAAGCGCGGTCAGGTTCAGGCGCGGATAAAAATCGGCTTTGGACACGCCCACCAGCGCGTTGGCCGAGCGCATGAGCTGTTCGGCCTGTCGAATATCGGGCCGCCGTTGGAGCAGAGCGGAGGGCAGGCCCGGCGGAACATCCGGCAGCCGCTGGTCATCCAGCCCGGCCCGGCCGGGAGCCAGCGGACCGGGGGGTTGGCCCAGCAAAACCCGAAGTTGATTCTCCTGGACGGCAATCTGCCGGCGCAACTCAGGTATCGCACCCGCCGCCGCCGCGAGCAACGCCCGCGCCGAGGCGGTCTCCAATTTCGAGGCGACGCCGCCGCGCAGGCGGTCGCTGAAAATGTCCAAACTTCGCCCGAAGGAATTGGTGCTGGCCTGCGCTATGGAAAGCTCTTTATCCAGGGCGAGCAATTGATAGTAAGCTCCCGCCACGCTGGCGATCAGGCTGACGGTGACGTTGCGCCGGGCTTCCTCTGTCGCAAGGAACTGCGCCCGCGCCGATTCATTGAGGCGGCGGAGCCGGCCCCAAAGATCGATCTCCCAGGATACCGAGCCGGCGAACTCATACTCGGTCCCGGCCGGCCCGCCGCTGTAACTGGGGGTGCCCGCCACCACATTTCTGCCCCCGCCAACCCCCGCTTGATAGGACGCCTGGGGAAGAAGCGTCGAACGGCTCTGCGCCAGCACGGCCCGCGCCTCCTCGACTCGCGCCGCGGCCAGCCGTAAATCATAATTATTCGTCAGCGCCGTCCCAATCAATTCCCGCAACGCCGGGTCCTCGAACAACTCCGCCCACGGGGCGTCCCCCAGCGAGTTGGTCTGCCCGCCGTCGTCCCCGCGAAACGCCGCGGGCGGCTGGGCGTCGGGCTTTTTGAAGTCGGGTCCGACCGCGCAGCCGGAGACTATAAGCGCGCAAAGGAGGAAAGCGCTGGAGCGGCTCACGTTTTCCCGTCCTCCTCTTTTTTGCGGCGGTGCGAAAGGCGCTCGACGACGTAGAAATTAACGGGGATGATGAAGATGCCCAGCAACGTGGAGCCGAGCATCCCGCCAATGACGACCGTGCCGAGCGTCTCGCGCGAAATCCCGCCCGACCCCGTGGCGAACCAGAGCGGGATGCAGCCGAAGACAAAAGCGAAAGAGGTCATCAGAATGGGCCGCAAACGGATGCGGGCGCCGGTCAGGGCGGCCTCCGTGAGGGACTTGCCGCGTTCGACTTCCGTCTTGGCAAACTCCACAATGAGGATGGCGTTCTTGGCCGAAAGCCCGATGAGCATGATCAGGCCGATCTGGACATAAACATTGTTTTCAAAGCTGCGCGACCACAGCGCCAGAAACGCCCCCAGCACCGCGACGGGCGTGCTGATGAGGACGCTTATTGGCAGGGACCAGCTTTCATAGAGCGCCGCCAGGATGAGAAAGACAAAAATAAGTGACAGCCCGAAGATGGCGGCGCGGGGGACGCCTTGGGCGGCCTTCTGCTCCTGGAAGGACATGCCGAAATAGTCGTGCCCCATGCCCAGGGGCATCGTTTGGGCAAAGACCTCCTCCAAGGCCCGGGTGGCATCGTCGGAACTGTAGCCCTTGGCCGCGCCGCCGTTGATCTGCGCGCAGCGGTACTCGTTGTAGTGCATGACGAACTCCGGGCCGGTCCGATGTTTGACAGTCGCCAGCGCCGAGAGCGGCACGTTCTGGCCCTGGCGGTTGCGGACATAGAACAAGCTCAGGTTGTCCGTGCTGGAGCGGTAGCGGTCCTCGGCCTCGACGTACACCTGCCACTGGCGGCCGAAGCGGTTAAAATAGTTGACAAAATAACCGCCCAGGAATGTTTGCAGCGTCTGGTAAGCCTGGCCCAAATCCACCCCCTGTTTGAGCGCCTTGTCGCGGTCCACGTCGATCAACACCTGCGGCACGCTGGGCAGGTAGGAGGTGCTCAGGCCGGAAAGTTCCTTCCGTTTCCCCGCCGCGTCCATGAATTTGGCCAGGTTGTCGGTCAGAAAGGCCGGGTCTTTGCCCAGCCGGTCCTCCAATATGAAGGTAAATCCCCCGGCGGTGCCCACTCCCGGAATGGCCGGGGGCGGGAAACAGACCGCCTTCGCCTCGGGAAGCGCGGCCAGTTCGCGGTTGATCCGCGCGCGGATCGCGCTGTATTGCTGCGCCGCGTCGGTGCGCTGGTTCCACGGCTGCAAGGTGACAAAAAACAAGGCGTTATAGGTCGTTTGCGCCTGGCTCAGTAGGCTGAATCCCAGCACCGTCGAGTAATACTTGATGCCCGGAATCTCCTTCAGCGCGGCCTCCACCTTCTTGCAAAAGGCGTCCGTCCGCGGCAGCGACGCCGCGTTGGGCAGTTGGACGTTGATGTACATGTAGCCCTGGTCCTCCTCGGGCAGGAAGGAGGAGGGCAGTTTGTGCCCGGTCAAAAACGCCAGCACGACGACCCCGGCCAGGAGGGCCAGACTGAGCACGCTGCGCCGTATCAACACATCGCTCCAATGCACGTAACCGCGCGTCGCCCGCCCAAACTGGCGGTTGAACCACGAGTAAAACCAGGTCATCGGACCGCGCGATTCGGAGCGCGGTTTGAGGAGCAGCGCCGACAGCGCGGGGCTGAGAGACAGGGCGTTGAACGCGGAGAAGATCACCGAAATGGCGATGGTCAGCGCGAATTGCTGGTAAAGCCGCCCGGTGATCCCCGGAATGAACACCGTCGGCACAAACACCGCCGTCAATATCATCGCTATCGCCACCACCGGGCCGGCCACCTCGGACATCGCCTTGAGGGCCGCTTCCTTGGGCTTCAACCCTTCCTCAATGTGCCGCTCGACCGCCTCCACGACGATGATCGCGTCATCCACCACCAACCCGATGGACAGGACCAGGCCGAACAGGGAGAGGGTGTTGATGGAAAAACCAAAGACCGGAAAAAGGATGAAGGTGCCGATCAGGGACACCGGCACGGCCAGCATCGGGATGAGGGTGGCCCGCCAGCCTTGCAGGAAAATGTAAACGACAAGAATCACCAGGAGCATCGCCTCCCAAAGCGTTGTCAGGATTTCATCGATGCCCCGGCTGACGGCCAGCGTCGTATCCAGCGACACCGCGTAGTCCAGGTCGCGCGGAAATTGTGTTTTGAGCTGTGCCATCAGGTCCTTGACTCCCTTGGCCGCGTCCAGGGCGTTGGAGCCGGGCAGCTGGTAAATGGCCATGACGGCGGCGGGGCGTCCGTTAAGGCGGCCGGCGATGCTATAGACCTGCGCCCCCAGTTCGATGCGGGCGACGTCCTTGAGCCGCACAACCGAGCCATCCGGGTTTTCGCGAACGACGATGTTGCCGAACTGCTCGGCGGTGACCAAGCGGCCTTGGGCGATGGCCGTGTAAGTAAACTCCTGCGAGGCCCGCGAGGGCGGCCCGCCGATCTGCCCGACCGGGTTCACGGTGTTCTGGCTGCCGACCGCCGCGATGACGTCGCTGACTGTCAAATTGAGTTTTGCCAGTTGATCCGGCTTGACCCAAAAACGCATGGCGTACTGGCCGGCCCCAAAGACGTTGATGTTGGAGATGCCCTTGACCCGCGTGATCTGGTCCACCAGGTTGATGTACGCGTAATTGGCCAGAAACGTGGCGTCGTAGGTGCCATCGGGCGAGTAGAGGGCCACCAGCAACATCGGGGTCGTCGGGGATTTGAGGATCGTCACACCGTAATTCTGCACCGCGGCGGGCAATTGCGACGCCGCCTGGGCCTCGCGCAACTGCGCCAGCATCTGGTCGGTGTTGGGATCGGTTTTCACGTCGAAATTCACCACCATGCGCATGACACCGTTGTTGGCATTGATGGAATACATGTAATTCATGTCGTCCACCCCGCTCATTTGCTCCTCGATGGGCGTGGCGATGGACTGCTGCACCGTCTCGGCATCCGCGCCGACAAACGTGGTTTGAATGCGGATTTCCGGTGGAACTACGCTGGGAAACTGCGCTATCGGGAGCGTCGTCATCGAAACCAGGCCGATCAGCACCATGAGTATGGCGATGACCATCGCGACGATGGGGCGGTTGATGAAAAAGCGATACATGCTATTTTCCCGACGTGGTCATTCCCTGGTCGTTCGCGCCGCGCCTTTGGCCGCCTCTTCTGTTTTATACGGCTGCGCATCCACCACCGTCCCCTCCTTGACGCTCTGCGTGCCTTCGGCCACGACCCGGTCGTTGGCCTCAAGCCCGCCTTCGATCAGCCAGTCATTTCCCACCTGTTCCCCAACCCGCACCGGCCTGATATGGGCCTTGTTCTGCGCATCGACCGTGGCAACCTGGTAGGAACCCTGCAATTCCATCACCGCCCGTTGCGGCAGCAGGATGGCTCCCCGGCGCGTTTCAACCTTCGCCCGCACCAGCGCGTATTGGCCGGGGCGCAGGATGTAATCGGGGTTCGGGAACAGGGCCGCGACCTGAAGCGTGCCCGTATTGACATCAATCTGCCGGCTGGTGAAAAACCATTTCCCCGGATAGGGATACGTCGAGCCGTCGGAAAGGATCAGTTGCATTTCCATCTCCACCCGATACGCCGCCCTGGCCGCCACGTTGGTGAATTGGCGGCAAAACGCCAGATAGGATTGCTCGCTGATGCTGAAATAGGCCCGCATGGGATCAACGGTCGATACCGTCGTCAGCACCGCGCTGCCCGGCCCGACAAGGTCTCCGATTTGCGCCTGCGCGGTTCCCGCGATGCCGTCGATGGGTGAGGTGATCTTGCAGAACTCAAGGTTCAAGGTCGCGCTTTCCACCGCGGCCTTGTCGTACTGGATGGCCGCCTTGGCCGCGAGGTTGGCCTGGACCGCGTCGTCCAATTCCTCCTGGCTTACGGCTTGGTCGCGGGCCAGTGGCGTGAAACGTTTGACATCCAGCTCCGTCTTGCCGTATTGGGCCTGGTCCTGCGCCAATTTGCCCAGCGCCTGATCCAGCGCCGCTTGAAAGGGCCGCGGGTCCACTTCAAAAAGCGGGTCCCCTTTCTTCACCGCGCCGCCCTCCACGTAGTTCTGCTTGATGAGGTATCCGCTCACTTGCGCGCGAATCTGCGCGTTGGGATAGCCATCCAGCGTGCCGATCCATTGCTGATAGATCGGCACGTCGCGGGGCGCGACGGTGAGAACCTGCACCTTGGGCGGCGGCGGCGGCGCGGCCGGCTTCTGATTGCAGGATACTCCCCAACAGCACAGGGCCGCTGCCGCCAAACAAACCATTCGGTTCCTCATACAGGGACGGATTTCATCAAGTCCAAACGCACATTCCTTTCCTAATAGCGCGTTCACTTGTATCACCCGGAGAGGAACCAGGCAAAGGCTTTTTGCTCCTCAAAAACGCCGACGGCCCCTTGGCGGCTCCTTCCCGCCCCCTGACCGCCTTCCTCCTTTGGAGGGCCCTGATAATGAATCCAGTGTCTCCTTCAATTTCAGCAACTCCCTCTCCACGGGCGTCCCCTGGGGTTTCTTCACAATGGCGTCGAAGCCGGATGCGTCCTCGGGCGTTTGGCGGGAATACAGCACCACCGGAGTCGAAGGGGAGCGCAGCTTGATGACGTGCGCCACTTCCGTTCCGGTCATGCCGGGAATGGCCAGGTCGGTGATGACCATGTCGTGCATGACCGCGTCAAAAACGGTCAGCGCTTCCTCGGCGTTCCCAACCGAATCAACAACATACCCGAAATTCTCGAGGAACCATTTTATCGGGAGACGCTGATTAACCGATGTGTCAACTAGTAGAATCGTTTTCAAGTCTTCATGGAATCGTTTCACGCAGTCATCTCGTAACTATAACCCCGGATTCCACCGCTTCCCACTCCCATTTCGGACTTCTTGGAGCAAAAACCGGCCATTTTCCACGGCCTCATCCCGCCCCGGCCCCCCTCAGCGGCGTCACCCGCGCCGCCCGCATGGACAGCGGCACGCCGCCCGTCCTGGCCGCGACGGCCACGATATGCTCCGGCGCGCCCAAGAGCGCGAACTTCCAATCTGCCGCCTGATCCGCGCATCCCTCCTCGAACGCCACGCCGATTGCCTGACGGTCCAGCCGGAATGAAAACTGGTCGAGGGGGAGGGCCAAACCCGTTCCCCGCGCCTTCAGGTAGCTTTCCTTGAGCGTCCAGAAGGCAAAAAAACCCCGCCTTTGCTCCGGCGCGGGCAGCACCCCAAGCGCCCGAACCTCCGCCCCGGAAAAAAACTTCTCCGCCAGATCGCCGATCTCCGTCTCGCGGTCGATCCGTTCCACATCGACCCCGATTAGCTCGTGAGCGATGCTCACCGCGCACACCACCAGGCCGTGTGTGTTCGCCAGATTGAAAAAAATCGGGGGCTTCACTCGCGGCTGGACGACATGCGGCTTCCCGTTTTGGCCGGCCCCGAATCGCCACGCTCCCGGCGCCACCGATGCGTACTTGGACAGCACCGTCCGCGCCAAAGCCCGTGTGGCCACAAATTGCCGGCGGTCCCGCTCGAAGCGGAGGCGTTGGCCCCGCTCGGATTCCTCCGCCGTCATCAGCGCCGCCTGCGCTCTCCGCAATTCGGGGTCGTCTCTGGATTCATAAAAATAATACCAGAGGTCCACAATTCCCGCTTTGCCGCTGAGCGTTTCGGCGACGGAGAGCGGCGGCGCCGTCGTGTCTATGGGGTGAATGGGCAGCGGCATGGGATTTCCCTTCTAATCGCGGCGGCCGATTCGGCTCATCATGCGCTCATGGGACGTTCGCGGCATTGTCATGTCTCTTCTGGCCAGAGGGTTACATGTAAGCGCGGGCCGGCCCTCGTGGCCAGCAAAATCGCTCCCCGGGCAAGACTTAAGGCGGCCCCGCCGCCCGCGGCAGGCGCCGCTTGTCGGGTAATTCCCCTACACGCGAATGCTGTTTTTTCCGACTGTTCGATCTCCGGGAGCCCTGATTTAATGGCGCCAATAAGAGGACTCGCGGTGACGAGTCTGGCGGGGGAAGCCGCGGTTGCGACGGAGTGAAAGAAAGTGTGATGGCGAAACCCGCTTCCCGGCTCGAAATGCGGCATGGCAAAACATGAAGATTACGGTATCTAATTGAAAATTGCGCGTATGTTTAATACATCTTATACTTTTACTAACGACACCTTTTTACCTTGCGCTTTTTCAGATGCCGTGCGAAGTTCGCGGCGTGTAGGAAAAAAACCGATCCCGACATGAGCCAATTGCTTACAATTCTTGGGGTGCGAACTCCTATCAGGGATGCAGGCTTTGATGCCCCGGCCCGGCTGGATAGTGTCATCCCGGTTCTCTGGCCGCCCGAAACATCCTGGCAGGCGGCCATTCAGGCGCCAAAAACGCGGGGCCATGGAAACAGCCGCCGTCTGAAATACTGTGGATGTTTTATGCCGAAATGTCGCGTTATGACCAAGACGTACGGAAATGAGCCATCGGGTTCGATCGGTTGCGCTGAATCCGCAAGGTATTCTGGCGCAAGTTATTCCGTAGTGCTTGGCTCCTTTCAGAACATGCCTGGCATTGATCCTGCTATGCGCTTTCTGCGAGTTAGATTGGTGTCCCAATAATGTATGTCATTGGCCTAACACTGAATCCTTGAGCAGTTGATGCGGTTGATGCAAGTGGGTATATAGATAGGGACTTTGTAGCGGTTCGGTTGTCAGTTGTCGTTGTCAAATTATCTCGGTTTTTCGTGTGTCACTATGATTTCTGATTATATTAATCTTAAGCTGGTTAGGATGCGAGGGGCCGATCAATGGTCTTGGACTGCCCCCTCGCCCGCTGAATCATCGGATCGCCATGCTCCGGGCTTGGTGTTTGTCTTTGTGAAGTCCGGCCTTGGCCAATTCGTTTCCGGCGTCTCCAGGCTCCTTCTGTCACCCGGCGGAATTCTTGTCTTGAATCGTTCCGTCAGCGGCTCCTTCAGCGCTGTCAACGACGGGGAGGTGGTTTTCTGGTCCTTCTCCGCCGCCTTCGAGCATCTGGTTCCGTTGTTTGACGGATACCAGATTTGCAAGCTTCCCGCTATTATCGAGCGGTTCAGGAGTCCCAGGGTTTATGGCGCCTCTTCCCGTCTTGCCCGGGAATGCTATCAGCTCTTGGAGACTGTTCCCTCGCAGTTCAGCCTCGCTCATCGCGGTCAATTGCTTTGCGTCATCGCCGCGATTCTCTCCGAGGAGCTCAAATCCGTGGAAAGCCATCCAAGCGGCTTTGATCGCGTCGAGGAGCGAATGCTGCGCGTCTTTGAGCAATTATCCCCTTCCGACCTGATGTGTCTTTCCGTGAAACAAATGGCGGCCAAGCTCGGTTGCAGCCGGCGCCATCTGGGCCGTCTTTTCCACAAGCACTTCGGAACGTCGGTCAATGGCCTGCGAACGGAACTCCGCCTCTTGAAAGCCGTTTATCTGCTCCGCAATCCGGCGGCCAAAATCATCAACGTCGCCCATGAGAGCGGTTTCAATCATTTGGGGTTGTTTCATGCCACTTTCAAGCGCCGCTTCGGCTCCACTCCGTCCGAATGGCGCCGCCTGACTCCTCCGGGCGCCGGCTCAACGGTTCCAACGCCGCCCTCGGTGACCCTTCGGCTCCTGGACGACGTCAGTGACCCTGCTGTCGATGGATTCTCATCCGATCCGGGCGCGCATCGGATGATCGTCAGGCTGGCCCCGCCGCCGCGCAAACTTAAAACCGACGATTGCGCCTCAGCCAGGCGCGCTTCTTGACTGCCATGATCTCCGATCGAAAACGCGGCACTCAGACTGTGATGGCACTTTGCCAGTGCCTGGCGGTCACCGCGGTGTTCTGGCTTTGGTTCTTTCTGGGGCATTCCCGGCCTTATCCCGAGCCGGTCCTGCATCGTTATTTTATCTACAACGACTTTGTGCTGCTGGGCCTCATACTTAGTTCCCGCCTGTTCCACGCCGTGATCGGCCTCCAGGCCCCCACTTTTGAAGAAGCCACGCGGCGTTCCGTGGGGCAACTGCGCACCGTTCTGTTCTATTTCCTTCTTGCTGTCCTGGCCTCTGACGCATCGAGTATCTCCTGGTTGTTCCCGTTGAGTTTTGTTCCGTTGCTTTATGTCACTTTGTTCGCCACCAACAGATTCTTTCCTCCTTTCTTTGCCCGCCTCACGTTTGGCTCCGATTGGCGTCAAAGGGTGATTCTCATTGGTCCCAGAGCCAAGGCGCGCCAAGTCAAACGCTGGCTGGATCACAACTGCTATTTGGGCCTCACCGTCTCAGGTTTGCTGACGGACGAGGCTGAGGACGGGGACGACGACTCGCTTCCCATCCTGGGCCGTCCTGGCGATTTGGAGAATCACTTGAATTCTCCCGGCGTCATCACCGTCGTTGTTGTCGAGCTTACCTTGGGCGATGGACTGATGCTCCGCTACACCAATGTATGCGAGGAGCGCGGTGTCAGACTGCTGGTTGTGGCTGATGTTGATCGTGCTTTTGGCCAGCCTTTAACGGTGTTTGAAGACGGCGGCATGACGTTTCTCGGACTTCGGGAGGAGCCTCTGCAGGACCCCGTCAATCGCTTTTTTAAACGGAGTCTCGACATTGCCGTCAGTTTGCCGGTCGTCTTTTTCATTTTGCCGCTCCTGGCGTTATGCACCTGGATTTTCCAGCGCTTCCAGTCGCCCGGTCCCCTCTTGTATCTCCAGCTCCGCGAGGGCGTTTACAACCAGCCATTCACGATTCTCAAGCTGCGCACGATGCACTTGGCCGACGGCCGCGATCATTCCCTTCCCAAGTCCAAGAACGACCCCCGGCTTTACCCGATGGGTGGCTTCCTGCGCAAATCCAGCCTGGACGAAATGATGCAATTTATAAACGTCCTCCGCGGCGATATGAGCGTCGTCGGCCCGCGTCCCCATCTTTCCTCTTACAACGAGCAATACCGGCGAGTTTTTCAAAGGGCTTACGTGCGCAGCTTTGTCAAGCCGGGTGTCACCGGCCTGGCGCAGGTCCGGGGTTACCGCGGCAACGCCGCCACGCCCCAGGAGGTCGTCGGACGAATGCAGTCTGACATTGAATACCTTGAAAACTGGTCCTTTTGGCTGGACTGCTGGATTATCCTGCGCACGGCCCTGCTCGTTGTTGTCCCGCCCAAAACTGCCATTTAGATGAATCTCCTCAAGCGCCCACTCTTTTTCAGATCGCTTTGCGCCGCTTGCCGGTGCATTCTTGTGGGAGCATTTGTCCACGCCGCTTCCGCCCAGGATGCCCTCAAGCTCCTGCCTCCCAGCGCCGAAAACGCCGCCTCCAAACCCCAGGGCCTGCCTCAGGACCAGCCCTATGCCCTTCGTTGGGGTGACCTGAGCGTTCTTGCCACCGCGGACTTTGAATCTGAGTGGAACGACAATATCGGCCTGTCTGATTCCCAGCGCGAGCAAGACTTTATTCTCCGCCCCAAAGTCAACGTTCAGAGCGTTTTGCCTTTGACTGATGTCAATTCCTTCAATCTTTCTTTCGGTCTCGGCTACGAGGCCTATACCGAGCATTCCGCTGATTCCAGACTTCTGATCACTCCAGGCTCCGTCCTTTCTTTTGATTTCCTGGCAGACGATTTCAAAATCAACATTCACGACCGGTTCTCATACGAGAATGATCCCAGCCTCTACGGGAATATCAGCGGCATTGTTCGCATTGGCGGTCTTTTCAACACCGCCGGCCTTTCCGTTTCCCGCGATCTGGGCGATTTCTCCGTCACCCTGGGCTTTGATCATCTGAACTTCATCTCGTCCACCGCCCAATTCAAACCGCTCAACAATTCCTCGGACATTGGAACCGCCCGCCTGGCGTACCGTCCCCGTCCCGGAATCCTCGTCGGAGTCGAGTCGGGCGGCGGCGACACTGTGTACGACGAGAGGCTTTTGAGCGGCTATGACACTTATAGCGTTGGCGCTTTTGCCGAGTGGCAGGCTGCCTCCCGCCTTCACTTGACCGGTCGCGCCGGTTACCTGGATTATCAATATGACACGCCGGCGCTCACTCAAGGCCGTTCCAGCCTGTCCGGCTACTACGCATCGCTTTCCGCTGATGCCGCTTTGAACGAGCACTTCAGCCTTGCTTTGCAAGGCGGCCATTCGGTGAACGTGAGTGTTGACAGCGGCGTTATTGAGCAGTGGTATGTCGCTCTCAGCGGCCTTTGCAAGGTCGTCCAGCGCGGTTTGCTGACCGCCAGTATCCGGTATGAAAACGCGGTGGAACCGTTTGAGACCCCGCTCCAGGATATTGTAATTTACTCCCCAAGTTATGAAAGGGTCGATGCCCGGCTGGCCTTCGCGTACCCTTTGACCAAGAGATTGGAGGCTCGTCTGGCTTATGTCTTCCTGCGAAAGAACGCGGCCTACGGGATTGCCAATTACACTCAGAATGACGTTCTCCTTGCTCTTACCTATCGCCTTTAAACTTATGTTTACAACCTCCATCATTGCCCGTTCCGTGACCCAGATCGGGATCCTTCGCAGCCGTCTCTTCCCGCCCCATGCCCGCCGGGCATTCCTCGGGCTCCTATCGTCTCTCCTGGTCGTCCCGGCTTTTGCCTCGGGGGACCCCACCCCGGCGGTCCCCACCAATGCCGCGTCCGAGACCAGCCTGAGCGTCGCCGCCCTGGCCGCGACTCACAAGCTGGAACCTCATGACACTCTTAGTTTCCGCATCGTTGAGGACCAGGTTGACTTGCGAGAGCCGCCCGAACCCAAAACGCTGACCGTTTCTGATTCCGGCGACTTGGAGGTTCCTTATATCGGCCGCTTCCCTGTCGCCGGCAAGACCTCCCAGGAGGCCGCGGCCGACATCAAAAGCCAGCTTGAGAAAAAGTACTACTACACCGCCACCGTTCTCATGTCGATTGATCTCAAAGCGAAGACCCGGGGGGCCTGTTATATCTCCGGTCAGGTTCGGCTGACCGGCTCCGTTGACTTGCCCGGCGACGAGGCGCTCACCGTGAGCAAGGCGGTTGTTCGCGCCGGCGGTTTCACCGATTATGCCGATAAACGCCACGTCCGGTTGACCCGCCGCGCCGATGGTCCCAATCAGCCCAGCAAGACGATTACCGTCGATTTGAGCAAAGTGATCGAAGAGGGAAAGACGGACCACGACCTGCTCTTGGAGCCGGGCGACAGCATCTTCGTTCCCAGTAAACTTTTAAGCTTCTAAACCATGCTCAACCTTAATCTCACCACCTCCAATGGGCACTCCCTGCCCGCCGAACCGGACCGTCCCGCGCCCGGCAATGGCCTGGCTCCAATGCACGAGCCTTCTTCCCGCCTCTGGCAGGTCGATCGCTACCTCTTCTTTTTGCGCAAGAACTGGTGGATTGTCGCTTTGAGCGTGGTGGCTTTCTGCGCTCTTGGCATGGCTTTGAATCGTTGGCTGCCCCAAACTTACTCTTCCACCGCCAGACTCTGGATGCCAGGGTCCATCAAGGTGGCCGACACGGCCGTTTATGAGGACCGCAACGAAGCTCAAACCATTGGCGCGACCCAGGCTGAACTTATCGGCAGCGACCTGATCCAGAACCGCGCTTTTGATGCGCTCCAGGCCGCCGGCGTCGCGATCCCAACCAATGCCCAGGGCCTTCGTGTGCCCGCCAAACTTCGGATTATCCAGGTCGCCAGGACTTCCGTCCTCGAAATAACCGCCCGCGGCCCCAGCGCGTCCTATACACAGGCATTCCTCAATGGTTCGATGGATTCCCTGCTGGCCTATGTCAATGAAGTTCACGAAAGCCAGAGCACGATTACCTTTGCCTCTCTCAGCGCTCAAATTGCCCTTAAAGAGGCCGAGCTGAAGGCTGGCCAGGATAAGTTGACGGCCTACATGCGCACCAACAACGTTCCCGTCCTGGAGGATCGCGCCAAGGCGGCCAGCACTTACCTTTCGGAGATGCTAACTGAGTACTCCAGGCTCTCTTTGGAATACAAGCTGCTCAAAGCCGTATGTGACGGCGGCGCTGGCGCCGGCGCTCTGAATCCGACTAGCATGATGGCTATCACCGGGGACACTGCGTCCGGTTCCAAAGGCGCTTCGCCCGCCGACTCCGCGCTCAACACGGCTTCCGCATCTTATGCGGAAGCGCAGCGGGAGGTCGCCAAGTTGAAGTTGATGCGGGACTCCTTTACCAATTACTTCCGGCCGGAGCACCCCAAAATGATCAAGCTGAATGGGGAGATTTCCCAGATCGAAGGGCTGAGTGACTCCCTTCTCCGCCAGAACCGCGAGCAGCTTCTGGCTTCTTTGAACATGGTCGAACTTAAGAAGGCTGCCACTGAGGACGCCATCAAGGACTGGGAGGCCAAGGTCAATGACGCCAGTGAACGGATTGCCGACTTCGAGCGCGTCAAGCTCGACGTTGAGCGCATGCGTTCCTATTATGACCATCTTGTGGTGATGCTGCAAAATGTGGATGTCAGCCGGAACCTCCCCCGCTACAGCATTAGCATTCTGGATCGCGCCTCCACGCCCAAAGCTGGCAAGCTGCCGGGTTCCCTCATTCTCGCTCTGGCCGCCATTGTCGGCGTCTTTTCCGGCCTCGCCCTGGTCCGCCTTGTGGAGTTCTACAGTGACAAAGTCACCTCTCTGGATTACCTGGCCCACCATTTTGGCGAACGCGTCGTGGGCCATATCCCTGAAGCCGCCAAAGACCGAAAGAAGAAGGCGCAGTCGCCTTTGGAGTTGGATGATGACCGGTATTTGTTTGCCGAACACTATCGCAACATTCGCTCCACCTTGTTGTTTGGCGTTCGGAATGCCGAGGTCCCTCGCGTCATTCTCGTGACCAGCGCGGTCCCCAAGGAAGGCAAGTCCACCGTCGCGGTCAACCTGGCCAGGACCATCGCCGACGGGGGCAGCCGCGTTCTGTTGATTGATTCCGATATGCGGCTGGGAGGCCTCCACAGCTTATTCCAATTCCCCTCGTCGCCGGGCCTGGCCGAGGCTCTGTCCCAGGACCCCGGCCTTTCACCCCAGGAGGTCCAGCTTGACTCCTTCGTGCGGCCGACTCGGGTCAAAAATCTTTTCCTTCTCCCCTGCGGGCGGGCTGTCGGCAACATGGGCGATCTTTTGTTGCGCCCCGCCTTGAATCGCCTCTTGCTCGCCGCCCGCCAAGCCTATGATTTCGTCATAGTTGACAGCGTTCCCATTCTTGCCGCGGATGACACTCCCAGTCTGGCGCCCAAAACTGACGGGGTCATTTTCGTTGTGCGCGATTCTTTCACGAGATCGACCGCCGCTGGTTTGGCGCTTCGAACTCTCTATGCGCGCCACGTTGCCGTTTTGGGCATTGTTTTTAACAGGGTCAGCGGCGGGTCCAAATTCTCATACAATCAGTATTCTGAGTATTATGGGCGGCCCCAAACCGTCGATTTGAAGGACGAGGTCGCGTTGCCGAGTTGACGGCTTTTGGGGGCGGCTTGGGCAGGGGCGGGATGGCCGGTGGAGCGGAAGGACAAGCGGTGCAAAACAGAATCATGGCGGTAGTTGGCCGCCAAGCGGATAGGCGCTTGCGAAGCGACGGGCACGGAGTGTAGCCACGCGAATTTGGCATTACGGCTGCTGTGAAACAGGATAACATGAAGTTTGATCCGCTTGCGACACCTTTTGTGCCTGCCATGGCTTCCGCAGCCCGATTTACAACCGGCGGCATTCGCCGTGGCCGGATGACAGTGTTTCATTTTAGACTTGGGTTGTGTCATTTCAAGACACGCTCTTATGGAATCCATTAAGGTTCATCGTCCAGCGCACCCTTCTCGCTTTGCGTCCTGGCTCGTGTTGGCCGTTTCGTCCCTTGGGCTGCCTTCCGCTCACGCCACGAACTTTTATGTGGCGACCAACGGGAGCGATTCCAATCCAGGCACCCTCGCGCAGCCCTTCCTCACACTGGCCAAGGCCCAGGCCGCCGAAGAGGCCGCCGGCACCAATGTCCAGCGCAACATCTATATCCGGGGCGGCGAATACTTCAACGTGACGCTCTATCTCCAAGGCCCCGGGGGAGGAACTGGCCACGACGACAGCTACTGTTCGTGGATCGGATACCCGGGCGATCCCCCCGCCATTCT
>PLGF01000102.1 GCA_003138485.1 Verrucomicrobiales bacterium | reverse complement strand
GTCAGTCAAGGTCAGTCAAGGTGAATCAAGGTATATTAACGCAACTGACCCCTGGTCGATGACTCGAAAAGCCACCACCGTCCTCGATGCCAAAGCGGAACCGCGTGCCGTAACGCTCCCGATTGCTCTTGCCCCGGCTGGCTCTCTCCCATTCAATACTCTCCAGGCGACTATGTCTTCCGACGACGCTACAGCCAGTTCCATTTTTCCGCGCACCGATTGGACGGAGTTGGGGAAGGCAGCCGAGGCCGACGAAGCCCGGCTGGACCGCCTCATCCGCCTCTATTTGCCGCCGCTCAGAGTGTATTTGGCCGCCTCGTTCCCCAGCCTCATAGACCAGTGGGAAGTCCTCCTGCAGGAGTTCGCCGAGGACAAAATCCTGAAGAAGGGCTGGCTGCAACGCGCCGATCGCGAGCGCGGCCACTTCCGCGATTTCCTCAAAACCAGCCTCCGCAATTTCGTCCTCGACCGCTTGGACCGCGCCGAGGTGAAAAGCCCGCCCGTTTCGCTCGAAGAACTGAAGGTCGAACTGCCCGGACCGGAGGCGCCCGCCGAGGCCTTCGACTTGACCTGGGTCCGCACCGTCCTGGCCGAGACCTTGCGCCGGATGGAAGCCGATTGCAAAGACCCTTCCGCCGCTCAGCCCCGCCGCGGCCATATTTGGGAGATGTTCCGCATCCGCCTCCTGGAACCGATTTTCAACGACGCCACCCAGCCCCCTTACGACGAACTCATCGAACGCTTCGGCCTCAAGTCCCCTACCGACGCCTCCAACATGCTCCTGACCGCCAAACGGATTTTCAAGGCCCACCTGACCCGCGTCATCAAGGATTACGCAGGGCAGGACGCCGCGACGACGGCCGAAATCCAGGCGCTGGAAGGGTTCATCGCGCGCCTGGCGGGAAAAGTCTGACACCCATGCGCGCGCAAGATTCCATCCATCACACCGTATTATCAATCAAGGGGACACTTCCGCCTGTCGCCAGGCCAAATCTGTCCGTGTTCTATGTCCGAATTTGACACCGCCGGCGCTTTGTTCAAAAGCGCGCCCAAAAGCATTGCCGCCTTCATGGCTGCGGGCGACGAGCGCGCCCGCCTCTGGCGCGCCGACGAGTTGGCCGCCATCTTCCGCCATCAAATGGCCGCTCCGATCCTCGTGGACCTGGGCGGCTTTGATCCGGCCACCGCCGGCCGCCTCAAAACCCTGGGCGCCGCGCAAGGCCTGCTGCTGAAAAGTTTTTTGGAGCTGTTCCTGCACCCCGTTCCGCCCGTCGAATTGCTGACGCTGACAAAAGAATTCGCCAAATCGAACATGGACCACCCGGAAAGCAGTCTGCCCGGGGAAATCGCCGCCGTCCTCTATTACGCGAGCATCGCGGCCGGGCTGGTGCGCCTGGACCAGCGCCTTTCCCAACTCGGCGACGCTGAATTGGACCGCGGTTTTTCCTGGGCCAAAGAGCAGCGGTGGGTCGATCCGCAAATCCAGCAACTGCTCGCCCAGGCTCTGCAAAAAATTTCCCGTCCCCGCCCCGCCACCGGCGCGACATCATGAACAACGACCCTTCCAAACAGGAGCAAACCGCCTTCATCCCGCCGGTTTCCGCCTTCACCGGCCCCATCGCCGAACTGGTCGGGCACCGCTTGCTTTCTCCGCCCGCCCGTCCCGGCCTCCTGGCCACCCTGGCCCGCTACGAAGTCCTTCGCGTCCTTGGCGGAGGCGGCATGGGCGTTGTTCTCATGGCCCGCGACACTGAGTCCGGCCGCAACGTCGCCATCAAAATGGTCCGGCCCGAATTGGTGCCCAATCAGCAAACCGTCCATCGCTTCGTCAAGGAAGCCGGCCATCTCCAAAAGCTCCGCCATAACAACGTCGTCCCCGTTCTGGAAGTTTCCGACCGGCCCGACGGCCCGTATTTTGTCATGCCCTATTTCGAGCGCGGCAGCCTGGCCCAGCGGCTCAGGCCCGGCCACCCCCTTGCCGCGCCCGCCGCCCTGGAGATCGCGCGGCACGTGGCCGAGGGCCTGCAATTCGCCCATCGCCGCGGCATCATTCACCGCGACCTCAAACCCGCCAACGTCCTCCTCGGCCCCGGCGACGCCGCCTGCCTGGCCGACTTCGGACTGGCGCGCACGGTGTTCAACGACAGTATTGTTGACGTCGAACGCGAGCAAATTGAAGGCACCGCCCCCTATATGTCCCCGGGCGTCGCCGCCGGCAACGCGGAGGACACCCGCTGCGACATTTACGCCTTCGGCGCGCTCCTCTACGAAATGCTCACCAGCCAGCCTCCTTACGCCGGCCGCAACACCAGCGACATCCGCAAGCAAATCATGGCCGGCCCGCCCACACCCATCCAATCCCGCAACCCCGACGCCGACGCCGGCTTGACGGCGGTCGCCGAAGGCGCCATGGCGCGGGAACTGCGCGACCGCTACGCCGACATGGCCGATGTCGTTGCCGATCTCCAGCGCCTCCAGCTTGGCAAACCGCCCCTCGGTCCGCACGGCCTGGTCCGGCGCGTCCGGCGGATTCCCTCCACCGTATGGATTCCCGCCGGCCTGGCATTGTTCGCTCTGGCGCTCTGGAGCTTGTGGCCCGCCGCGCCCGCCACGCTGGTTCCGCCAACCCAGTCCGCAAAGTCCAACGCGCCGTTTGTGCCCGTCCAACTCACCAACCCGGCCGTGCTTCCCCCTGCTCCGTCCCCGATCATCGCCGGGCGGATCGGCACGCCGGGCAGCACGGACGGCCCCGGCGAAGCCGCCCGCTTTCAATCGCCCGGCGGAATTGCAGTTGACACACACGGAAACCTTTTCGTCGCGGACACCGGCAACAACACGATCCGAAAAATCTCCGCCGACGGCATGGTGCGCACTGTGGCCGGGTTGGCGGGCAAACCGGGCGAAACCGACGGTCCCGGTGTCTTTGCCCGGTTCATGGCTCCTCTGAGCGTCGCGGTGGACGGTTTGGGCAACATTTATGTCGCGGAATTCGCCACCGACACCATCCGCAAAATCACGCCCGACGGCACGGTCACGACGCTGGCCGGCGCGGCCAATATTCCGGGCAGCGAGAACGGGCTGGGCGCCGAGGCCCATTTCCGCAATCCCTGGGCGGTCGCCGCCGACCGGTCGGGCAATGTATTTGTCAGCGACAAGAGCAATTTCTCCATTCGCGAAATCACTCCCGGCGGACGCGTCAGCACCTGCGCCGGCTCGCCCGGCAACCCCGGCTACGTCAACGGCTTTGGCAGCTACGCCCGTTTTGGCGACCCTCACGGCCTGGCCGTCGATTTCGCCGGCAACGTCTTTGTCGCCGACTCCGCCAACAACGCCATCCGCAAAATCACGCCCTCCGGCGAAACCGCCGCTTTCGCCACCGACCTTTCAAATCCGGAAAGCATCGCCGTCGATCCCCGCGGCTTCGTCTATTTCACGGACACGGACGGCCTCCACGGAGTTTCGCCGGATGGGAAGGTCTCCCGCCTGCCGCCCGTGCCGTTGACCGGCGCGGCCTGGGGGCCGTTCGCGGACCCCGCGGCCATTGCGGTGGACGGAAATGGAAACCTGTTCATCGCCGATTCAGTCAACAATGTAATATGCCGCGCGCCGGCCCAAGCCGCCGCTCCCGCCGCCAGCCGGTAGCGCAGGCGCATCGCAATCTGCCGCCTTGCAATTCACCGGCGGGCTGGCACATTGGGTTTTCAGTATGAACAAGCAAATTACTCTTTCCAGGCAGTCCCGGCGGCAATTCATCAAATACGGTTCCGTCCTCGCCGGCGGGGCGGCCCTGGCCGGCCCTTATTTGTTGCGCGGCCAGAACCTCAACAGCAGGCTCAACGTCGCCCAAATCGGCTGCGGCGGCAAGGGAGCCAGCGACCTCGGCTACATCGTGAACGCGGGCGAAAATGTGGTCGCCCTCTGCGACACCAGCGCCGACGTCCTCGACGGCGTCAAGGGCCAGTTTGCCGGGGCCAAGCTTGCCCCCCCCAACACCTACCAGGATTACCGCGAGTTGCTGGCAAAGGAGAAGTCCATCGACGCCGTTGATATCGCCACGCCCGATCACATGCACGCCGTCATCGCGGCCGCCGCCATCAAACTGGGCAAGCATGTTTACTGTCAAAAGCCCCTGACGCACGATGTGTTTGAAGCGCGTACCCTGCGGGACCTGGCACGCCAATACAAGGTCGCCACGCAAATGGGCAACCAAGGCAGCGCCTCGGATTCCCTCCGCCGGGCGGTCGAGGTGGTGCAGGCGGGGCTGATTGGGCCGGTGCATGAAGCCCATGTCTGGACCAACCGGCCCATCTGGCCGCAAGGCTTGGACCGTCCGCCCGGCACCGATCCCGTGCCGCCGGCTTTGGCTTGGAACCTCTGGCTGGGCACTGCCCCGGAACGCCCCTTCAAGGCCACCTGGCCCGACGGTCCGCATCAGAGCTTTGCCGGTCCCGGCGTATATCAGCCGGCCAACTGGCGCGGTTGGGTGGATTTCGGCACCGGCGCCCTCGGCGACATGGCCTGCCACACAGTCAATTGGCCTTTCCGCGCTCTCAAGCTGGGCTATCCGACCGAGATCGAAGCGAACTCTTCGGGCATGAAGTCGGAAATGTATCCGGTCAGTTCGCGCATCCGCTTCGAGTTTCCCGCGCGCGAGGGCCTGCCGGCGGTGACGCTCAATTGGTCCGACGGCGGCAACAGGCCGCCCGCGGAAATCACCGCTGATGCCCAAGCCATGATGGGCAATATCTCCAACAGCGGGTGCATCATAGTCGGAGAAAAGGGAAGCATCTTCTCGCCCGACGACGGCGACCAGGACTTGCGGACGTTTGTCAAACTCAAAGGTGACAAGGAAATGACCGGCCTCCAGAATTGCGAGGCGGCCCAGGCCATCCCGCGAACCATCGCGCGCAATGCTTTCCGAGGCGCACCCGATGAACGCCAGCACAGGGAATGGCTCCAGGCCTGCAAGGATGGCAAACACGACGTCGCCTTCTCCAATTTCGACATCGCCGCTTATCTCACCGAAATCATCCTGCTCGGCTGCGTCGCATTGCGCGTCGGCAAAAAGCTCGAATGGGACGGCCCCGCCATGACGGCGAAGAACGCCCCCGAAGCCGCGGCCGTTGTCAAACGGCAGTACCGCCAGGGCTGGCAGATTTAATCCGCGGAAACAGCGGCGAAGGGAACGCGTTCATTTTCGCCAGCCGGTACGAAAGCGCGGTGCCTAGGCAGCCAAAGCCATATTTGACGCTCCGCCGGAAATTGATGGAGGACGCCTCGGCGAAATACTTGGTCGGACAACTGACCTCGGCGATGGTGTAGCCGAACCAGAGAATCTGGGCCAGCATCTGGTTGTCAAACACAAAATCATTCGAGTTCGCCCCCAGCGGCAGCCGCTCCAGTATCTCCCGCGAAAACGCACGGTAGCCCGTGTGGTATTCCGACAGCTTGGCCCCCAGCATGATGTTCTCCGTCAGCGTCAGGATGCGGTTGGCCACGTACTTCCAGCCCGGCATCCCTCCCCGCAACGCGTAATTGCCCAAAATCCGGCTCCCCAGCACGCACGGGTACAGCCCCGAGGCGATCATCGACGCCATCGCCGGAATCAATTTCGGCGTGTACTGCGAATCCGGATGAACCATGATGATGATGTCCGCGCCCGCATCCAGGGCCAGGCGGTAGCAACTCTTCTGGTTCCCGCCGTAGCCCAGGTTCTTGAGATGCGTGAAGACGATGGTGTTGGGCAGTCTCCGGGCGATGGCCGTCGTTTCATCGCGGCTGGCGTCATCCACCACGATGACCTTGTCCACGACCCCTTGTGCCATGACTTCGTCATAAGTCTGGCCCAAGGTTCGGGCCGCGTTGTAGGCCGGCATGACGACGACGACTTTTTTTTCTCGATACATAAATGCCCCGGATGTTTTAAACGCCTTTGAGGATATGCCTGCGGCGACGCCTGCAAAGCGCAAAATTCAATCCTGTCAATAAATCATCCAATTGCTCCCGCGAATGCTCGCTGCTCACCGCGAAACGAAACGACCCGCCCGCCGGCCCGCCCGGATACCGGATAAACGACGGCAATACCCCGCGCGCCAGCAGGCTCCGCCGGATCAATCCAGCCTCGGCGGCGTTCCGCGGAACCAAAGAGACGACCGGCGCAGGAGTGGCCGGCACCGCCAGACCCCGCGACCGCAAGGCGCTCTTGAGGTAATTGACATTCTGGCTCAGACGGCAGCGCAGCCCTGGATCGCGGCGCAGCACTTCGATGGCCTTGAGCGCCGCGTTGGCCAGCGGCAGCGGCAAGGGCGTGCTTCCCGCAAACATGGCGCTGCGCCTGAGGATGTTCGCCCGCAGCCGCCGCCCGCACAGAATCGCCCCGCCATAAACCCCGAAAGCCTTGCTCAACGTCACCGTCTGCACCAGACGCTCCCGCGGCGCCCCGGTATATTCCGCGGTCCCTTTTCCGCTCGCCCCGATCACGCCCGCCGCGTGCGCGTCATCGACCATGATCCATCCCCGGGCCGGGAGTATTCGCGCGTATTCCTTCAGCGGCGCGATTTCCCCGTCGTGCGGGAACAGGCCGTCGGTCAGCACCAGCGGCTTGATCCGGCCGCGCAGGCGGCCCAGGCGCCGGGCAAGGTCGTTCGCGTCGCGATGTTTGAACTCCAGCACCGGACAGGCGAAATAGCGCGCGGCATCCCGCAGGCTGGCGTGAGCGCGGGCGTCGATCAGCACATGGGAAACCTCCTCCCGCAACGCCTGCGCCGCGATGAGATTTGCCGAGTAGCCGTTGCCCGTCACCACCGCGGCCGGGGCCGCGAAGAATTCGGCCAGCGCGCTTTCCAGGCGGGCATAAAGGGCATGATGTCCGGTCGTCAACCGGGAGGCGGCCACGTTCAAGCCGAATTGGCCCAGGCCATCCTTGACCGCCGCCATCACCGCCGGATGGCTGGCGAGCCGGAAATAGTCGCATCCGGCAAAATAGGAGAGTTTGCGCTTGCGCCAAATCGCGTAAGTGCGCCCAATCTGCTGCAACTCCTCCATGCCTCACAATTTCCGGCCGAGATACTCCTCCAGCTTCAACGCGTCCGCCGCGAACGTGCGGATGCCTTCGGCCAGTTTCTCCGTCGCCATCGCGTTCTCGTTGAGCATCCATCGAAACTTCTTCTCATCCAGCGCCAGCCGCGACAGCCGCGCATCGCGGCTCGTTTCCGGCGACAGCTTGCGGGGAACCGGCTCGGTGCTGGCTTGCATTTCGGCCAGCAAATCCGGGCTGATGGTCAGCAGGTCGCATCCCGCCAATTCCAGCGCCTCTCCCTTGCTGCGGAAGCTGGCGCCCATGACTTCGGTCGGATAGCCAAAGGTCTTGTAATAAGCGTAAATTTCCCGCACCGACTGCACGCCCGGGTCCTCGGACGGAGTGTAGTCCCGCTTGTTGGCCTTTTTATTCCAGTCAAGAATACGCCCGACAAACGGG
This sequence comes from Verrucomicrobiales bacterium, assembly GCA_003138485.1. GTDB lineage: Bacteria > Verrucomicrobiota > Verrucomicrobiia > Limisphaerales > Palsa-1400 > PLGF01. The sequence goes on along the minus strand of PLGF01000102.1, from coordinate 7,843 downwards.
GAAATGAGCTTCGCCCCCGCCTCAGCCGCTCCAACCGCCTGCGCCATTGAAAACAGCAGCGTCATGTTGCAATTGATGCCTTCCCTTTGCAGGATGCGCGCCGCCTGGATGCCTTCCCAGCTCGTCGCCAGTTTGATCAGCACCCGTTCCCGCCCCACGCCCGCCTTGGCGTACTGCCCGATGAACTCGCGCCCTTCCGCCACCAGCGCCTCCGTGTCGAACGCAAGTTTCGCGCTCGTCTCCGTCGAAACCCGCCCCGGCACGATCTTCAGGATTTCAAGCCCGAAGAGCACCAGCAGCTTGCGCATCAAATCGTCGGGCGGCTGCGCCCCTTTCTTTCCGTCCTGGACGGCTTTCTCCACCAGCGATTGGTAATCGGGCTTTTGCGCCGCCTTGAGGATCAAGGTCGGATTGGTCGTGGCGTCTTCGGGCCCGAATTGCCTCAACAGCGCGAAGTCTCCGGTGTCGGCGACAACCCGCGTGAACATTTTCAGCTGCTCAAGCTGATTGAGCGCCGCGCGCGCCGCGACCGGCTTTCCTTTTTCATTCGTGACATCGGATTTCATACTCGGTCTCTCCAACCCATTCTACGCAACCGCCACCCGGACGCAACGCCAAAGCAGCAACCTGTGCGAAAAGCTTAAGAGATTCCGTCATTCGTCATTTTCCCCCGGCGTATTGTGGTTTGGCTATTTGACGACTCCGGCTTATGTCCAGGAATTGAGATGCGCCCCGCGGAGGCCTACGGCGGGGCGGCTTGGGCGCGAAAATCCCGGTAGCCTGTCACATCGCCGGCGGCAAGCACAAGGCGGTAAGAGGCTCCGGGTGTCAAAGGGTCGGCACGCACGCCTGACAGGGCTGGTTTCAATCCCCTGATGCGCTGTCCATAGGCAAAGGCCCGGATGGGGGCCGGATCGGTATCGGCTACCAGGTTCCAAACCGGGCGGGCCAGGGGATTGAACTTGCCGTCCTCCAGCGGGAAGACCTTCAAGCTGGTCAGTCTGACATCATCGTTGAGTGTAAACATGAGAATGAGCGCGCCATTGGCGTTCATGTCGGGACGCCAGGAGGCGTTGATGGAGATCGGTTTCTTGACAGAGGTAAAATAGCGGGCGTAAACGCCGCACAACAGCAGCAGCAGCAGGCCGAGCCAGATGAGTTCTTTTTTCCGCATGAGTATTTGAATGGATATAAATAAAGGGACAATTCGCAACGAGTCTCTTGGGACGGCTCCGCTGGGCCGTCGCCCTGCCACGGCACGCCGGTAGGGCGACGCTCCAGCGGAGCCATGTCCCTTTATTTATGCCCGTCCATATACAAGTGACACAATTGGATGGCCGATTATTCGATTTAGTTTCAACGCGCCCGGGAAAAGGACTTTCCCGGGATGCGGGAAAGCGGATCGCATTCTTTGACGCTACTTGAGTTCCAGGCTCAGATGGTGCCTTTCCAGGGTTGTTCCCTCCGCAAAGGCCAATTGCGCGAGGACGTTGTTGTAATCAACCTGCGCCCGAATCTCAGCGGTGCGGGCCTGGGTGAGGATTTCCTGATATTGGAGGACGGCAAAGCTGGTGGTGAAGCCGGCCTGGAATTTCTTGGTTTCGGCCTCCAGCGCCGCCTCGGCGTAAAGCCGCGCCTGGTGCGTCGAATCAACCTGATTGAAGCGGTATCCGACGCGATTGACCAGATCGGCCACTTGCAACAGGACGTCTTGCTCCGCCTTCTGAAGTTGCAGTTCCGCGATCTTTTTGGCCGCCTTGCTGGCGCGGTAGTCGCCACGGGCGCGGACGTTGCTCAACGGGTAACTGACGACGATGCCGTAGGAGTATTCCGGGTAGCGGACGCTCAAGGCGTCATTGAGGGCTGAACCGCCGGAGTCGTTTTCGCTGCCCAGGCCGCCGTAGGTTCCGATCAGGTCGAGGCTTGGGAAGACTTGGTTCAGGCTGAACTTGACCATGACGGCGCGCTTCTCCACCTCCAGCCGGGCTTCGATGAGATCGGGCCGGTTGGCGAGGGCGGATTGAAAGCTGCGCGAGCGGCTGACATCGGCGGGGAGAGCCACAAGAGCGTCCGCAGTTTGGAGGTCAACGTCGGCCCACGTCTTCCTATAGTCATCCGCCAGAAGACCGATCAAGGTGTTCTGGCGGGCGGCGAAAGTCTCGCGGGCGGACGCCAGAGCCGTGAGGGTGTTTTGCAGTTGGGTTTGGGCCTGGGCATTGTCCAGTGGCGGCAGGTCTCCGACCTGGACGCGGCGAAGAGTTTCGGCGACAAACTCGCGGCGAAGCGCCAGGGCCTGTTCCTGCGCCCGGATTTCCTCGCGGGAGTCGATGAGGTCGTTATAGGCCAGCTCAACCGCGAGCAAGGTCGTCATGATTTGAAAGCGCAAAGCTTGCTGGGAAATCTTCAAGGCCGCGCGGCGGGCCAGGAGCACTTCGCGGCTGGAATCGATCCAGAAATCCTTCAAGAGGTGCTGGCGCATGGCCAGATTCACGGCGGCGTTGTAATCATTGGTGGAACGAATGCCGCCGGGGAAAAAAGCCGCATCACTGGGATCAGAACGGAAGTCGGTGATGGCTTGGTTCTTCTGGACGCCGCCGCTGAGGTCGTAACTGAATCCAAAGGGCGTCTGCCCGCTGAGTTCCGGGCCAAGTTTGCTGGTGGTAATGTCCGACTGGAAATAGGGGTTGAACTTTCGCGGGTCATAGTCGCCCGGCTCGGCCACATAGCCGCGCGAGGCGTTAAACGAGAGTGTGGGATCGTACGGGCCGTAAGCGCCGCTGAGCGAATCGCCGGCAATCTCGACCGTGAGATGCTGGATCCGCAAGCCCAGGTTGTCTTGCAGCGCCAGATGGATGCAGTCGCGCAAGGAAAGTGACCGGGTATTGGCAGGCGGATTGGTTATTTGGGCGGAAGCAGCCGTGGCGCAAAGGGCCAGTCCCAAGAGAGTTCGCAGGCGCATATCCAGCCAATCATGCGCCGCTCAGCGTGTTCGGTCAATGCCGTTTGGTCACAGCGAGGCGGCCGGGGGGTTAGAAAAACTCTCCTGGTTGGGCCACGGCGCCTGTTTGAGGAACAAAGCGGCGCTGGCGCGCGCGCACTCCAAGACCTGGCGGATTCTCCCAAGCTTCCTGTGTGCGCGAAGCGTCTTGGAGTGCGGGCGCGCCAGCGCCGCTTTCCCCTGGGCACCCAGCGTTTGGATATGAGTGTATATGGGACTCTCATGGTCTGCCCTGCGGAGACAAACCGCTTGAAGAGTTTTGTCTCACACCCTGGCGGCCGAGCTTCCAAGAAGAAAATGACTCGCCTTTGCTGGTGGCGTGGGACATATTGGTGATATGGAAGCGACTGTTTTAGAGCCACAGAAACTGCGCCCCGAAATCATCCAGCGCGTTGAGGCGATGGATGACGAGAGCTTGCCGTTACTCCACCGCCTTTAAAACTTCGTTCGCGCTCATCGGACACTGTGGTATATGGTTGAGGCGAAGCCAGGCGTATATGTCTACTCTTGCAATAAGTAGAATCAACAGGATATCGGGCAAGAAAGATTTTGACGGCACAGAGCGGTACGGTATTTTCGCATCGAATTGAAGCATAAAGGGAGTTGCGAAATGGGATTGCGCTGCAATTTTGAGAGTACCGAATGAAACGGCTTTATATTGCGTTATACTGCGCGGCTCTAACCACCGGAAATTGCCTCGCGGCTATAATCCTCGGTCGCATGGCCGGTCACATGCGTGAAGCGTACCGCGGGTTATTAGGGGTCGAGTGCGTGTTATCAGGCATCACCAAGCTTGCCATGACAACTCCTCTGTGGTTTTGGATACTTGGCGCGCTTTCATTGCTATCTGGATTAGCCTTGTTCGTCCGTCGGTTGCCCGTTTTGCCTTTGGTGTACTGTCTCTTGGTTTTTGCATTATTGGACTGCATCGCGCTGTTTTGTTTTTCATTGGGACTTTGGGACCACATTTACGGAGGGTATGAGTGGGTTGGTGGCGAATGAGAGACCATCATTAGATTTGACTTGACTCCGGCTGGTCGGGTTTGAAGTGGTCGCCCGCAGCCTTAACGTTAAAGCCCAGGACCTTATCGAAGGAAAGTTTACTTTCATTTATTGTGTACAGCAATCTTCAGACCCTTTTCATTTTGATCCGCCCGGCGGTTGGCACGTTGGCTCAGACTGTGATGTAATAGCACGATGCCAACTCATTTGGCCAGGCGGGAAGTCCGGCGTCGGCGAGAGGGCGGATTTCGTGAACGCTGTGCCATTCCATGGACCGGCGGCGGAAATGGCCAAAAAGAGCTGGTCCGGTTCGCTTGGTCAAGGTCAGTCAAGGTCAGTCAAGGTAAAACTTCAGGCTGACCCGCCAAAGGGCGCCAATCAGCGCCCGGCTCGGCAGGAGCCGCGCCCAGCCGAGCCTCCTTAGACCTTGGAGCTTCGTCATTTTCCCAAAGTATATTGTGGTTTCACCCGTGGACGGCGCATGCCTATGTCCCAAAGGTGAGCCCGAAACACCGGGGCGCATGGCCAATTGACGGGGGATTGGAAATGGGATTACGATCAGGGGGTGGAATTGAAACCACTGACGAATTATACGTGCAAGCTGACCGACGCCCAGGCGGCGGCGCTCCAGGCGCATTTGCGCGCCAGCAATTACACGTTCCGCGAGGTGCCTTATGCCCGTTTCGCCGGGGAAAAGGAAAAGACCAACGTGGTGTTTTACCAAAGCGGCAAGCTGGTGGTGCAGGGAAAAGGCACTCAGGACTTCGTCGAGTTTGTCCTCGAACCTCTTATTTTGCAGGAGGTCAAACTGGGCTACGAAACCGTCTTGAACCCGGAACTGCTTGCCCCGCGCATTGGCGTGGATGAAAGCGGCAAGGGCGACTTTTTTGGTCCGCTCTGCGTGGCGGGGGTCTATATCAATGAAGGGGTGGTCAGGCGCTGGCAGGGCGCCGGCATCCGCGACTCCAAAAAGATCGGCGGCGACCGGCGAATCGCTGAATTGGCGCAGTTGATCCGCGACACGCCCGGCTGTCTCTTCAACGTCGTGCCCATCGGCAACGAGGCCTACAACCGGCTCCACTTCAAAATGAAGAGCGTCAACACTCTTTTAGGGTGGGGCCACGCCCGCGTCATCGAGAATCTTATGGCGGTGTCCTATCGCATGGTTCCAAAGCCGGTGCGGGCGATCAGCGATCAGTTCGCCCACGACAAGGGAGTCATTGCGAAGGCGCTGATGCCTCTGGGGCGGAGCGTCGAACTGGTGCAGCGGCACAAGGCGGAGGAAGACCTTGCGGTGGCAGCGGCATCCATCCTGGCGCGCAACGAATTTGTCACGCGCCTGCGCGAGATGGGCAAGGAGTACGAGATGGAGTTTCCCAAAGGGGCTTCCGCGGCGGTGGAAGCGGCGGCCAGGGAGTTTGTCGCCCGGCGGGGGGCGGCGAACCTGGGCAAGGTGGCCAAGATGCATTTTCGCACCGCGTTCCGCGCGCAGGGGTTGCCGGAGCCGCCCAAGAAGGAATGGAAGCGGCGCAAGTAGCGGTTATTTCTTCTCCGCCATTTCCAGGCGTTGGAGGTCTTCAGCCAGGAACTGGGCCACGTCTTTGAATTTGCCCGCGTTTTCCGGCTTGATCTCCATCAAGGTCTTGTGCGCCTCCAGGCAGGTGCGGGCGATCTCCGCGCGCGACTCCCCGCAACCCTTGGCCAGCGGCTCGAAATGGCTCGTCACAGGGCTGGCGCCGGAGGTGATGCAAAAAAGATGCTCCACACCCAGATTTTCGAGCACCTCGGCGATGCGCGGACTTGGATTGAGCAATTCCAGCGAAGACCCCTGCGGGCTGCCCGCGTCGCTCAGTTTTAATCCGATGCCCGACAACATCCCCAGGAAAGTGCTGTCCATCATCACGCAGTCGCACAACTCGAAGACAAACCGGTTGTAGCCACGCTGCCACAGTTCGGTGATGAGTTTCTTGAGATCGACGCTGGAAGTGAAATCGGCGCGGCCATTGATCTTGACGCAGACCGAGTGGTCAGCCACAGCTACCATCAACTTTGCCGAATTCGGATTCATCGAACAGCGGGGCAATATCCTTTCAGAATGGCTCGGAGTCAAGCGGCGGCGGTCAGAACTCCCCGGGCGGGCTGGCCTTCGGGACGGCTGACGATCCGCACCAGAACCTGCTGCAAGACCAGCGCCGGGTCCAGGTTGCGCGAAATGAGCTTTTGGTTGCACTCCAGCAGCAACTCCATGGCCTGGATCAATTCCTCCCGCGAGTAGTTCCGCGCCTGCGCCGCCGCGCAGAAAAGGACATAAGGGTTCAGCGCCAGCGGGTTGAACTTCTTGTCCTCCGGCAGCGCGTCGGTTGGGATGCGGGCCAGTTGCGCCTTGAAGCGGTAAAACTCGGACTCCGGTTTGAGCCATTTGAGCGCCAGCATCTCCCGCGCGAAAAGCAGCGCTCGCACCTTGCTGATGAGGCCGTAGAGCAGCCCGATTTCGCTCCGCTGGGAGTCGCGCCGCACTTCCCACAACTCCTGGTCCAGGTGGTGCAATACATTGGGCAAATTGCGTTCGCCCAACGCGTCCGCCAGGGCAAAGGCGCGGGCCTGCTTGTTGCGGGTAACGACGGCATCGACATCGGCCGTTTCCAGTCGCAGCCGCCCGCTGGCGAAGAGGGAAAGTTTTTCGATTTCAGCGCGGAGCGCGCGCGGGTTGGGGCCGGTGTTGGCGAGCAGGCGGGCCAGCGCCTCGTCGGAAATTTCCCTGCCCAGATCGCGTAGCGCCTGCAAGGTGAAGTTCTCGGCCTGCGCCAGCCAGTTGCTCTCGTTGGCGGACCAGCCGGCCAGAAGTTCAACCGAGCCGATTTTCTCCAAGGTCTTGTAGAAGACCTTGCGCTTGTCCACTTTCCCGGCGCTGACCAGAAGGCGGACATCGCGCCAGTCAAAGGCCTTGAGTTCCCGGGAAAGTTCGGCGAGGCGCTCCGTCACGTCCTGGGCGCCGGCGGCGCGCTCCTCACCCAGGAAATTGCAGTTTTGCAGCCAGACGACTTTGCCGGCGCCGAAGAAGGGAAGGGTTTGCAGGGCCTCGCGCAATCTGGCCAAAGCCGCCAGGGCCTCGCTGCTATTATTGACAGAGGCATCAATGATTTCGTGGTCGGAGCCGCCGATTTGCCCGCTCCAGCTTTGGAACACCTCGCGGGCGCGCTGTTTGACGCCGAATTCGTCCTCGCCGCACACAAGGAGGACGGGCGTTTTGGGGGCGGCGGAAGGCATGGGCGGGAGGGGGCTAATCGGGTTCCTCGGATTCGCCGGTGCTTTCGTTGATCCGTTCCAGGGTGGCGCTCATGTCCTCGACTTGTTCGAAGAGAGCCGCGGAAACGAAGATGGGGCGTTTCTGGGCCGTGGCCAGGGCCAGGCAATCGCTGGGCCGGGCGTCAATTTCGACAATCTTGCGCCCCAACTCATTTTCCTGCTGCAAAAGGAGCCGGGCGTAATAAGTGGCGTTTTTCAATTCCGTGATGACCACCCGCTCTATGGTGACATTAAGCCCCTTGAAGATATTATTGATCAAGTCGTGGGTCAGAGGCCGCTCCTTGCGGGCATCGCGCAGAAAATTGTTGATGACGAGTCCCATGTTCGGCTCGACCTGGATGATGAACACCTTCTTTGAATTGCCCACAAAAATTGCCCAGCCGCTATTCATCGGCAGGACGCCGCGAATTTCCACCGGCAACACATCATTTTTCATCCCCTCAGATTAGACGCTCGCGCCAAAAACTCAAGCAGCCGTTGCGTCAGCCGCCTTTCGCCGAATCTCAGTTCTTGGACACGCCCGGCTCGGCAGGAGCC
>PLGF01000178.1 GCA_003138485.1 Verrucomicrobiales bacterium | reverse complement strand
AGTACGGTTTGACCCCTGTACTTCGACGGCCACAAGAAAGGCGTGCCCATCGCCGACGTTTGGGACATCCCGCTCCTGAACCCGAAAGCGAAGGAGCGCGTTGGCTATCCGACACAAAAGCCCATCCTGTTGCTCGAACGCATCATTGGGTTGGTCACATCGCCAGGCGACCTGGTGCTGGACACTTTCACTGGCAGCGGCACAACGCTCGTGGCGGCAGAACTGCTCGGTCGCAACTCGCTGGGCATCGATATTGCCAACGAAGCCGTCCAGTTGGCGGCGCAACGATTGGAGCAGCCGTTCAAAACCTCATCCGAACTGTTGCGAAAAGGACGCGAAACCTATGTCCAGTCCGACGAAGAAGCGCTGGCGTATTTGCATGGCCTGCCGATTGTGCCCGTTCAACGCAATCGCGGCATTGATGCAATCCTTAAGATTGCACCCTGCGAGAATCCCGTCCTGATTCGAGTCCAGCGACGCGGAGAGAACTTGGCCGACGCTGCCGGGTTGCTTCAAAGCGCAGGCCGGAGCAAGCAGCCCGCGACTTTGGTTTTAGTCGTCACCGATCCACAGGAGCCCGCCGGATTATTCAACATGCCGCCAACCGATGTCGTCCTGGTTAATTCAACAGCCAGCGAGTTGGTTGAGCGATTGGCGGACAGAGGAATTGGCAAATTGTAACCTTGGCGGTGACGGCATTTGTGACGGTTTGTGACGGCTTTTTTCACCCCAAAGGGTATGCCATCCCCGGATATGCACCTCGCGCGCGTGTCATTCCTCAAGGTTCGATACGTCTGCCATTTGCAGCGGCCTTGGGCGTCGCATTCGTGCCTGCTTCCGCTCGCGGGAGCCGGCCGATCCAATAACCTTTCACGGCGTGGAGCCATTCCAGTTGCGGAATGCCGGGCGGACCTCCCTCGCGCGTCATTTCCAGACGGTCTTCCGGCCGCATTTTCCGCACCCATCCATCGTAGAAGGTGTCGTCCCCGTAGTTCCAGATGATGCGATGGAAGATGACGAAATCCTCCGCAGGCATCAGCGTCGGCTCGAAGCCGAGGACGTATTTCCAGTCGGCGCGCGGATTCTTCATGTAGGTCTGGTTAAAGAACTGCATGTCGGTGCTGTAGAATATCCCCCCCTTCTCCGGCAGCCACCCCCGCAGCGAGGGGTTGTCCTGTGTCAAATACTGATTGTGCAGCGAGTAAGTCCAGCGGCTCTCGGTGTCCGAGGTAATGGCGGCGTAGGCCGCCATCGCGAGAGCACCGGCGCAGCCCGCGCGCTTCCAGGCATCCAGCGGCGCCGCGTATTCCAGCAGCGACTGCAAATCGAGGGCGAACAACACCAGCAGCGCGGGGAGGCCCCAATCGAACCAAAACCGCCCGGTGCGGCATCCCAGAATCCATCCCATGCCCGCGAGCCAAAAGGCCGGATGCGCGGTCCAAGGCCGCCAGGAAATCTTCACCGCTTGACGAGTCAACCACAACAAACCCAGGACCAGCAGCGCGTTGAAATTCATGTGGGGCTGCAATTCCCCGACCAGCATGTCCTGCGTGGCGTAGCGGGAGACGCAACGCACCGCCACCAGGGCGGCTTCCGTCAAATAATTCAGAGGGTGTCCGGTGGCCACGCCTGCCAGTACCGCGCCCGCGCCCCATCCCAGCGCCAGCGCCATCCCCCAGCGGAATTGGCGGGCCAGGAAGAACGCCGCCACCAGCAAGACCCACAGATACCATGTGCCGTGAATAAAACAGGCCGCTCCGACGATCAAAGCGATTCCCAGAACATCCCGCGCGCGCGGCGGGTCAAGCCGGCGGCGTTCCCACAAGAGCAGAATGGCCACGAGCGCGGTCATGGTCACCATCAAGGGCCGTCCGAGGACAAACCGGTCCGGGAAATTGCCCGTCACCGCATCCAGGAAGAGCGCGCCCAGCCAGGCTTCGGGCCGTTTCAAACAGAGCATCGCCGCCGTGTTGAACAACACAAAAAGGCTGACCATCGAAATCTCGACCAAAGTCTCCGCATCGCAGTTCAACCAGCGAAACAGCAGCCGCTGGAACAAGTCCCACCCGAACTGGAAGTCAACCTTGATGGGAGAGCCGAGCACCAGTACCTGCGACCAGTCTTTGCCGCTGACCCCTTGCGCGGCGTGGCGCAGGGCGTCGTCGGCGGGCAGAAACCCGTAGGCGATGATCTTCAGGGGAATCAAGAGAATGGCGAGCATCACCACGAGATAAACGACGAGAGGCGCATAACGCCGCCAACGATTTTGCGAGGGGTCTGAGATCATATACTTTCCGTCATAAATTCCTGCGCATCCGGCGCGCACGGAGTACGCGCCCTACCTTGTCTAGTGGTAGGGCGGGCAGTCCCCTGCCCGCCGCTATCAACAATAAATCATGACGCCACATATATTTTGCCATTTTGACGCCGTTCAAAAACAAAGAGGTTGTTCAAACCGAGTTGAAATGTGGCGTGTCGGCGCAGCACGAAAAATTCCTCGGAAAAGATGGCCGGGGTCCGGCTCACCTCATAGCCGTGGTGCTCTTCCAGCGACATGCCATCAATGAGCCGCAGCCATTTCAGAACGTGAAGAATTCGATCCACCGCCGCCGATGGCACCGTGATGATGAGTTTGCCGCCGGGGCGAAGGAACCGGGCGCAACCCTGTTTGAGGATTTCATACTGCGCGGGCGGGAAATGTTCCAGCGTGGCCAGCATCGTGATGACATCGAATGGTTCGACGTCCGGCAAATCCTGGGGGAAACAACCGGCTACTAACTGAATCCGGCCAACCTGCGTGCTTGCCGCCAAAGTCGGATCAATCCCCATGCTTCCGTCCCGCGCATCCTTGATCCTCTGAAACAAGACGCCATCCGCGCTGCCGACATCCAGGATTCTGGCCCCGCTCGGAATGAAGGGCCTCGCCTTGGCTATGCGCCAATTTTGCAGGATGCGATCCGTGAGCTTCATGTCTCCTTACACTTCGAAATCCGCGCCCGCACCCGCACCCGGCGGACGCCGCGTCTTTGTTTTCAAGCCGAGAATGCTCATAAAAAAGCTCGATGAAATCGTTTGCACGCTCATTACCAGCAGCGTGGCAGCCGGGATCAACCGCCGCAAGTTCTGTCCGTAATCAAGCGTGCCAAAATCCTGCCGCCGCCACACCAGCACCGAATGCCCCAGCATCGCCAAACCCGCCGCCATCAACGCCAGCCCCGCCACGATGCCCCGCTCCAGATTCAGATAGCGAAAGACCCGGCTGAACTTGGGATCGTCCGGCAAAAGCCCCTCCGCGATGGCGAACACCTTCGTAAAACAACCCAATGAAATAAACTGAAATCCGATAATAATCCACGCGCAAGCCACAGCCAAAGTGCCAACATCAAAGACCGCCGCGCCCCATCGGAACGGATGATAATAGGTCAGGCCGCCCACCACCGTTCCCGCCAGACAAAGGCTCAACCCCGGAATCAAAAAGAGCCAGCGGGGCGAAAAAATCAACATCAGCCGCAAGTGCCTCCAACCGTCCCGCCACGGTCGAAGATGCGGCCGCCGTTTGCGCCCGTCAGGATGCAGCGTGATCGGGACCTCCGCGATGCGCATCGCCGCCAGGGACGCCTTCATCACCATCTCCGACGCGAACTCCATGCCGGTCGTCTTCAAATCCATCCGCACGAACGCTTCCTTGGAAAACCCGCGCAGTCCGCAGTGGAAATCGTTGGCGGGACACCGGAACAGCCGTTTTCCGATGAACGAGAGCACTGGGTTCCCGATGAAGCGGTTCTTCCAAGGCATGGCCCCTGGCAGGATGGTGCCGCCGCCGCGCGGCATCCGGCATCCGAGCACCAAATCGTAGCCCGCTTGGAGCTTCTCCACGAATTCCTCAATTTTGGAAAAATCGTAGCTATCGTCGCCATCGCCCATGATGATCCATCGACCACGCGCCGCCTCGATTCCCCCGCGCAACGCGCTTCCGTACCCTTTCTCCGAGACCGGCCAGACCCGCGCCCCCTCTTTCTCCGCGATGGCTTGCGACCCATCCGTGCTGCCGTTGTCCGCGACCAGAATTTCCCCCGCGACACAGGCGCGCTCCAGGCCGAGACGCGCTTTGCGCACGCATTCGGCTATCGTTTCCGCCTCATTCAGGCACGGAATGACGATGCTTAAGTCAATTTTCAATCAATCGTACAGGTGTCAGTCCTCACT
>PLGF01000105.1 GCA_003138485.1 Verrucomicrobiales bacterium | reverse complement strand
TCTTCACCCTAAAAATCTCTGCTCCAGGAGAGGGAGAATCATCGGCCGCTGCACCGAAAAAGCACGCGACTGGATTTGCCGGACGATCATTCGCAACACCAGAACTGTGCGCCCGCTCTTCCTTCTCCCTGGGGGAGAAGGTCAGGATGAGGGCGATCCCCGAAGAATTCTGTCGCACGCCCGCCTCGCGTCCAGGCCGCGGAAATGTTTTGCTTCGCGCGCGAAATCTGTCTTTAATCCGGGCGCGAAGCTCATTGAATGAACGTTCCGAACAAGTTGACCCTTTCGCGCTTTGTACTGACAGGCGCGTTTCTGGCCGTCATTTTTACGGGGGCGCCCCATTGCGAACCGATCTCGCTGCTGCTGTTCAGCGCGGCGAGTTTGACGGATTATTTCGACGGGAAAATCGCGCGGCGCGACCATCTCATCACCAATTTTGGAATTCTGATGGACCCGCTGGCGGACAAAATCCTGGTCTGCTCCGCCTTCATTGCGTTTGTGGGCCAGGGCTGGATGCCCGCCTGGATGGTCGTCGTGGTGGTGGCGCGGGAATTGGCCATAACGGGTCTGCGGCTGCTGGCCGCCTCCAAGAACTCGGTGCTGGCGGCCGAACGCTTTGGCAAACACAAGACGATTTCTCAAATCGTGGCCATCATTTCCGTGCTGGTTTTGCACAGCTATGAGCAGGTGGGGGTCGTTGGCCGCCTCTTTGCCCTCCCCGTCTTCGGGCAGCCGTGGGTCAATTGGTTCACCACTCTTTCCCTCGGGGTGGCAGTGGTCCTGACTTTCACCTCCGGCGGGATATATCTCTGGCGCAACCGCCGCCTTTACATGATGGATATGTGAGCCGCCGATGGCCGAAGACAGTGGCATGGCCATCAGGCGGAGTCCCCGGCTTTCAGCGCCAAGAAGCGCTTATCGCTCTTGCTGCGCCGCGCGCTGGGCGTTCTGGGCGCGTTCCCGCGCCGTCAACTGCGTGCGGCCAAACTGTTGCGGGCGATCATCGGAGTCCGAAATCATCATGGGATTGCGCCATGCCGCAGGCCTTTCTGCAAAGGCCGATGGAATCACCGCCAGAACCTTGAATGCCTCGTAACATCCCGCGCCCAGCAATCCGAAAAACGACAACACAAATCCCCACACCAGGAGCATGTCCGTGAAAGAGGATTGTCGCCGCCGCCGTTGCATATCTCAGCGCAAATAGACCACAATCCCCGCCCGCGCGCAAGCACTACCCCTGTTCAGCGATGGAACACATCGATGCTGGTCATCGGCATCTTTCGCCGCTTCAGATCCGCCCTGGAACCTTCCCTGATCCTCGCTTAACGACCGCAAACCGGAAAGAGGACCGTGCAAGACAAGTACCTTCAATATCTGTGCCAATATAGAAACCCGCATATTTCATAGTGCGGCGAAAGCCGCCTCCAATTTGTCGGTAGGGCGGCGTTGCTGCGCCGCCCAAATATCAGGGCGAAGCAACAGCTTCGCCCTACCAAGCCATGAAATATGCGGACTAAGGATCGGGGGGCCATAAGGTGGGGTTCCCAAACTGCCTTGCGCGATGCGACAGGCCGGATTATTCTCTCCGATATGCTCGAAGACCGGCCCAGAAGCAAAACATCATGAAAATAAGTCCCCTTGCCGGAAAGCCGGCGCCAGTTGGAATACTCGTCGATTTGCCCCGGCTCATCACCGCCTACTACACCGACGTGCCCGATCCGGCGGAGCCTGCGCAACGCGTTGCGTTTGGCACCTCCGGCCATCGCGGCTCGTCGTTCAAGCGGTCGTTCAACGAATGGCACATCCTGGCGATCACACAGGCGATTTGCCTGTTCCGAAAGCGGCAGGGAACCGGCGGACCGCTGTTTTTGGGCATCGACACTCATGCTCTTTCCATTCCAGCCTGCGCCACCGCCCTTGAGGTGCTGGCCGCCAATGGGGTCGAAGTGAGGATCGCCGACGGGAACGAATACACTCCGACGCCGGTGATTTCTCATGCGATTCTCACTTACAATCGCGGCAGGAAGACCGGGCTGGCCGATGGCATTGTCGTCACCCCTTCGCACAATCCGCCAAATGACGGCGGCTTCAAATACAATCCGCCCAATGGCGGACCGGCGGACAAGAGTGTGACTGATTGGATTGAGGCGAAAGCCAATGCGTTGCTCGAGGCCCGGCTCGAAGGGGTGAAGCGGATCGCGCACGAGCAGGCTCTGCGCGCGCCCACGACTCACCGGCATGACTATCTGAGCGCCTACATTGAGGACTTGGGCGACGTGATTGAAATGGAACCCATCCGCGAGTCGAAGCTCAGGCTGGGTGTGGACCCTCTTGGGGGCGCGGGCGCTCATTATTGGGGGCGAATCGCCGAGCGCTATGGATTGAATCTCACGGTGGTCAACGAAGAAATCGATCCCACCTTCAGGTTTATGACCGTGGATTGGGACGGCCAGATTCGGATGGACCCTTCCTCCAGCTATGCGATGCAGCGATTGATTGGCATGAAGGACCGCTTTGACCTCTCCTTCGCCTGCGACCCGGACCACGACCGGCACGGAATTGTCACCAAAAGCAAAGGATTGCTGCCGCCCAACCATTATCTTTCTGTCGCCGTTGCCTACCTGTTTGAACACCGGACGATGTGGAGCAAAGCGGCGGCGGTCGGCAAAACGGTGGTGAGCAGCCAGATGATTGACCGCGTGACCGCCAAAGTGGGCCGCAAGCTCCATGAGGTGCCCGTTGGATTCAAGTGGTTCGTGGACGGTTTGCTCGATGGGTCGCTTGGCTTCGGCGGAGAGGAGAGCGCGGGCGCCTCGTTCGTCCGCCTGAACGGCGCCGTTTGGACAACGGACAAAGATGGACTGGTTCCCTCACTGCTGGCCGCTGAGATCACCGCCCGGATGGGGCGTGATCCGGGGGAAATGTACCAGGAACTCACGCGCGAGTTTGGCGAGCCTTGCTATGACAGGGTTGAGGCCCCGGCCACTGCGAAGCAAAAGGAATTGCTGGCCAGGCTCTCGCCGCGGCAGGTCAAAAGCACCGAGTTGGCCGGGGAAAAAATCCAGACCGTCCTTACCGAGGCGCCGGGCAACGGCGCTCCCATCGGCGGTTTGAAAGTGTCGGCCCTCAACGGTTGGTTCGCGGCGCGGCCCTCCGGCACGGAGGAAATCTACAAGATTTACGCGGAGAGTTTCCTGGGAGCCGATCATCTGCGCCGCATCCAGGAGGAAGCGCAGACGATCGTCAGCAACGCGCTGTCCGCCTCCGCGCCGTAGCCGCCAATCGCGTCCGCAAAAAAACTGAAGGAGAAACCATGAGCGAAGAATCAACCGCGGGCAAGACGGCTGAAAGTTGTTTGACAAAGGACATCGCCGGATTCGGTCCCCTGGCGGAGTTGGCCCTTGATATGCGCTGGTCGTGGAGTCATGCCACCGACGCGGTGTGGCGGCAGCTTGAGCCGACGCTTTGGGAAATGACGCAGAATCCGTGGGTTGTTCTACAGACCGTCTCTGCTGACCATCTCAAGCGGGTGCTGGCCGATCCTGCCTTCCGCAAGAGCATTGCCGGCTTGTTGGAAGCCAAGCGGCAAACCGCGCAAACTGCCGGCTGGTTCCAGAAACGCCACCCGCAGTCTCCTTTGACCTGCGTGGCGTATTTCAGCCTGGAATTTATGTTGAGCGAAGCGCTGCCCATTTACTCGGGAGGGCTTGGCAACGTGGCCGGCGACCAGCTTAAAGCGGCCAGCGACCTGGGCGTCCCGGTGGTTGGGCTGGGGCTGCTCTACCAGCAGGGCTATTTTCGCCAGGTGATTGACAAGAATGGAGCGCAACAGGCCCTCTACCCGTACAACGACCCCGGACAATTGCCGATCACGCCGCTGCGCCACCCGAACGGCGAATGGCTGCGGTTGCAGATCGACTTGCCCGGTTACTCGGTCTGGCNNGTCTGGCTGCGCGCCTGGCAGGTGCAAGTCGGCAGGGTGAAGCTTTACCTGCTCGATAGCAACGACGCGGCGAATTTCCCCGTGCACCGCGGACTTACCAGCGAACTGTACGGCGGCGGGCCGGAGTTGCGCCTGGAGCAGGAAATTCTCCTCGGCATCGGCGGCTGGCGCCTGCTGGACGCCCTTGGCATCCACCCGGAAGTGTGTCACCTCAACGAGGGGCACGCGGCGCTGGCGGTGTTGGAACGCGCCCGCGATTTCATGAAACAGACCGCCCAGCCATTCGCCGTCGCTCTGGCCGCGACGCGCGCGGGGAACCTTTTCACCACCCACACGGCGGTCGCCGCCGGCTTTGACCGGTTCGCTCCGTCCCTCATCGAACAATACCTGGGACGGTACGCCGCGGAAAAGCTTGGCATTACGATCGACGACTTGCTGGCCTTGGGCCGGCGGAACCCACGCGACGCGTCCGAGAATTTCAACATGGCCTATCTGGCCATCCGGGGCAGCGGGTGCGTCAATGCCGTCAGCCGTTTGCATGGAAAGGTCAGCCGGCATCTTTTTGAGCCTCTGTTTCCGCGCTGGCCGGCCGACGAAGTTCCCGTCGGACACGTCACTAACGGCGTTCACATGCCGACTTGGGACTCGGCCTCTGCCGACGAACTTTGGACCAAGGCCTGTGGAAAAGACCGCTGGCTGGGAACCAATGAGAACCTGGAGCAAGACATTCGCCGCGTCTCGGACGCGGACCTCTGGCAATTTCGCACGGTCGCCACCAAGTCGCTGATTGATTACGCGCGCGAACGCCTGGCCCGGCACTTTGCCGCCGCCGGAGCATCGCCCGAAACGATTGAGGAGGCCAGGCATCTGTTCGATCCCAACGCATTGACATTGGGCTTTGCGCGGCGCTTCGCGACGTACAAACGGCCCAATCTGCTCCTGCACGATCCGGAGCGATTGCTGCGCCTCTTGTCCAATCCTCAGCGCCCGGTGCAACTGATCCTGGCGGGCAAGGCGCATCCGGCGGATCTGGCGGGGCAGGCCCTGATCCAGAAATGGATACAGTTCATTCGGCGGCCCGACGTTCGTCCCCACGCGATCTTTCTTAGCGACTACGACATGCAATTGACCGGGCGGCTGGTGCAGGGGGTGGATGTCTGGCTCAACACCCCGCGCCGCCCGTGGGAGGCATGCGGAACCAGCGGCATGAAGGTCCTCGTCAACGGCGGCGTCAATCTTTCCGAATTGGACGGCTGGTGGGCCGAAGCCTACGCGCCGGAATTGGGCTGGTCATTGGGGGACGGGCAGGAGCACGACGACGACCCGGCTTGGGACGCCGCCGAAGCGGAGATGCTCTACGAGACTCTCGAACAAAAGGTGGTTCCCGATTTCTACAACCGGGACGCGCAGGGCATCCCGTCCGCCTGGGTGGCCCGGATGCGGGAGAGCATGGCGCGATTGACCCCGCTCTTCTCCGCCGACCGCGC
>PLGF01000089.1 GCA_003138485.1 Verrucomicrobiales bacterium | reverse complement strand
AATTTTAATTGTCGTTCGCCAATTTAACCACGGGCGGACACGGATGGACACGGATGGGAACTCTTTATCCGTGTTAATCCGTGTCCATCCGTGGTTAAAGGCTTTTGTCCATCCCCCCCGGCGGCCGGAAACGGGGCCAGCGCTCCGCGCAAAGGCGGATAAACAGCCGCGACAACCGGGGCATGGCATGGTTCAAACGGGTTCACCGCTCAAACGCCCCGATCCGCAGCCTTTCAAAGAACAAACCGCCCCAGCCACTGCCGCCACGATACCACGAAAATTACATTATGCAAGTTCTTTTTAGTAGAACCGAACAAAAGGCCGTTCCCCGCATCCGGTTGCCAGACAGCCCCGGGAAGGGGGCGGGCGGGTTCATTGGGCTCGTGCGCGCAGCCGTGACGCCATCTTCCTGGCAGCCCCGGCGGGGCGAAAGAGAATAGGCCAGGGCAAAGCGAGTCAGCGAGCGACGCCCTGGGTTGGCCGGCGCCGTTTTCCCAAGCCCTGAAAGGGCGGCTGAAGGTTAGCAGAAGGTCAAGCTGGCTCATCGGTTGCGAGCGGAGACGACGATGAGCCTGGCCTGGATTGCCGGGCGCCTGCACATGGGCTGGGGGAGCCACGTCTCGAGCGTGTTGCGAAAATCAAAAAGTGCAAAAAGTGAGGACCGACACCGGCACGAAGAGTTCTGTCATGCGCCCGCGCCGAGCAGGCCTTGGACCTTGGGCATCCAATTGCTGATCGGGATTTTTTGGGGGCAGTGGGCTTCGCATTCGTGGCAGGCGATGCACGCGCTGGCTTGCGCGGATTGCGGGACGAAAATCTGGTACTTGAAGCGCGCCCCGGGGATGTCCTCGTGAAGGAAGGCGTCGTTGTAGTATTCAAAGACGCCCGGGATGTTCACTCCGTTGGGGCAGGGCATGCAGTAGTTGCATTTGGTGCAAGGAATGGCGGCCCGTTCCTTGTACTTTTGCCGCACGCCGGCGATCAGCTCCAGGTCAGCCGCCTGAAATGAATGGCTGCGCGCACGGGAGGCGGATTCCAGGTTGGCTTCCACCTGGTCCGCAGCACTCATGCCGCTCAACACCACCGACACTTCGGGCTGGTCCCAAAGCCATTGCAACGCCCAGTCCGCCGGGGAATGTTTGACGGCGCAACTGTCAATCATCTGGCGAATCGCGGCGGGCGGATTGGCCAGCCTTCCGCCCATGAGCGGTTCCATGACCACCACGGCCAGGCCCTTGGCGGCGGCCAGCTTCAATCCCTTGACGCCCGCCTGGTTTTCGGTGTCCATGTAATTGTACTGAATCTGGCAGAACGTCCAGTGATCGAAGCCGTTGATGATGCGGGGGAAGCTTTCGTAATCGTCGTGGAATGAAAAACCCAGATGTCGGATGCGACCGTCGCGAATCGCGGCGGCGGATTTTTCCAGGAGTTCGAATTTAAGGACGATGTCGTTCCAGCGGTTTTTGCTCAGGGCGTGGAGGAGATAGAAATCAATGTGATCGGTTTGGAGCTTGCGGAGTTGATCGTTGAGAATCCGGTCAAAATCGGCTTCCTCCAGGATCATCCACACCGGGCACTTTGTGGCTATTCTCGCCTGGTCCCGAAGCCCGCGTAGCGCGTTGCCCAGTACGATCTCGCTCTTGCCTTCGTGATAGATGTAAGCGGTGTCGAAATAGTTTACTCCCTGTTCCAGGGCGCGGTGGATCATGCCGACGGCTTGGGCTTCATTGATATTCTGGCCGTAAGGGTTTCCGTCCAGAGTAGGCAGGCGCATGCAGCCAAAGCCCAAAACAGAGGCGTTCCAGTCCAGCTTGCCGAATTTGCGGTACTGCATGGTCATAATCACAGGTGGACGTTGTGGACTTTGTGGACAGCGTGGACTGACTGCATGGTCATAATGGGGTTAGTCTGTATTCGGGGGCTCGTTTTTTCAACTCCAAATCCGGCGTTTCGCCGCACAAAGGTGTGAGAGGGAATGCTCCGGAACTCGCCCTCATCCCAACCTCTTCTCCCTCCGCCGTCGCCAAGGCTTTGGCGGACAGGCCAGGGAGAAGGAACAGATGTCGCACGCCTCTGGTTTTGCGAAGGCGCGCCCGGCCAATGCAGCCGCTGGAATTTCAAGTGAACGGCCGATGATTCTCCCTCTCCTGGAGNNCCCCCCGCCCGCCCCATCACTTCGTGCGCGGGGGATCACCGGCTGGTCCCGGCGTCGGTCGCCGCGCGCAAATATCTTTTGACGTTCCGCGGCGGTTTTGTGTAAATACGCGTCATGTTGTCTAAATCATTGTGTCGTTTCATTGTTTTCGGTTGGATGGCGGCGGGAGTTTGCGCGTTGGCGGATGACAAGGGCAAGACGGCAGTTGACCCCAAATTGCTGCCGCCCGCATCGACAAAGCAAGGCGTGACCTACGCCGCCGATATTCAGCCGATTTTCGCCAAATCCTGCTACCCGTGCCACGGGCCGAAAACGGATAAGCCCAAGGGCCGTCTGCGGCTGGACACGTTGGAACTGGTGCGCAAAGGGAGCGAGGACGGCCCGATCCTTGTCGCGGGCGATAGCGCCAAGAGTGTCGTGGTGGCGCAAGTCTCGCAGCTCGGCGACCCGGACGACTTCATGCCGCCCCCCAAAAACAAAGCGAACGTCGGACCGCTGACCAAGGAGCAGATCGGCTTGATCCGCGCCTGGATCGACCAAGGCGCCAAGTAGCCGACAGAGCGGACGGCGTGGCGAATGGGAAGTTCCGTTGCTCGGGCAAAGCGGCGCCGCGCTTCTGTGAAACGTCTGCGTCAAATCGGAGCCGACGCCATTTCCAGGGGTGCCGCGGATTCGGCGGGGACCCTCGGCGTCGCCGGGTCTTCCCGACTCTCCGACACGGGTGTCAATTGATGGATGGTCTTTATGCCTTTTTCCCACGCGCGCAGGTAGAGGTTCGATAGTTTGTCGATGTCGCGCTCCGAAGGGGGCAGAGGAAGGTCGAGGGCGTGGCCGAGGTCGATCCACTTTTGACGGCGGGCGGCGTGTTCGATGAGGCGGAAGGGGTCGGTTTGTCCCGCGTCCAGTGAGGGAGTCAGGCCGGCGATTCGGGCGGGGCCGTCCATCGCGGCGACGGCGGTGGTGGAGCAGTGGCGCATTCCCTGGCGGCGGATCATGGCGCGGACGGGTTCCCAATCCTGGGCGGCGCCGGAGGTGACATCGAGGGGAAGGCCGCGGGCGTTTGAGAGCAAGGCAAGAGTGTCGATGGGCAGGATGCCGCGGCTCCATTTGGAGCCGGCGTAGCCGGGATAGGGGCCGCGTTCGGCGGCGAGTTCGGCGGAGGCGAGGATGGCGAAGTAGGAAACGAGTTCCATGCTCCAATCGGCGAAATCGGCGGCGGCTGGGCTGGCGGGATGGTGTTGAAGGCGGTCGAGGGCTTCGGCAAAGCCCGCGACTCCCAGGCCGATGGGGCGGTGTTGGAGGCTGGCGGCGCGGACGCGGGCGGAGGGGTAGGCGCTCAGATCGACGGCGTTGTCAAGCATCCGCACGGCGGCGGTGATGGTGCCCCGCAGGAGGGCGACGTCGAGGCCGGCGGGGCGTTCGGTGAGGTGGGCGGCGATGTTGACGGCGCCGAAGGGGCAGGCGGCGGCTTCGCCGGGGTCCGCATTGAGGAGGAGGGCGCCGCCCAGGGCGGCGGCGCAAACGAGGCCGGAATGGTCCTGCGCGGAACGAGTGTTGACAGCGTCTTTGAAGCCGAGCCAGGGCTGGCCGGTGTCCAGGAGCGAGGCGAGGATTTCGCGCCACAGATCGGCGGCGTTGAGGCGGCGGGAAGAGGGCAGGGCGCCGTGGGCGGCTTTTTGCTCGAAGGCGAGGTAGCGGGCCTGGAACTGGGCGCCGTGGGAGCGGTGCAAGCCGGGGGTGTCGGCCGGATCAAAGAGCGTCCAGGAACTTTGTTCGCGGACGCGCTGCATGAAGAGGTCCGGAAGCCACAAGGCCTTGTTGAGTTGCTGGCCGGATGGGGCGGCGCCGGGGCGCGGGCGGGAGAGGAATGGGAGGATGTCGCGGTGCCAGGGTTCGAGCCAGGAGCAGGACGGGCCGGCGGGTTGGAGGGTGAGATGTTCGAGGTCGTTGGCGGAGGTGGCCGTGTGGCAGACGGATAGCTGGGGATGAGGCGCGCCAGCGTGGCGCAAGATCGGATGGGAGGGAAGGAAACGAAAGGTGGAGAGGACTTCGTAGAATTCCAGGGCGCGCGATTCCCGCGGTCCGACTTCATTTAAAGCAAGGCCCATTGCGATTCTCATCCAGAAGTACTGGGGCGTTTCGATGCGCCGTCCGTTTTCGTGGGCGAGATAGAGGTCGCGCAGGGTGTCCAATGCGGCGGCGGTGAAGCGGGTGTCGCGTTCGGGGCGCAAGGCGCGGGCGAGGCGGGTGCAGTCAAACTCCAGGAGTTCGGCGGTCACGCCGCGGAGGAATTCGCCTTCGTTGAGGCAGCAGTCGAAATGGCGGCGGTAAAGGTCGTTGAGGTTTTCGCCGGGCCGTGCTTTTGGGAGCGCCTGGGAGTAGATGGCGCGGAGGCGTTCCTGGGCCAGGAGTCTTTCGTCCGGCACGGGGTCCTGGCGCGGGAAGACGGTGTCCTTGGGTAGAGGGCGCGCGGGACGGCGCGGCGGGCGGAAGTTGGCGCGGAGTTCGCGCTCGACGCGCGCGCGGCGACGGTCTTCCCGGTAAAGGATGTAGCGGCGGGCGACTTCATGGTGGCCGTCGGCCATGAGTTGGTCTTCGGCGGCGTCCTGGATGCCCTCGACTTCCAACTCGGCGCCCCTGACGGCGCGGCTCAAAACGCGTTCAACAACGCGGTCGGCGCAGAGTTTGACGGCGGATTGGACGGAGTCTGGTAAAGGGTCTTCCGGGGTGAGGCTGAGGTGGGCCTTGAAGGCGGCTTCGAGGGCGAGGAGAATGCGGGCTTCGTTGAACTCCTCGACGCGGCCGTCGCGTTTGCGGACCGGGAAATGCCTATCATGCAGGGGATCAACCCCTTGCATCTGAAGTTGGTCTAAAGTTGCTGCACTCATTAGTAAAATCGCGGCAAAGGCGCGGGAATTCTACAACAGATTGTGCCCGCACGATATGCGATACACTTCTAATAGTGCTTTTTTAACGGGCTTGTCAACCGATTTTGGAAGAAAAAGCGGAAAAAATGAGTCAAGTGGTCTTGCGCTCGCGGTATTCGGTGCTTTCGGGCGGGAGGGGGGCGCCGGCGGAAGGCTGCCACAAGACCTCGTAAATCCGGACGGCGGTGCGGAAGCCTTTGACCTTTTGCGGGGGCAGTTCGACGCAGGCCTGGGCCAGTTTGGCATCGTCGCGCTTGAGGGCGGCGTAGGTTGCCTCGCCGATGATGATGCGGCCGTGGCCGGAAACGCCTTCGAGGCGGCTGGCGAGGTTGACCTCGCGGCCGAAAACGGTGTAATTGACGATGTGGGCCTCGGAACCCATCAAGCCGACGATGGCGGTGCCGGTGTTGATGCCGCTGCCCATGGAGAGGACAGGCCGGTAGGCAAGGGGCGGTTGACCGAGCTTGGCGCGGGCGGCGTTGTCGTCGGCAATTTGTTTGTTTTCCGCCTGGCGTTTGACGTTCAGGGCCATGAGCGCCAGTTGGGCGTCGATGGCGGCCTGAACGGCATCCGCGGCGTGGCGGGAATTGGTGAGGGGAGCACCCCAGAAGGCCATGACGCAGTCGCCGATGTACTTGTCCAGTGTTCCTTTGTGCTGCTTGACGCAGTCGGCGATGGTGCCGAGGTAGGTGCTGACGGTGCTGAGGGTTTCACGGGCTTGGGCGTCGTAGTAAGCTTCGGCGTCTTCCTTGCTGAATTTATGCTGCTGGATGAATTCAGCGGCGTGGACCTGGGTGACATCGGTCAATTCGGTGAAGCCGCGGACATCGGCAAAATAGACTGTGATTTCGCGCCGGTTGCCGCCGATGGTGAGGGAAGGGGCGCTGAGAACTTCATTAACGACATCCGGTGAGACCAGGCGGGAGAAAAGTTGTTTGACGCGCTTCTTCTCAGATTGTTCACCGCGCCAGCGGTAGGTCACCGCCGAGAGATGGGTGATGAGACCGGCACATCCCATCGGGAGGATGAGCGGCACCCAGAAGCGGAACCGCACGAAGAGGAGCACTACGGCAGCGAGATAAAGGGCGGCAAAAGCCAGCATGAGCAAGCTGCCGTTGAGAGGCTTGGCCACGCCCCAGGTAATCCACGCGGAGGCGCCGCCGACCAGAAGGATGAGCAGGAGGCTGGCCAGGAGGGGGGTTGTTTGAGGGAAGCGCCCGGTAATGACGGAGTTGGCGACGTTCAAATGCTTGGTGACAAGAAAGGTGTGGCTGTCCAGCGGCGTGGCGCCGACGTCCGCCAGATCGTTGCCGGTGGCGGTTGAGCCGACGAGCACCAACTTGTCCTTCCATTGATTGGTCACGGAGTTGCCGTTGGCGCGTTCGATCGGAGCCATGAGTAATTCCTCGAAGGCCCCCGTTGTCAGGCGCGGATCGTCAGCGGTCAGCGCCCAATCGATATAGAAATAGCCGTCGGCATCGACTGGTATTGCGCGGGTGACGCCATTGGCGCCATGCAGGATGATCCGTCCCGGTTGGATATCGGGGTGGTCCAAATCGAGTTGGAGTTCCGTTGCCGCCATGCGGATGCCCATGCTCCAGGCGCGGTAAATGTAGAAGGGCGTGATCATGGCCGGCGCGTCCGGTTGCGCCTTCCTGGTGAAATTCGTCCTGTCGATCTGGCCCGCGTCATCGGTGGGAAGTTCCACAGTTTCGTCGCCGCGCTTGCGGATAAAAGTGATTTTATTCGGCTGGATGATGGTCCGGCTGAGGTCGAAATCGAGATTCCTGGCCGCGGCTTGAATCAGGGGGTGCCAGACGCGGTAGTTCTGGAAAGCGCGGTCCCGGCGCAAGACGCCGTCGGTGTCCTTGCTGACGGAGATGTTGGCGACGCTGGAGGCGTTGGTCGCGAAGAGGGGATGTGGCATGACGTCCTGGTCTGCCGCCAGAATGACGTTGCCGGATTCCTTTAATTGATGGGCAAAATACTGGTCGGAAGTGACCTCCGCCGAGCCGTCTGGAAGCCAGAGATCCTTGTGGTCGGGCCGGAGTTCGGCGAAGATAACATCGAAGGCAGCGCATTTGACGCCATCCCTGGATAGTTCATGCAAACCTCTGGCATAAACTTCGCGCGGCCAATACAAGCCGTAAGCAAAACCCAATTCGCCGCTCACCACGGCTGCAATGGTGTTGTCGCTGACCTCGATCAACCCCAGATTCCGGGCCTGCGAGGCGGAGTCTCCGGCGTAGGAATGGGCCAGGCGGACGCGCCAATCATAGGTCATCCACTCCAGCCGCTGGAAAGCCACGACGTGGAGGAGTTGGAGGACGCAGACGCCCAGAATGACGGGAGCGGCGCTAAAAAAAACGGGCGATTTGAGAAAGGTCAGGCGCACGGCACGAGCTAAACAAAAAACCCGGAGCAACACAAGTCGCTCCGGGCGAAAACTATCAGTGCAACCGGCGTCAGCCTATGAGGAGGGCGAACTCGGCTGTCCCGAGGGAGAGCCACCTGTCGAGAACGGCGGATGTTGCGGGGGCGGAGTCGGGATCGAGATGGTGGTCGTGCCGCCTTGAGGAAGCTCTTGAATAATCGTTCTTGCCGCGTTAATAATCGCAGGGGGCGTTGGGAAAGGGTCGCCTTGGCCTGGCGTCCAGGACTCACCGGTCCGAAGCACCTTCACTTGGATGTCGCCGTTGGGGCCGACGGCCGCCGAAACAGTGAGTTCACCCGTCACGCTGGTGAAGGTAACGAGATAAGAGCCATTGGGCTGCACGACAGCAGTCACTTGAAAGTCCGTGCCACGAATACCGGCGATGCCGTGGGGCGTCTTGATATGATAAACGGAGTTCGCCGAGAGTTTCTTGACTTGACCGAGAATCGTGCCGTCTTGAAGGTCCAATGTTGTTTCTGAGTCCCCTTCGCGGACCGAGCCGACGCGGAACATCTCGGGAATGACCAAGGTGGTATTCTCGGTGATTCGGACAGTGGAAGAGCTGTTGACGAACAAGTCGGTATAGGAATCCGGGCCAGTGCGAATCCTTGTGCCGGGGGCCAATTCCGAGTTTGCTTTCAGCTTCACCCAGGCGCCGGCGGATTCGACCTGGACGTTGCCTTGAACAGCCCTCACGATTGCTTTGCCTTCGGTGCGGCCCATTTCCGCAGACCTGAGAGTTGCCACGCCGACCAACGCGAGCGCGACAGCGCACGCCACAATAGATAGGATTTTTTTCATAAAATTCGAGACGATATGTGCATCTGACTTGCCTCCAGACTACTTACCGGTGGGGAAATGTCAACCGGAAAAAGTGAAAAAAATAATTGGGCGCGGACGGGGCGGTTTTCATGGCAAAAACAGCCTTCAAAACGCCGAAAACAGGGAGTTTTTTGGCATTTTTCGCTTACGCAAGTCGCTCATACACAGGTTGTTTTGACAATTGTGGTCCAAAGGCTCTGGCCGAACTTCGCTCTAAGGCCCTCCAAAAGCCGCTCCGCCAAGCCCATCTCCGCGGTCAAAGCAAACGTGGTTGAGCCGCTGCCGGACATCAAGGTCGCCAGCGCGCCGTTCTCGCGGAAGAACTCCTGGAACAGTTCCAGGAGCGGATACTTCCGCAAGGCCGGCGCCTCCAAGGAATTGTAGAACTGCGGGGCGGCTGCGGCCAGATTGGTGTGGAGGAGGGAAATCAAGCGTTCGGCGCGACCGGAAGTGCCGTGCAAGGCAGCGGGAAAGCGGGCCAATTGTTCGTAGGCCCAAGGGGTCGAGATGCCAAAGCCAGGGTGGACAAGCAACATATACGTGCCGCGCAGAGCGGGGAAGAAATCCAGCGTCCTGATGGCGTCGCCGCGGCCTGTGGCCAAAGCGGGTTTGTCCTGCAAAAAGAAGGGGACGTCCGATCCCAAGGAGGCGGCCAATTCCACGAGTTTGGAGGGTGGCAGGGGATGGCCGAAAAGTTCGTTCATGGCCAGGAGCGTCACCGCGGCGTTGCCGCTGCCACCGCCCAAGCCGGCGGCGAGGGGGATTTGTTTCTGCAAGTGGATGCGAACGCCTTCGCTGGCAGGGACGTTGGCGGCGTCCAGAAACAGGCTGGCGGCACGATAGACGAGGTTCTTGGAGTTGGTGGGAAGGCGGGGGTCTGTGCATCGCAATACAATCATGTCGCCCGCCCGCTCGAAAGTCAGCCGGTCAAACAGATTGACTGGATGCAGGACAGTTTCCAGTTCATGGAAGCCGTCGGCCCGCTTTCCCAGGATGTTCAGCAGAAGGTTGACTTTGCAGGATGAAGCCTTCTCAAGCATGAAGCCAGCGGTTGCGCGCGGGCGCCCGCCGCCGTTTCAATAAACCCGGCGCCCCGGCTCCCAGTTAGTTGTCGAAGACGCGGAAGCGGCTGCCCGGAATGAGCGGCGCCTCGTCTCCGCCGCTGAATCCAAGGGAAGCATTTGGCGAGAGCGTTGAAGTCACCCCCCAACTGGGCCGGTAGCTGTCCGGATAGGTCGGGTCTCCCATTCCCAGAACGGGACCGTAATCGTGGGGCGAATGGTTGGGAATGGGAAAAGTGAGCACTTCATACAAGCCAACGCCGGTGCGGGCCATGGAGCGATTAAAGCCATGAATGATGCCAACGGCGCGGGACTGGTCAGGCGAGCCGAAGATGGCGCTCTGTTCAATGGACCGGCGCAGTTCGCCGAAACGGATCACTTCACCCATGTTGTTGATGCCACGGCCCAACTTTTGCTCCGCGCCGGTGGACTGCCGGCTGGCACAGCCCACCAATAGGCACGACACGGCAATGAGCGGCAGGAAAATGGAAGATTTATTAAGCATACTTAAACTCTTTCCAGCAACGTAAACTGTTCGCATAAGGTCTGTCCAGATTTTTTTATCAATTTTTACCGGCGCCAGAGGCGCTGGCGGCGCGCCGTTTCTCCTGGCGCTCCCAATACCAGGCGATCCAGACCGAGGTTTCATAGAGAAGTTGCAGGGCGATGGCCATGATGACCTGGGTGAAAGGCTCGGGGGTTGTCAGCAGCGCGCCCAGGATCAGGTTTCCCACGATCATATAGCGCCGCATGGAACTGAGTTTGGCGTAATCGAGCAGCCCGATCTTGACAAGCGCCAGGAGGACGACCGGCAGTTCAAACCCCGCCCCCATCCCGAACATGAATTTAATGAGAAAGCCGGCATACTCGGGAGCGGGCCAGAAAGGCACCTCGATCCCCATCCAAGTGCCGTAAAGCTCGGCAAATTTGAGCGCCGCCGGCATGACCATGAAGTAAGCAAACGACACTCCCGCCAGAAATAAGATGGTGCCGAAGATGAAGGCGCGCATAAAATACTTCTTCTCCTTGATCTTCAGCGCCGGCATGACGAACTGCCCGATGAAGTAGAGGACAAAGGGAGATGCCAGGAGCAATCCGCCGAAGAAGGCCACATGCAAGGCAAACATGAACGGCGCGCCCGGGCCGCCCATGAACAAGAGCTTCGGACCGTGCGACGGTGGAGGGGCGCCGTTGGTTTCCACGGCCAGCGCCAGCAACGAGTTCGACCCCACCTGCACCGGATTGAGTTGCAGGGTGACATACTGGTTGGTGCCCAGGTCGATTGGCCCCAGTTTGTTGGATTTGGCCTCGCCGGAATACAAAGCAAGCGAGCCGAGCTGGACGGTGACGATCTGATTGGTGTTTTCCGGCAGAAAGGCGACATGCCGCCGCTCGGCCCGCACGCGCGGCCAGTCAAGTATGACGACCAACTGCCTGACCCCGAACAGGCAGACCATCATGGCGAGCAGAACCGCCGCGCCGCTCTTGACGAGCATCCAGCGGAGGTCTTCGAGGTGTTCGAGAAAGGATTTTACAGCGCCGCCTTCAACCGGCTCGTCGCCGGGCTGCGGTTCATCGCTCGGTTCTGCCATGATCGAGGATCAGCCGGCGCAATCAGGACTTGGGAACCGTTGAGGACGGGGCGGCTGTTTCAGGGGGCATTGCCGACTTGGCCATCGGCGCCGGATTGGGCGGTGGCGGTTCCTGGTTCATGGCGTTGTGAATCTCGCCGGTCACCTCGGAGGAGGCTTTCTTAAACTCCCTAATTCCCTGGCCCAGGCCCTTGGCGAACTCCGGAATCCGCTTGGCGCCAAACAGGATTAAAATGGCCACGAGAACGATCACCAGTTCTCCGCCGCTAAGACCCAATACCGCTAAACTCGTATTCATAAAATGTAGTTCCTGCCCTATACGTAAACCATCCGGCGCAATTAGTAAAGCTCCAATAATGGCTTAGCCTGGGTCCTCGCCCAGTTCGACGTTCCAATAGGCCAAATCCAGAAAGTGTTTCCAACTGTCGTGCTGGATGCCGACGCTGACTTGGACAAACGGGCGCCATTTGGGCCGCTTGGGTTTGCGCACCAGATGCATGCCCGCCTCCTGCGGCGTGCAATTGGCCTTCTGCGTGTTGCAGCGGATGCAGGAGCAAACGATGTTTTCCCAGGTCGTCGGCCCGCCGCGGTCGCGCGGGATGACGTGGTCCAGGTTCAAATCCTTCCGCTCAAAAACATCGCCGCAGTACTGGCAGGTGTTGCGGTCGCGCTCAAAGATGTTGTGGCGCGTGAATTTGACCTCCTTCTTGGGAAGGCGGTCGAACATGACCAGCAGGATCACGCGGGGCACTCGGATTTTGAAGGAGACCGTGGCGATGGTTTCGGGGTGGGGCGCCTGTGCGGAGAGGTCCCGCCACTGACTGAAACTGAATGTTTGAAAGACGCCGTCGCCGTCGGTCAAGACGACCTGGGCGTGGCCCTCAAACAAAAGGGTCAGGGCGCGACGGGCGGTGCAGACGTTGACCGCCTGCCAGAGGCGGTTGAGCACCAGCACGTGTTGGTTGAGAAAACAACTCATAACCACTACCTTCGCCGGACACGGTAACACGGGGCGTTCGCCGGTGTCAACGCGCAGTTGACACTCCACGCGCGCGCTTGCAATGGGCGCGCCGGCGGGATAAGTTGGCAGTCTTATGAGATGGATTGCACTGCTGGCACTCTGCCTGGTTTGCAGCTCCGCGGCGTCCGCGGCGGGGACGGATGACGAGTATCTGGATGTTTATTACGCAATCCTCCAAGGCGACAGCCTTCAGCATAACGGGATGTCCGCGCAGGCTGCGGCGAAATACCGCCAAGCGCAATCCGCCTTGCAACAGATTCAATCCGACCACCCGCTCTGGAATCCGGACATGGTCCACTTCCGGCTCGACTACCTGGCGGAACAATTGCAGGGGCTGGACAAAGTTGTGTCGCCTGCGCCAGCTTCCGCCGCTGCGGTAATCGCGCCGGCTGTCGCGCCGCCACCAGGGCTGGCGCAGCAGATGGCCGGTTTGCAGGAGCAAGTTCGCGCGTTGACCGCAGCCAACGGCGAGTTGCAAAACAAACTCAAAGAGGCTCTGTCCGTCCAACCCGCTGCCGTCAGCCCTCGCGAACTGGCCAGGGCCGGGGAGACAATTGTGGCGCTGGAAAAGGAAAGAGATTTGCTCAGGGTCGTCGTGGAACAGGCCAAGGCCTCCAAGCCCCAAACCACCCTTCCTGCGGAGCTTGCCAAGGCGCTGGCCGATGCCAAAGGACTGGCTGCCAACCAGGCAAAACAAATCGCGCAATTACAGGCGCGAGGGGCTGAATTGGAGAAGAAACTGGCGGCCGCCAACATCGAATTAGGCGTGCGAATGAAGGAATTGGCGGACGCGGAGGCGCGCGGCGACGCCGACTTGCTGGGAGCGCGCGCCGCGCTGAGGCAGGCGCGGCAGCAGCGGGATGAATTTGAGAAGAAACTGGAGGCGG
The DNA here is from genome assembly GCA_003138485.1 of Verrucomicrobiales bacterium. Classification (GTDB taxonomy): domain Bacteria; phylum Verrucomicrobiota; class Verrucomicrobiia; order Limisphaerales; family Palsa-1400; genus PLGF01. The sequence goes on along the minus strand of PLGF01000089.1, from coordinate 2,429 downwards.
CACAGGGCGGCAGCGATTTTTCCAGCGCGTCGTTCCCTTTGCCCGCGGAGCCTTTCAAACCTGTGACGCCTGCCAATTCGCCGCCGCCCACCGACCCGCCCGCGGCGGCGCCGGCCACGAACGCGGCCCCGCCACACACCGTTCACACGATGAAGGATTTGCCGCCCGGCTTGGGCCCGTTGATGGCCATTGCCCTGCGCGCCTCGACGGAGCAGGATTTTCCCAAGGCCGAGCAGACGCTCCAGGACATACTGCGCCAGGATGAGAACAACGTTTATGTTCTGGCCAATCTGGCCAAGGCGCAGCTTGCCGAGAACCACTTGGACGATTGCGAGAAAACCGTCCTCAAGGCCCTGGCTTTGGACCCGAACGACGCCCCCAGTTTGTACTTTCTCGGCGTTCTCCGCTATCGCCAGAACAAACTGGACGACGCTTTGGACGCCTTGAGCCGTTCCGCCCAATTCAATCCCACCAATTCCGGCACACAGAATTATCTCGGATGCATCCTGGCCGAAAAAGGAAGGCACGCCGATGCTGAAGCCGCGTTGCGCAAAGCGCTGGAATTGGAACCCGGCTACGGCGAAGCCCATTACAACCTGGCCTACCTCTACGCGACCGAGAATCCGCCTTCGCCGGCGCTGGCCCGATGGCATTACGACCGCGCGCTGTCCCTGGGACACGCCAAAAATCCCGACTTGGAAAAGATGCTCTCAGCCACAAAATAAAATCCGTCCCCAAACTCTGCTCATTACCATGAAGACACCTGACTTGACACAAAATCCGCCGCGCAGTCCGCGCGTGCTCTTGGGCGGCTACGCCATCTTGCCGAGAATGCTCGACAAAGGGCGGGCCACCATTGCCGGCAAACACGGCGAGTATCACTTCAACTGCCCGCTGGATCAGCAGTTCCTGAACTTCGCCGGCATCGACGCCGCCAAGCTGAAGAAACAACTCGCCTTGGGCAAAGGCGACGGCGAAATGCTGGAGTGGATACAAAAGAACTCCAAATTCAAGCGGCTGCCACAGGAGATTGCCGTCTGGTCCGAGTTTCAGGCCCAACGGGTGCCGACGGACCTCGACTCGCGCAAGTTCTTTCAGGAATACCACACCAAAACCGCGCCGGACCGCAATGACGTGGCGACGTGGTTCGACATGTTGGATATCGACGATTTCGTGTCATTCGGCGGCAAGGCCTGACGGACGGTTTCAACCGCCCGAATCCGCCAGCCGCGCCAGATAGTCGAAAGAGAATATTCCAGCGCCATGGCCATCAGCCCAGAGGGGCTGGATGCCGTAGCCGCCGACCGGCGTGAAGCCGGTCATTTGAAATGAGAGCGGTGTCAACGCGGCATCCGGGCCTTTGTGCAGATGGCCCATGACGTCGGTTTCGCCCATGCAACCGGCGCACGGGCAGGCCCGCCGCAACGTTTCCAGGGTGATGAACGATTCGCGGCCATCAGACCATTTGATGGCCAAATCCGTGCCGATGATTTGCAAGTCCGCCGGTCGCATGGCGGAATTTAAACCTGCCTGCCTGGCAAAGGAAACCCCAAAGCAAATGTGTCTTTCTATTTCATCGTATTTATCAAACGGAACAGCGTCCCAAACGCCAATCTATGCCAATCATGGCGCGTCGCTCATAACATATTGATCATTAGCACCTTGGAAAGCGAATGTCGCTGCCTGCTTGACAGTTCCCCCCGCTGCATCCCACCAAGCCTTTATTTTGTGTCAAAACCCTTTGACAGCTATAAGACGATGAATGGCAACCAGCGTCACCACCAAAGCTCCCGGCAATTCAGGAGCCGCCCCCGGCTTTGAGGCCACGCTCTGGGCCACCGCCGACAAACTCCGCGGCAACCTTAATCCCGCCGAATACAAACACGTCGTCCCGGGCCTCAACTTCCTCAAATACATCTCCGACGCCGACGACCGTGACGAGGAATGAGCCATGCCTGAGCGAGTGACCAAAGAGACAAGAACGACCCACAAGGGACGCCGTGGTCCCTCGCTGTCCTTGAAGTCCCTTCCGTCCCTTCAGTCGCTGGAAAGTTTGGCCCTGGCGGGCGCAAGTGCGGCGGCGTCCGCCGCCTGGCCACCCGCGCCCTGCTGGCGGAGGACGCGGTTTTGCGCTGGCGCTGGAAGGAGTGGGAGCCGAGGCGCGAATGGGGCCAACAATCCAGAATCCTGCCATTTATCCTGCCAAATTGGCAGGAAGCGGAGGCGGCTTTCCGGGACGGGGAAATCGAGATGGAAACGGAATCATTGCAGCAGCCGTGGAGCCGCCCCGCCGCGCCGCAAGACCGCCCGAGATGTTTTCAAAACACGCTCTAAGCCGTAACGATGCAGTAGGATTGGGGAGCGCGGGCAGCCCGCAGAGCGGGCAGCCAATAATTTGTTCTAACCTCCTCGCCCGCCGCCTTCGGCGT
>PLGF01000080.1 GCA_003138485.1 Verrucomicrobiales bacterium | reverse complement strand
TGGATCAGCGCCATCTGGACGCCGCAGCGCTGGCCGCGATGCTGGACGACGCCCGCTCCGCCAGTCTGCGCTTCGCCGGGGAAGGCGCCGTCGGCGTTTCATGGGAGCGCCTGTTGCAGATCGACCCGGTACTGTTCCACCCCGCCCTGATCGATTTTTGCGACGAGGCCATTCTGGAGACCTGCGGCCGGAGCCACCGGCTACCGTCGGGACCGCTGCACGACGCGGCGGAAGTGGCGCGGGCGGGAGTGCCGACGGCAATGATGTTTGTGCAAAGCCTGCGAGGCATCAGCCACAACAAGATCGAGGATACTCTGGAAGAACATCTCGAATTGTGCGTGAGGGCGTTTGACAGGCTGGCCGAAAAAACCATGCTGTGGGTCGGAAGGGCGTGAGACAGAATTCATCAGGGATCGCCCTCATCCTAACCTTCTCCCCCAGAAGGAGAAGCAGGCGCGCGGTGCTGGTGTTGCGAACGAGCGTCCGGCAAATCCAGTCGTGTGCTTCTGCGGTGCGACGGCGAATGATTCTCCCTCTCCTGGCTTGTCCCGCCATAGCGGCCAGGCGACGGCGGAAGGAGCGGGACAGCCGGCAAAGCGGGCGCTGGAGTTTGGGCATTTCATTGCCGGATTCAGAAGCCAATCCCGGAAGGGATTGTATCATTCAACCCAAGGTTGCGAGGAACGAGCTACCCCTGCGCCATGACGGTTTTCCGGGGCAAACGCAGGGGTAGCTCGTTCCTCGCTGCTGGGCTGAGTGATTGCAATCCTTTCAGGATTGCCCTGCCAGAGCACGATGGGCGGCGCCACTGGCTGATCCAACTTGAGATGTTAGCATTTTTGCCAAAATGTCCAATCTCCAGAGCCCACAAGGGGGACATCGACTATCCAGTTCCGTCTGCAGCCCTGCCAGGCAGGCTAAGATTTTTGTCATGCGCCAGATCGGAGGCTTGCCCCATTCCTGCTTTGCCAATCGGCGGGCATCCTTTACACTGGGCGGCAACAACATGGCTACGGATGCCCCCGCAATCAGCCTGGTGGTTCCTTGTTACAACGAGGAGGCCACCGTGCGCGCCTTTCTTAAGGCCGCCCAAGCCGCCTTGGATTCTCTCCAGCTTCCTTACGAAATAATCGTGACCGACGATGGCAGCTTCGATTCAACCTGGGCTGTCTTGAAGGAATGCGCCGCGGGCGAGCCGCGCCTTCGCGCCCAGCGCCTGGGAAAGAATTGCGGCCAGTCCGCCGCCCTCTGGGCCGGCATCAAGGCGGCCCGCGGACGCTACATCGTGACGCTGGACGCCGATCTGCAAAACGATCCCCGCGACCTGCCCGCCTTCCTCAAGGCGCTGGAACATTTCGACTGTGTCTGCGGCTCCCGTGTGGCGGCGCGCCAGCAGGGCGACGGCTGGGTGCGCATCGTCTCTTCCCGCATCGCCAACTGGGTGCGCAACAAGCTCTCCGGCGAGGAGATCCAGGACGCGGGCTGCACCTACCGCGCCTTCAAGCGCGAGTGCGTGGCGGACCTGAAATTCTTCAAAGGGATGCACCGATTCCTGCCGACGCTGGTCAAAATGGAGGGCTTCACCGTGACGGAGATCAACATTTCGCACCACCCGCGCTTCGCCGGCCAGACGCATTACGGGGTTTGGAACCGGCTGTTCGCCTCTTTTTATGATTTACTGGCGGTGCGCTGGATGAAGCGCCGGATGTTCCGCTTTCAAATCGTGGAAAAAATCAATTAGTTGTCAAACTTTTACCGGCGCCGGCTCGGCTGGCCTTACCTTGGCTTCGACGGTGGGCGCGGGTTTCAAGAGATAGGTCAGCGCCTTGACGGCCAGTTCCATCATGAGGAACGGCTTGGCAATAAGATCGTTGCCGCCCGAGAGGGAGGACTGGGCGCGAACTTCAAATTTGGTCAGGCTTGTCACGAAAATGACAGGGGTGGACTTGTTGGTGGGAAGTTTGCGCAGTTCCGCGCACAGTTCGAAGCCGGTCAATCCGGGCATTTCGGCATCGAGAAAAATCAAGTCAAATGGATTTTCCTTCAGGATGTTCAGCGCCGCCCGCGAGTCGTCCATGCCGACGCAGCGCAGGTTGGCCTTGCCAAGGGAGACGGCGATGGTGCGCCGGGCGATTGGCTCGTCGTCCACCACCAGAATGAGGAGGGACTGCGGAAGGTCCTGCGGAATCTGGTTGAGATCGCGGAACAAGAGGTTGAGGCAGTCCGCCGCGTGGGCGATGGTGCGCAGAACCGAGCCGGTCATCTGGCTGGGCTTTTTGTGAAGGTCCTTTATCAGCGCGTCCATGGCTCCGGCAAGATGGGCGATGCGCCCAAATCCGGTGATGCCGGCAAGGCTGGCGAGCGAAGAAACCGAACTCAACAAGTCATGCAGCAGGTTGAACTGGTCGGTCGTGCTCTTGCTTCGGATGAGAGCGCCGACGCGATCGCGGAGTTCGCCCTGGATTTGCGGCGCGCGACGGAGGAATTCCTGGCGAATCTCAATCCGAAAATCCGAGCCGGACTGCGCTTCCGCCGGAGGAGGGGCGCTTTGGGCCGGGGCTGCTGGCGCCGGCGCCGGCGCCGGGACGGCGGGTGGACTGGCTGGAGTCTCCGGGCGGGCGGGCATTCGCAGGCCGGGAATTTGAGGGCGGGGCGCGGGGAATTTGGGTGTTGTCGGGGGCGGGCCGTCTTCTTTTTCCTTGGCAAAAGCGGGACGGGTTGGAGCGGCTCCTTTGGAAGGAGGCAAATCCAGGCTCATCTTGAGCTTCGGCGCCGGCACGGGGGCGTTCGGGTCGCCCTGCCAGGGTGAAGAAGGTTGTGCCGAGGGTTCGAGGCCAGGCGCGCCGAGGTTCTCCGGCAAGGGGCGCCCCGGTTCGGCTGGCGCCGCCCGCGCAGGCAGGGCGGGAGTCGGCGGCGGAGTGACGGGCACGAATGGAATCTTTTCCTGGCTCATGGCCAGCTTCGATTCAGGCGCGAGCGAAAGTGGTTTTGGCGCGTCGGACTCCGGGGTTGTCGCGGGCGCGTCCAAGGCGCCTTTGGGCATCGCGATGGTCCCGAACTTTGAAGCGATGGTGGTGACTTCCCCGCTCAGAAGCTGTTCGATTAATTCCAGCGCCAGGTTGGGCGTGCAGTCCATTTTCGAGACGCACTTGTTCGCCCCGGCTTTCCACGCATCTTTTGCCAGGTCAGGCCGGTAAAAGCTGGACACGACCAGGATGGGGACCGTGCGGAACTCCGGCCATGACCGGATTTGGCGGATGACTTCCACGCCGTCCATTCCGGGCAGCATGATGTCCACCTGGATGATATCCGGCTTGAAAACGGGCATCATGTTCAGGGCGGCGGTGCCTTCCTCGGCGGTCTCAACCTTGTAGCCGGACATTTCAAATTTACGGCGATAGATGGAACGAATGATCAAATCGTCTTCGATGATGAGAATTTTTTTCATCCTAAGTTGGGGGAAGCTTGCTTAGGTATTCGTTGATGTGGGAGCGGACAATTTCCAGTTGCCTGGCGGATTCGGCGAACAATTCCGCGGCGCCGTCCAGGCGCCCGTCCTTGGCGTTGTGCTCCAGTTGCCGCAGGGATGGCACCATGGCCCAAAAGCCGCACGCCAGGCTGGAGCCAGTGAATTTGTGCGCCAGGCGGTCCACCTCGGAGACGGCGCCTTCGGCCAGGGCCTTTTCCAACCCGGCCATGATCTCGCCGGCCTGCCGGAAATAGAGGTCCACCAATTCGCGCAGCAAGGCGGGGTCGTCGCCGCTGGCGGATTGCAGTTGTTCAAAATCCACCACTGGCTTGGCGGCTCCGCTGTTAGAGTCTGATGTGTTCACAAGTTTTTTTGTTGACTAATGTATGTTCCCACTTTATTGCGCGTCAGTTCCAGATGGCGGCTGGCGCGGTCGAAAAGAGCTTCGGCGTCGTCCAGGCGCCCTTCCTTGCCGCGTTGTTCCAGTTCCCGAAGGGGCAGGACCATGGCGGACATCCCGCAGGCCAGGCTGGCGCCGACAAGCTTGTGGGCGAAATGATCGACGTCCTTGGCGGAGCCTGAATTAATGGCCGCGTGCAAACCGTTCATCAGGTCCGTGGCCTGCGCGAAATAAAGATCGACCAACTCCCGCAGCACTTTCGGGTCTTCGTTGGACACAGCCTCGAGCCGCTCCAGATCAATCAGGCCTTCTCCCTCCACCGTTTCCTCCAGCTTCAGTTCCGGTTCCGGCGCGGCGGCTTCCGGTTCCGGGGCCGTGCGGGAACGGCCCAGGGCCGCCTTTAAATCCGAGTCTTTGACCGGCTTGGAGAGGTAGTCGTTCATCGACGCTGCCAGGCATTTCTCGCGGTCGCCTTGCATGGCGTTGGCGGTCATGGCGACGATATAAACCGGGCGGCCGCCCTCCGTCTGCTCGCGCTGGCGGATTTGGCGGGAAGCCTCGTAGCCGTCCATTTGCGGCATCTGACAATCCATGAGGATGACGTCATAGCGGGTGCGCTTGCTGGCTTCAACGGCTTCCAGGCCGTTGTTGACGACGTCGGGAGTGCAGCCCAGTTTCCGCAATTGAGCGACAGCGACCTTCTGGTTGATGACATTGTCCTCAGCCAGCAGGACCTTCAGAGACGCGCAGGCGACTGCATCGGGAGCTTGGGCGGCGGCCGCCTTATCCGGCGTCTGGCGGCGGCCTGTCAGACATTCGTACAAGCGGGCCTGCTTGACCGGCTTGACCAGACAGGCGTCGATTCCCATCCGTTTGAGTTCCGCGTCGTCCATCAATTGGCCCAGGGAGGTGAGGATGATCAACCGGGCGTGGGAAAGGCGGGGATCGGCCTTGATGACTTCGGCAAGTGAAATGCCGTTCATCCCCGGCATGTGCATGTCCATGACCACAACATCAATGTCGTTGTTGGCCGGGTCCTGGAGATGCTCCAGCGCTTCCTGGGCGCTGGCGGCGCAGGTGGCGCGGATGCCCCAGGCTTGCATCTGATCTTCCAGGATGCGGCGATTGGTGCTGTTGTCGTCCACGATCAGCACGTGCAGATTGGAAAGGGAGACCAGGTCGGAATCAGGCTTGGTCTTGGCGGTGGGCGGCTGCTTCTCGAACCGGGCGGTGAACCAGAAAATGGAGCCTTGTCCAGGCAGGCTTGTAAAACCAATCTGGCCTCCCATCAACTCGATCAACTGCTTGGAGATGGCCAGGCCCAGCCCGGTCCCCCCGTACTTGCGCGTCGTCGAGCTGTCCGCCTGGCTGAACACCTGGAACAGGCGCGGTTGAATTTCCGGCGGGATGCCGATCCCCGTGTCGCGCACTTCAAATCGCAGGTCCACGTGCGTTGCCGTCTCCGAAAGGTTGGCGACCGAAACGACCACTTCGCCGTATTCGGTGAATTTGACGGCGTTGCTGACCAAATTGACGAAGACCTGGCGCAGGCGGCCCGGATCGCCGCGCAATTGAGTGGGGACATCGGCCAGGACAAAGCCCGCCAGTTCGATGTTCTTGGCCTGGGCGGTTTCGGCAAGCAACTCCAGCGAGCCTTCAATGGTTTCCTGCAAGTTGAAGTCGATCGTTTCAAAAATCAGCTTCCGCGCCTCGACCTTCGAGAAATCGAGCACGTCATTGATAAGCAGCAGCAGCGATTCGGCGCTGCGGCGAATGGTTTCCGCGTATTCTCTCTGCTGCGAACTGAGGTCAGTGTCCATGAGCAGGTTGGTCATGCCGATGACTCCGTTCATGGGTGTGCGGATTTCGTGGCTCATCTTGGCCAGGAATTCTCCCTTGGCTTTGACCGCCGCCTCCGCGTCCGTCTTGGCGCGGCGCAACTCTTCTTCCACCAACTTGTAGGAACTGATGTCTTTGAGAGTGCCAACGTAGCCGCTGCTCTGGTTGGCCCCGCCGGCCTCGTAGCGGATGGCGGCGGTGCGGCACAGCACCCAGCTCACCGCGGCCGCTGGCGTCATCAGGCGGAATTCCTGCGTAAAGTCCTTCCGTTCTTGCAGCGCCTGCCGCCATAGGCCCAAGACCTTCTCCTTGTCGTCCGGATGTATCGCGGCTGTCCAGCCGTGGCCCAGCGTCTCCTTGTTGTCCAGTCCCGTCAGCTTCATCGCCTGGGAGTTGCTGTAAGTCCATTGCCCGGTTGCGTCGGCCAGAAAAATGCCGTCGGGCGACGATTCGCCCAGCGAACGGAACTTGGCTTCGCTGCTCTGGAGCGAGGCCTGGATTTGCTTGTATTTGACATTTTCATCGTGGAGCGCTTCCAGATGCTCGGACACCTCCCGTTCGATCGCTTCGTGCAGGAGTTGCTGTTCGGCCTGGTGGGTGGCCACATGGAACAACAGCCTCTGGCTCTCCCAAATCCACAGCGCCAGAAGCGTGTCTTCAAATAAAACCCAGCCTGTAAACTCAACCCACGTCCACGGCTCCGGCGGCAGCCCGCCGAAAATCTGCTGCACCCAGGCCAGGCCCCCCAAAAAATGGTCGCTCGCAACCACCAGCGTCGCGGTGACGAGCACCCGGATGTCGCGATACGAGGCCAGCGAGGCCAGCGCGCCAAAGATAAAGAAGTGCGTTTCAAAGCTCCCTCCTGTCAAATGGATAAACAGCGCCGGCGTCAGCATCTGGCCGATCCCTATGATGTGCCGCGTGGCCGCCCGCCCCGGACACCGCAACGCCAGGTAAAGCGGCATCAGATAGATCATTCCCGCCAGCGTCGCGGCCATCCGCACCAGATGCATCGGCCTCTCGGCAGCCCACACGGGCACGCTGGGAGAAATCAGCGACGCCGCTGCCATCGCCGCGAGCCATTCAAAGGCGATGAGCCAGGCAAACATCCGGTCGGTTTGCTTGAAGCTGGACACCCTCAGGGCGCGGAAGATCAATACAGCCCGATCATGGGCCGTGTTCTGAGCGGCAGCCGATTTTTCAGCGGAACTCACACGCGACGTTTCGTCTGGGCCTTTCTAGCAGCATTCCCCTCACTTTGCAACCTGTTTGCCTTCCTTTCCTCTGGCGGGCGCCCCGGCCGTCCATTAGACTGCCTGCATCGTGGCTCTCTGCCCCATAGTCCAACCGCCGCCCGCGCTCCCGGAGCCGCCCCGCCCGCCGTCGCGCCTTCCCGAATTGCTCGCCCCGGCCGGTGATTGGGACTGCGCCAAAGCGGCCGTCGAAAACGGCGCCGACGCCATCTACTTCGGCCTGGACCGCTTCAATGCCCGCATGAGGGCCAACAATTTCACCGAGGCCGATTTGCCCCGCCTCCTGCAGGTCCTCCACAGCCGCGGCGTCAAGGGCTACGTCACCTTCAACACCCTAGTCTTCGCGGACGAATTGGCCGGCGCCGAACGCTACCTGCGCGTCTTGATCGCCGCCGGAGTCGATGCCGCCATCGTGCAGGATGTCGGGATATGCCGCCTGATTCGCCGGCTCTCGCCCGATTTCCCCATCCACGCCTCCACCCAAATGACCATCACGAGCGCGGCAGGCGTCGAATTTGCGCGGGCCCTTGGCTGCTCGCTGGTCGTGCTGGCCCGCGAATGTTCCATAAAGGAAATCCAGACCATCGCACGTGTCTCCCTTCCCCTGGAAGTCTTTGTCCATGGCGCCCTGTGCGTCGCCTATTCCGGCCAATGCCTGACTAGCGAAGCCCTCGGCGGACGCTCCGCCAATCGCGGCGAATGCGCCCAGGCCTGCCGCCTTCCTTACGAACTCATTCGCGACGGCCAAACCGTCCCGCTCGGCGACCGCCGCTACCTCCTCAGCCCTCAGGACCTGGCCGGCTTGGAAGTCCTTCCCGATCTCCTCCGCGCCGGCGTCGCCTCCCTCAAAATCGAGGGCCGCCTCAAATCCCCCGAATACGTCGCCAACATCACACAGGCCTACCGCCGCGCCTTGGACGGCGCCGCCCCCAAGCCCGCCGCCGATACTCGATACAATCTCGAAATGGCTTTCTCTCGCGGCCTTTACACCGGCTGGTTCGGCGGCACAGACAACCAGCGCCTCGTCCACGCTCGCTTCGGCAAAAAGCGCGGTGTCTATCTCGGCGAAGTGCGCCGCGTCGCCGCCGGCTCCGTCTTCCTCACTTTGCAGGCCCCGCTCAAACCCGGCGACGGCATCGTTTTCGACGCCGGACGCCCCGATGAAGATGAGGAGGGCGGCCGCGTCTCAAAAATTTCCGGCGACGCCGAGGCCGAAATCCGCATCTTCGGCCAAATTCATCTTGACCGCATTCATCCCGGCGACAAAGTCTGGAAGACCAGCGACCCGGAACTGGACCGCGCCTTGCGCCGCAGTTTCTCCGGCAACGCCCCGCGGTTCCGCCGGCCGCTCGACCTCGAAGTCCACGGCCACGACGCCGCTCCCCTGACGCTCATCGGACGCGACGAACTGGGCCATGTCGCGCGGGTCCAGTCCGCCATGCCGCTGACTCCCGCCCAAAACCAGCCCCTGACCACCGAGCGGCTCCGGGACCAGCTCGGCCGCCTGGGCGGCACGCCGTTCGTCCTGGGCCGTTTCCAAAACAATCTGGAAGGCTCCGTCATCCTGCCGATGAGCGAACTCAACCGCCTCCGCCGCGCGCTGGTCAGTCAAATCGAAGAACAGCGCGCGCTTCCCCCGCGCTGGACGCTCCTCTCCGCGCCGCCCGCCGCTCCCCCGCCCCTCCTGGCCGCTGCCGGCCCGCCGCGCCTCATCGTCCTGGCCCGCAATCTGGAACAGTTCGAAGCCGCCCTCCCCTTCGACCTCGCCGCGCTCTATTGCGAGTTCGAGGACCCGAAGAAATACCGCGAAGCCGTCGCCCGTTTTCGCGCCGCCGGCGGGCGCTCGGAAATCTTCGTCGCGCCCCCGCGCATTTTCAAAACGGGTGAGGAATGGGTGCTCAAGCAAGTCCGCTCCTGCGAGGCCGACGGCTTCCTGGCGCGCAACTACGACCATCTCCAGTATTTCGCCGGCTCCCGGCTCATCGGGGATTATTCCCTCAACGTGGCCAACGGGCTGGCCGCCGACTATTTCAAAAACAGCGCCCGCCTGGAGCGGCTGACCGCCTCCTATGACTTGAACATCGCGCAACTGGAGGCCCTCCTGCAATCGGCCCCGCCGGCCTGGTTCGAGATCACCATTCACCAGCACATCCCCATGTTTCACATGGAGCACTGCCTCTTCTGCGCCTTCCTCACCCAGGGAACTGACTACACCAACTGCGGACGCCCCTGTGACAAACATAACGTGCAAATCCGCGACCGCGTCGGCCAGGACCATCCCTTGAAGGCCGACGCCGGCTGCCGCAACACCGTTTTCAACGCCCGCGCGCAAACCGGGGCCGAGTACGCCGCCCGTCTGATCGCTTTGGGCGCGCGCCATTTTCGCATCGAATTCGTCAACGAAACCGCCGCCGAAACCGCGCGCGTCATCGCCCAGTACCAGTCCCTTCTCAAAGGCGAGCTCACCGGCGCGGATCTCTGGCGCGACCTCAAATTGCACCCCCAACTGGGCGTCACCCGCGGCCCGATGGAGCCGGCCAGGACCCCGGATTGATAACTTGCCAGAGGGTGCCAGAGGGTGAAACTCCTGAACACCAGCCCAACAGGGCAAAACAGATGTCTCGCGCAGAGCCGCAGAGAGCCGCAGAGGAAGGAATTCAACCACGGACTTCACGGATCAACACGGATAAAAGAAATCCCATCCGTGCCATCCGTGAAATCCGTGGTTAAGTCCATTTTTTTGTTCAGCGCCCCGGCAAGTCGGAGACGGGGCCGGCGCCGCGCGCGAAGCCGGGGGCGGCCCGGCGCAGCCGCAAAAACCACCGTAATTTACCGTAANNCCAACAGCATTTCAAAGAACAATCCTGCTTATGAAATGTAACACAGAAAATGCAGATTGCAAGAATTTTTGCCCGCAGAACACGCAGAATGACGCAGAAAGGGGAATCCGGGCTTCTTCTCATCTTTCCGCGTGTTCCGCGGGAAAAAATCCCTCCTCTCTCATTTTGCGCCTTGGCAGCCTGCGAAGCCGGCAGCCCACAATCTGTTCGCTCCGCTTGGGGTGAGCAGGTCTTGCTTCGCCCGGTCTTCAATCCCAAAGGGATTGTATCATTCAGCCCAGTGGTTGGCCCGATTCCGAGAGGGACCACCCTGGGTGGCCGCGTTTAAGTTCGACAACCCTGAAAGGGTTGAATATCAAATAGTTACGAAGCTGATTTAACGGAAACACCCAGCGCGGCAGAGACAACGAATCTTTTTACCCCGGATTCCCCGACCGGCGCAGCCGGCAGCCGGGATGTTGTTCCGTCTGAATAACGCAGATGTCAACCACGGCTCCGGGCCAATGAACCCGCGCCGCTGCCGCCGGGTCTCCCACCTTAAAATCCAGTTGAGCAGCCGAATTCTCAAAACATGACACTACCACGAACCGACTCCGTGCCGTTTACGGTTTCGCCGGCAGGTTCATCGGTGATTGTGACTGAAAAGTGTTCGTGAAATCGCTAAAAAAGTTCTAATGAATTGCGACGGAGCGTGTCTAATATGGCGGGTGAAAATCGTTTGGGGCAATGCACCATGAAAACGTTCGTTCTAACCGCAGCCCTGTGTGCCTTGCTGAGCAGCACCGCATCAGCGGTAATCCTGGATGTAGTCGTTGCGCCGAAGGACGATCCCGAAGTCCGCCGTACTTTGGTTGGATGGGGCACGGCCACTACCAACCCGTTGAATCGTTGCGTCAATCTGCGGCCTCATGCGGAAGAATACAACCGGTTTATCGAGACGCGGCTTTTGCCTCTGAGACTTGCAGACGCAACCGCTTTCTTTGGTCCGGCGGTGGCGACTTCCTCGAAATCCTTCACCAGGGGTTACAAACTCCCGGACGACCTGGCGGCGCCTGTATTTGCGCCCAGCATGTTCATGCGTTCCGGCCTTGGCCCTTCCAATCCAACCGACGACTGGTGTTCGCTCACCTTGAACTTGGAATCGCCAAAAGGGAAACAAACTCTTTACAAGAGCGTAGATCGGACGAACAGGGTGAATGGCTTCCAGGTTGGTGGCGAGTTCTTCCAGATGACGCCCAAGCTCAAGAAGTGAGATGCTGGCCATCCTTATCCACAGCATCGACACCAAGCGCAAACACACGGTGCAGGTCAAGGCGCTGCCCAATCGTAGCGACGTCATCTCCGACCCCGGCTTCAATGTCGGGGATTAGAGGTGTGCCCTCAAGATGCGACGAACGCGCACAAAGGTTGGCAGGTGTTGTTCCAATACAGATGGCGACAGCTTTCCCAGGATTTCAAAAGAGCGCCCGCCTTTTGCGTAGGCATTCGAGCACTCGCGGGTGGCGTGGATCAACTGTTGTTGCACTTCGTGACGATGCCGAGTTTCCAAGGCGTTCAACGGAGGCAGTGCGGATTCCTGCAACTCGTGTTTGAAGTGGCATTTCAATGCGGCGCGATCCGCGATGAACCATGTCTCCATGCAGGTTGTCATGGACAATACTTGTTCATCTGTCGTCCCTTCTGGCCGTGTCCACTGATCCCGCGCCTGCAGATGTCTCCATGTGGCTTCCAAGTCTGCGAGCGGTTCTTCGCTGTCAACCGACAGCGCGAGGAAAACTCCAGCGGCGCTGCGGTGCTGGGCTATCTTGAACGCATCATACGCCGCGCTACGCCCCCCGCACGCGATCAAGCGCGGCATTCGTTTTTCGGCGGCAAATCCGCAATTCTCCAGCAGCTTTCGGAAGCCCTCGCGACAGCGGATGTCCACTTCTTTCGAGTCCGCGCTCGTGCCGCCACCCTCAATATAGATATAGGCACTCACCAGCGCGTCCCTCCGAGCTGGCCCTTCGTCCACAACTGTCCGAGGCGATACTTGGCCAGCCACTCAGTCAAGTCCTCCCTTTTCAAGCGGCGCATCTCCGTCTTCCCGTCGTTCTTCTCACACACGACGACTGCATCCGGTCGCTCAGTCATGGCATCCACAAGAATGTCGGAATGGGTGGTGACTATAAGTTGAGTCCGTTGGGACGCCTCGATTAACAATCGCGCCAATTCCGGCAACACATCGGGATGCAAGCCAAGTTCCGGTTCTTCCACACATACCAACGGCGGCGGCTCGGGGTGGCAGAGAATTGCCAGGAGACACAGATACCGCAATGTTCCGTCCGAAAGCCGCGTGGCCGGAATGCTGTAATTGCCTTCCTCAAGAAATAACTGCACTCGCGCGGCTTCGATCTGAACATTGAAATCCTGAATCTCCGGGTACAGCGCCTTCAAGGCCTCGATGAGGCGTCTGCGGCCTTTGGGACGAATCTTGTTCAGGACTAACGCGAGATTTTCACATGTGGTCATCAATATATCGGTGCGCAAATCCGCCTTCTGTTCCTGCCGGGGCGGCGTGTATCGTCCGAACGTCCATTCGCGATAGATGGCAATGCGGCTATAACTTGAATCAAGATGTGCGAGAACTGGATAACGCTCGGGGTCTTTGACCTGCGAGAGTATGGATTGCTCGGGATTAAGCGTTTCCCGTTTCAGCTCTCTGTCCTTCTCCGTCTCCGCTTCGTGAGGTTCGATGTCTTCTGGAGCCTTTGCGTTTTCACGAGGCGTTTCCTTGAGTACGGGATACCCATTCTGAAACCGGTAAAAGAAATGTGGCGTCTGCTTGCCGGGAAATGGCCGCTCATTTTCGATTCGCTCTTCGACGAGTTCAAACCGGCTGCCGTGTTCCGTGAAATTCATGACGTGCCGCAACGGCATCTTACCACGCGGGTTTTCGATCATGGCTTCCAGCGAAGCGACAGCATTGGGCTTCCCTTTCCAGAGCCAATCGCGCACACCGCCGACTTCTTTGACAGGCGCGGACAAATCCTTCGGCGCAGCCTGCAACAGACTGATCGCTTCGAGAAAATTCGATTTGCCTGACCCGTTCGGTCCGATCAGCATGTTTAGTTGGGCAAGCGGCAACAACTCAGTGTCCGGCCCAAACGAAAGCAGATTCTTGATGCAGAGACTTTTGATTAACATACCGATTGGTGTTTAGGGTATCTGAAGCCAAATGCGATGACCAGCCCTTTGAGGGTAAAGATTTTGAAGAGTGTGCCGCCGTGACTTGAATTATCTCAATCTGCCGGCAGCGTGATCCCGCTGCTTTCGGCGCGGAAATTTTGTTCCGCTCCGCCCACGACCAATGCGCGCATGTCCGGGCGGAGCCTGGCGATGGCATCGCGGCCCTCAAGGCCCGCCACCAGCAGCGCGGTGGAAAAGGCGTCCGTTTCGGTCGCGGAGGGAAGTCCGACGGCGGCGAGGATGGCGTGGTTGACAGGATGGCCCGTGCGCGGGTCGATGACGTGGCCGTACGTCCTGCCGGCCGCCTCGAAACTTCTCGCCCACACCGCGGAGACTGACAACGCGCTGTCGCGCAGTACGACGGCGGCGCCGAGCCTGGGGGCGTCTGGCGCTTCGATGATGGCCACCTTCCAGCCGGCGGCGTCGGGCGGGTGGCCCAGGCCATAGACGGTGCTCGTCCCGCCGTGCAGCAGCGCGCTCGTCAAACCGGCCTCACGCAAAATGTCCGCGGCGCGGTCAATGGCGAAGCCCTTGCCAATGGCGCCCAGGTCGATCATCACGCCCTCGCGGTCGAAGCGCGCGGTGAAATCCGTTTCGTCAAGCAGAATGTGGCCGAAGCCGCTGCGCTGGCGGGCCTGGGCGATCTCGTCCGCGCCGGGCACGCGGCGCCCGCCGTCCATGAACCCCCAGCAGCGCACCAGGGGGGCGGCGGCGATGTCAAACATGCCGCCAGTCTCGCGCTGGAGCCGTTGGGCGTGTTGCAGCAGGCGAAAAACCGGCGGGCTGACGCGCACCGGCCGCCGGGCGGCCTGGGCGTTGACTTGGGCGATTTCGCTGGAGGGCCGGTAAAGGCTCAATCGCGCTTCCAGGCGGTCCACTTCGGCCAGCGCCTCCTCCCCGGCGGCGCGCAGACGGCCCGCGTTGCCGCCATGCAACACCAATTCAAACCGTGTCGCCATCGCGTTCCGGGCCAGCGTCACCGTTTCCATAACACCCCGATCCTAAGCGACCTGCTTGCGAGCTCACCAAAATGGTGGGAGGTCTTGGGCGGAAGATTCCGTCGGCGGGACGCCGGCGGATGCGACCGAGACGGTCGCACTCCTGGAAAAGTCGCCAATGATCGGGGCATATCAATGTCAGGAAACAAACCGCGGCTCGAAGACGGGCCCCAGGCCGTGCCGCCGCAGCAATTCGATAAAACGCGCGATGCCCCGCCGCTCCTCCGCGCCCAGATCGTAACGAATGCGCCGGCGCAGGTAGTCTTCGCGGAAGGCGCGGTCAAAATCCGTCCGGCTGGCGATGATGTCGTCCAGTGCGCGCAGCCCGGAGTTCTTCGCCTCGCGCAGGCGCAAGCGCAAGGGACCGTTCTCGATGCGCCGCAAGGCCCAGACGGCATAGACAAACGGCAGCCCCGTCAAATCAAACCAGGCTGCGCCCAAATCCCAAATCGCGTGCGGCGGAGAGGACCGGGCGAAGCGCAGCGCCTGATCGCCGATGAGCAGGACGTTTTCCAGCGCGCGCGCGCCGTCGTAGCCGGGCAGGGGCAGCAGCGCCGGTTTGAGGCCGCGCCCGGCCAACAGGACTTTCAGCAGGTTCAGGCTGGACAGCGAAGCCGTGTCAAAATAAATCTCGCGCATCTTCTCCAGCGGCTGCCGGTGGGCCAGAAAAACGCTCTTCACTTCCCCCAGCGACGCCACCGCCACGCCATCCAGGATGTCATACCGGTCGCTCAACAACACCTCCGTGATGCTGACCAGCGCGGCGTCCAGATCATCCCGCCGCAACCGCAGCGCCAGTTCGGAGGGCGGCGCGAAAAGGATTTGCTCCTCCAACCCGCGCGTCAGCGGCGCGGCGTTGAGGTAGGGGACGGAGCCGGCTTTGAACGGGCTGAGGAAATGGGCCGGTTGCGGTTTGGGCGTTTCTTCAGAGGGGAACATCGGAATTCAAGCGGAGGCCAGATTGCGCTCCAGGATTTCAGAGGCGCCCGCGTTCTCCGCCGCCAGCGGCGTCTCCTCGCTCCAGACCTTGACCGGCTGGTAAAACGTGTCGCGCTGGACGGGGATGCGGCCCGCCTCGCGGATGGCTTTGATCATCTCGGCTTCGGACTGCGATTGCGGGGTCGGCGCGCCCGCCATGTGGAAAATGTGCTCCTCCAGAATCGTGCCGTGCAAATCATCGGCGCCGTAGCTCAAGGCGACTTGCGCCAGTTTCAAACCCAAACCCACCCAGTAGGCGGTGATATGATCGAAGTTGTCCAAATAAATCCGGCTGACCGCGATCGTGCGCAAGGAATCGAAGCCCGTCGGCGCCACCTTGACGGGTATATCGTTGTTGTCCGGCTGGTAAGGCAGCGGCACGAACCCCGTGAAACCGCGCGTTTCATCCTGCAACGCGCGCAATTGGCGCAGATGGTCCACGCGGTCGGCCAGAGACTCGACGTGCCCGTAAAGCATGGTGCAGGTGCTCCGCCCGCCCAGTTGATGCCAGAGGCGGTGAACGTCCAGATATTCCTCGGCGGACTCCTTGCCCCTGGCGATTTGCGAGCGGATTTCCTTGCGGAATATCTCCGCCCCGCCGCCGGTCAGCGAGTCCAAGCCCGCCTCCCGCAACGCCAGCAATGTGTCGCGCGCCGGCTTTCGCGCCAGCCACGCCAGGTGCAGAATCTCAATGGCTGTGAAACATTTCAATTGCAGCCGCCCATCCACCGCCTTGAGCGCCCGCAGCATGTCCGTGTAGTAACTGAAGGGCAGCGAGGGATGCAATCCGCCCACGATGTGCAACTCCGTCACCCCCGCCGCCAGCGCCTCGCGCGCCTTCGCCGCGATTTCCTCCACTGTCAATTGCATGCCGTCCGCGTCGCGCTTTTTGCGGGCAAAGGCGCAGAACTGGCAGCTCAGGATGCAGTAATTGGAGTAATTGATGTAGCGATTGAGAATGTAGCTGGCCCGCCGGCCGTTCTTGCGCGCGGAGACCAGGCTGGCGATGGCGCCCAGCGCGTTGAGGTCCTTGCTCTCGAAGAGGCGCAGCGCCTCCGCCTCGTCCAGGCGCGCGCCGCCCGCCACCTTCTCATAAAGGTCCTTCAATTCGCTCTGTGCCAGGAACAGGTTCATCTGCTGAATCGCATGAATGGAAGCACAATTTCCGTCAGTGTCACCACCAGAAAGACCACGCTGATGACGGCGTTGAGGCGGAAGAAGGCGTGGGTGATCCAGTTCAAACTCCGCCGCCGCGCCAGCCAATGCTCCAGCACCAGGCAGCCCAGGATGAACACCAGTCCCACGTAATAGGCAAAACGAAATCCCGCCAGCACCCCGAACAGCGCCAGGATGCCCCACATCAGCAGGTGCGCGATGAACGACGCCGACAGCGCGTTGCCCACGCCCCACCGCACCACCAGCGAATGCAATCCGTGCCGCCGGTCGAACTCGTAATCCTGCAACGCGTAAATGACGTCGAAACCAATCAACCAGAACACCACCGCCGCCGCCAGCAGCAAGGGCAGGAGCGCGCTGTAGGGGAGCATTCGCGTCCAGCCGTGCTCGATCGGAAAGAGCCGGAAATCCCCCCTGACCGCGAGCCACGCGCCAACGGGGGCCAGCGCCAGAGCCAACCCCAAAAAAACGTGCGAAAAATCCGTGAACCGCTTTGTCAGAGAATAAAAGCACACCACGAAAATCGCCGCCGGCGACAGCCAAAAACAGAGCGGGTTGATGCAATAACTCACCGCCACCAATCCCCCCGCGCCCGCCAAACACAACCCCCATGCCGCCGCCAGCGGCATCCGCCCCGAAGGCAAATGACGCGAGGCCGTGCGCGGGTTCTCGGCATCGAACCGCCGGTCCGCGATGCGATTGAACGCCATCGCGCAGGTCCGCGCGCAGAACATGGCCGCCAGGATGAGCAGGAAAACCCGCCATCCCGGCCACCCGTGGCGATCCCGCGCCGCCACGGCCATCGACGCCAGGGCGAAGGGGAGCGCGAACACCGTATGGGAAACCTTGATGAAATCGGCCCATGACCGCAGCGTGAAAAAAAACGACGGCCCGCTGTCCATGCGGTTATTGGGTCTTGAAACTCACGTCGTTAATTTGCCTCCCGCCGCGCAACCTGTCAATTCGCCGCGAAGAACTGCAATTCAGACAGTGGGG
>PLGF01000024.1 GCA_003138485.1 Verrucomicrobiales bacterium | reverse complement strand
ATATTATTGATTTTTATCCCGGCGCAGCAGGTTCGCCACGGAACCGGCGGAACCCGTGTTCAAGCGCTGGGCAATCGAGCGGAAGGCCGGGGATCCTCGGGATCACGCAAAACGCATGGGCGCGGCGGGTGCGGGGAATGGGAAAAGCAGAAATTGAGAAAGTGGAAATGAAAGCCGGAGCGGCGCGGGACCAATGCCCCGGATCCGTGGTTGTTCCGGTACGATTTTCAAGGATGCCTTTTCCTCTTCGTTGTCTTCGTTTCCTTTTGTTCAAGTTCTCTGGTGCCATTTCAAAGAAGCCCTCATTTTCAGCAAAACTCTTTCTCTGCGCACTTTGCGACTCTGCGTGAACGAATCCCCGGGGCAAGGGGATTTTGAATCCGTGTTAATCCATGCCATCCATGGTAAAAAATATACTTGCATAATGCAATGATTGTGGTATTGTGGCGGTAGCGGCCCGGAACCCGCGTTAAGCGAAATGTTAAATGTTTAAGTACGACCCCAATGCCTTCTTGGCCGGAGAGCGCCGGTTCATCGGTCGAAAAGCTGACAGATCGGGAATTTGAAGTCTTTCAATTGATAGGCCAGGGGCTGGGCACAAAAGAACTGGCGGCCCGCCTGCACGTCAGCCCCAAGACCGTGGAAGTCCATCGCGCCAACATCAAAGTCAAACTCCAACTCAAGACCATGGCCGAACTCATCCGTTACGCCGTCCGCTGGGTCGAGTCCGAACACGGCGCCTGACTGTCAACCATTTTCACTCCGGGTACTGCAACACCCAGTCGCCTTGCAGAGTGTCCTGGCGTGCTGGCCGGGACTTGGTGGCGGGAATGGTGGCGATGATTCCGCCGTCGTCCTTTTCGTTCCAGCCCACCGAATAGAGGATGAATCTTCCCTTGTCAGCGCGGCGGTATTTCAGGGGCTGGCCGTTGATGATGTCGTGCGGGAGAACCGCGACAAAGCGGGGGACCAGTGCGTCGAGAGTTTCCGGGTATTGGCCCGTCGCCAGCCGGCAACGTTCCAAGGCGCACGCCAGCATGGCCAAATCCACCTCGTTTTGCGCGTGGGCGGCTTTTTCCGGGACACGAGAAAGGGCGGGCGCCATCATTGTGGCCAGCACCCTGTGATGCAGCAGGGCGCTGATATAATAGTTTGTTGGATGAGATTTGTAAAAGGCCAGGTCAATCGAACGATTGAGTCCGGGGTTGATCTCCCGCGCCGCAAGGTCGATTCGAGGGAATAGGGCTTCATCGAAGTTCTGATTCTCACTGAGTTGTTCGAGACGATTCCAGCCGGGCGGGAACATGTATCCGCGATCAAAGCTCGGATTGCAGCAAATATCCCGCTCTCCTTGAAACGCCAGCACGGTTGAGGCGAGGATGTCTGTTTTCCGCAAGCGTTCCTGCAAAACACCGAGTTGCGCATCGGACCAGCGCTGCTCCGCCAACCCTTCGCACACGGGCTGCAACAGGATTGCCACGCCCGCCCACCGCACCATTTGAGATATGATCAGCGGTTCGTCCTTGACCCCGTCATCGACGCGGAACAGGACGCGGACGTCATTGAGGGCCTTATCGGACTGGCCGAGAACCAATTCGGCTTGAGCGCGCAGGCTGAGAATCCGGTAAATCCGTTTGAGATCGGCCAAATGCGCTGGCAGCACCGATATGACCCGCGGATCGTTGAATTCCTCATAAGGAAAGTTAAACCGGACAAACGGTCGCTGGCTGGCAGTCTGAATCTCCGCCAGGGCCGATTCCAAAGGCTTCAGTTGGTCAAGAACAAAGGCTGCGGCCTGGGCCGGGTCGCCCATGTTCCCGGCGCGGGGCGCGGGATTTGCTCCCTGGAAGGCCGCGGCCCATCGAGTCATGTCGGCGGCCAATCCATATTGCCACGCCGGGCGCTTGGGCGGGTCGGTTGGCGAGGGCAATTGGAACTTGGCCAGGACGCTCGTGTTGCGATCTTTCGACTCGACAAGGTCCGCTTCGTTCCCGGTGATTTTGCGCGGCATTTCCGGGGAGGCTTCCAAATTGGCGGCGAAATAGGGCGTCGCGGCAAAATTCTGGTCGTCGGGCGCCGCGGGCGGAATCAGCCGGGCGCTATCAAATCGATCCCCTTTGGCTTCCCTGGCGCGCTTGTAGCTTTGCCAGGCGTGCGCGCCGCGCCAATTCTCTTCGGCGAGAAGCAGGGCCGCCAGCGTGATGAGCGCCGCCAGCACAAAGAGCGTTTTCCGAAAGAATCGTTTGAACACGGACGGTTTGTTGGGTGGATTTTCCATAAAGCGAGCGGGTCAACCGATGCCACGCGGCCGCAGCCTGTCGCTGCGCGGCTTGGGCGGGGCGGGCAGCGCGGCGGGCGCCTCGGCGTCGGCCGGGCCGAGCAACTGCGCCATGAGCAGGTTCTGTTGGCGCATGATGGCCAGTGATGGATAAGGCATCGCCGCGGAACCGCGGGCCACGCGGGGACCCCGCGGCGCCGTGCAGTCAAGAAGAAGTATGACCGCCCAAACCGCCGCCAGCCCCGCCCAGGCTCGCGGATGGGGCCAAAGCCAGGACGCCAGGAGGGAAACAAAGGGCGGCCGTTCATCGCGGGCGGCGGCTCGCAGGATTTCCGCGCGCCATTCGCGGGGCGGTTCGCGCATCGGCTGGTCCTGCAATCGTTTTTCAAAATCCGCGTTCATTTGATCTCGTCATAGATGGGACGCAGCCGGTCGCGCAATTTGTCTAACCCATAGCGGTAACGGCTGGCGGCGGTGTTGATTGGGATATCCAGAGCTTGGGAAATGGCCTCGAAGGTGAGCTTCTCCCACAATTTGAGATGCACAACGGCGCGTTGGTCGGGGGGAAGCTCGCCGAGGGCTTCGGCCAGTTTTTCGCGGAATACCTGCTCGTCAGGGTTCGCGCTCTGGGCGAAGATCGGCATCGGTTCGCAAGCGAGTTGTTCGCAATGGCGCTCGCGGGCGGCGCGGCGGCGGATGAGGTCGATGGCCAGATTGTGGCTCAGGCGCAGGAGGAAGGCGCGCTCATCGCGCAGGCCTCGCAGAAGGGCCGGGTCGCGCGCCAGTTTGATGAACAACTCCTGCAACACGTCGCGCGTGTCCGCTTCGCCGCGCAGAAGGTTCGCAAGAAACGCAAACACGGCGGGGGCGTGTTCATCATAAAGCCGTGCGATGTCTGGCGATGCGGCCATCTCTTTCATATACGACGTTCCCCACGCCGCAGTTTGTCTAATCCCAGCCAGCTTTTCGAGCGGATTATGATCCGGCCGCCAGAAGATAGGCCCCTATGGCACGGCGGGGGCGTTGGTCGGCTCCCCTAACATCTTCTGTACCATCCCCATCGAGGCCTTTGTCATGCTCAAAACGCTCGATTGGGAATTGCTCAGAGATTGAAGTTGTTCGGTTGAAAGGTATCCCGCCGCCTGCGCCAGCACCTGCTGATTGATCTGCTCTTGCTGTTGAAAATATTGGTCTGACATCACCACCTTGTCGGCGGGGTTCATTTGGGAAAGGCTCGGTGGGTTGGCGGCCGTGACGCTTTGGCGCGCCGCGATCATGGTTTGCAAAAGTTGCTGCTCCTGTTCACTGCTCAAGGCTAGGCTGTCTCCGAAGTAAGTTTTCAAAGTCGTGAGCTGGAGCCGGTCCGAGACGGTTTGTTGGTAGTCCTTGTAGGCGGCGTAACCGGAGTCGCCCAGCAAGGCCTGCAACTGGCTCTCGGTTTCCTTCTGCTGATCGGCAACTCCTTTCATCGCTTCCGGGGTGTTTTCGCCGGAGAGAAGAGCCGAGCCGTTTTCGACGGCGCGCATCGTACCGTCAGTCAACACTTGATAAAACTTGTCCGTTTGTTCAGGGGAAAGATGAAGTTGTTTGACCAGCGCGCCGTATTGCATTTTGGTCATGGTGGCCTGTTGCTCGCGCATGGCTTTGACCATGTTGGGGTCTTTCATCATCTCGGCAAGCATGCCGCCCTTGGCGACTTCCGTGGCGGCGGCGGGGCGCGGCGGGAGGGGGCGGGCCGCGCTGATGGTGGCGCGGGCTTTGGCGACGTCGTGAGTCATGCTGTCGATGGCTTTGACAGAGACGGCGTTGCGCTCCTTCAACTGCTCCAACTCCTTCGCCTGGGCACGGTAGTTTTCGGTTTGTTGCGCCACTTGACCTTCGAGCAGTTTGACCTGCTGCTTCTCCGTCGAGTTTTGGTGCCATTGCACCGCGATGATGACGGCGGCGCCGACGGCCGCGGTTGCTTTGATCCAAGTCATGGTTTGCATGGTTCCTTTCAGTAAAACTAAAGTTGTGGCCGTCAGCGCGGAGCCTTGGACGGCGCCCGCCGCGACCGTCGCGGCCAATCCCGCCGGGGCGGCCTGGATGGAATTGCCGGAAAGAGCCGCCGCCAGCGCCGCTGACGGGAGAGTGATGCCGCGCTGGAGAAAAATCTCGCGAAGTTTGTCCAGGGCGCGGCTGACGCGCATCTTGGCGGCGTCTTCGCTGGCGCCCAGGGCATCGCCGACCTCTTTCAAAGGCTTGCCCTCGAAGAACCGGAGCACGATGGCGTTGCGGTCCTTTTCATTCAATTGCGCCATGGCGTCGTCCAGAAGCGGGCGGACTTGCAGCCAGGCATCGGGATCTGGATCGTTCAAGGTGGATTGCATGTGGGCTTCCTGTTCGCGGTGCGCGCGCCGCAGTTCGGTGCGAAGGAAATTGGCGGCGGTCAGGCGGGCAGTCTGGTAAAGCCAGCCCGAGAGCACCGTTTCCCGCCGGAGCGCCCCCGCTTTGCGCGCCAGCAGCACAAATACCGCCTGTGTGATCTCCTCAACCTGATGCGGATTGTTGACCGAGCGCAGGGCGGCGGAATAAACCAGGTTGATGTAGCGCGACACCAGCGCGCTGAAGGCCTCTTCGGAATGGCCGCTCGCGTATTCCCGCAGCAACCGCATGTCATCTAACGCCATCATCTGCCCAATAATGTCCGCCCGCCTCGAAAAGGGAACAGGAATAGAGGGCCAGGACGCCAAACCCGCAGCCTAATCCTGCGAGAGACCCAATGCCCGGTCGAATTCGTCGGAGAATTTCACCATTTCCGCCGCGATCTTGGGCGGCTGCTGGTTGATCGTGTCGAACAATTTCTCGCGCATGTCGGGCTTGAAGCGCATTAATTCCAGCGCGGCCACAACGAGCGAAAGCTGGTTGTTGATTTCGTGGCGCATTAACGAGAGCTTTTTGCTCAGCTCTTTAAGCTGTTCCGGGGTCAACGTAATGGGCGCGCTTGGCTCCATGTCATAAACATGGCTTGTCTCGGCTGGATAATCAAGTTTTCCTCAGCCGCCCGTCCGCCATCTCCAGCACGCGGGCCAGGCCGGCGATGGTGGCGGGGCGATGCGCCACGATCAGCCCGATCCGATCGCGCAATAATTCCCGCAGGCTCGCCGCGATCAGGGCTTCGCTCTCGGCGTCCAGCGCGCTGGTCGGCTCATCGAGCAGGAGGATGGGTGCGTCCTTCAAAAACGCGCGCGCCAGGTTGATGCGCTGGCGTTCGCCCGCGCTCAACCGCGCCGCGCCGTCCCCGATGCGGGTCTGGAATTGTTGCGGCAGCTTTTCGATGAAGGCCGCCGCGTTGGCCGCCCGCGCCGCCGCCTGGATTTCCTCCGCCGTGGCCCCGGGTTTGCCGTAGGCGATGTTCTCCGCCACGGTCGCCGGCAGGATGATCGGCTCCTGCAAGACCAGCGCCATCTGACGGCGAAGGTCTTGCAGGCGAAATTCCCTCAAATCCACACCGTCCAACTCAATGCCCCCGCCCGTGGGATCGAAGAACCGCGGCAGCATCAGAAGCAGGGTCGTCTTCCCAGCGCCGCTAGGCCCGACAAGCGCCGCCGTTTCCCCGCGTCGCAGCGAAAGGGAGATTTCGCGCAAAACCTCCCTCCCCGGCTCATAAGCGAAGGACACACCGCGAAAGTCGATTTGTTGAACGCCGGGCTTCGGAGACAGCTTCCCATCCGGCACGCTTTCCGGCGCGTCAAGTATCTCAAAGACCCGGCGCGTCCCCGCCGCCGCTCCGGCGACGGTCGCGCCGACATAGGACAACTGGTTGAGGGGTTCGTAAAGCTGAAGGAGGTAGGAGAGAAAGACCAGGAGTTTGCCGAGGGTCAGCGCTCCCGCCAGCACCTGCCTGCCGCCCAGCCAGGCCGTCATCGCCGCGCCGAACCCGAAAATCAGGGCAATGGCGAACCCATAAGCCAGTTCCGAGCCGTGCTGGGAAAGCCGCCGCTTTTGCGCCTCGACCGCCTCCCCCTGGAAGCGGCCCGCCTCGTAATCCTCCCGCGTGTAACTCTGCGTCAGCGGCAGCGCGGCGATGCTCTGCTGGACCAGCGATGTCACCCGGCTGTCGGCCTGCTGCGCCACGGTCGTTCGTTCCCGCATCGCGCCGCCAAAGAGGCGGATGCCCATGACCATGAGGGGCGCCAGCGCCAGCGCCACCAGCGTCAGCGGCACGTTGAGCCGCCACATGACGCACACCATCACCAGCAACGACAGAAGCGCGGTGACGAACGTCATCAGCCCTTGCTGGAACAAAGTTTGGAAAGAGTAAGTGTCCCAGGAAGCGCGATAAATCAGGTCGCCGGCGTTGGCACCCTGATGATAGCGCAGCGAGAGCCGTTGCAATCGCGCGAACACCGCCTGGCGCACCCGCGTCAACCCCCGCAGCCCCACCCCAATTGAGCTATAGTTCTGCGCCCAAGCCAGGGCGCCCTGGCCGAAATGGAGCAGGAAAATCGCCGCTGCCAGGCAGCCGAGCTGAACCGGCTTGGGCCACGCGCCAGCCGGCCCCAGCAAGGCCGGCAGCCGCCGCTGTCCCAAAACGCAATCCACCATCAGCGCCAGCGGCCACGGTTTGAGGACGTTCAGCACAATGCTGCCAACCAGGAGACAAAACACCGAAGCAATCCGGCCCGCGTCGGGCCGGAAATAGCTGAGGGCGCGAAACAAGACTTTCATCCCGGCGCCCATGTTAAAACGCCCCCCGCCGCCAATCCAGCCTTTCCCGCCTGAGACGAACGGCGGGGGGATTTTCAGTTTTTGTTATGAGATGAGGATTTTGCGCGGCTCGGCTTCGGGGTCGTCCACCATGCGGCATGCATCGTCGAATACCATCGTCGGGTTCCGATCCGGGTCGAAGGGCGTCCAGGTCAAACCGTGCTGGCTGGGATCGCCCGTGCGGGCGAAACTGGCCCAGGCCGTGGCCATCTTTTTGGCCAGCGCCTGCGCTTTGGGTGTGTTGCCCGTGCCTTGCGTGCAGCGCTTGGTGTTGTCGAAGCAGAAGGCCAGCTCGGCCGTGTGCCAGGCGCCCGCGTCTTCGAGCATGGGCGATTGCCAGGTGAAGTAGTAGGCGAAGACCGGCGCGGCTTTCAGTTCCCACTTCATCTTGGCCATGCGCGCGACGTTGTTGCGCACCAGAAGGCCGCTCACGCCGTAGGAGAGCGTGCGGATGCTCTTGTCCGGGTGGGCCTTCTTCATGGCGGCGATCAGCGCGGCGGCCTTGGCGTCGCCCACGACGCCCGCCAATGTGGCATGCCACTCCGCCTCGGTCGGCTTGGAAGACATCCGGTTGCCTTCTTCACTCACCGAGCCAATCAACATCGGCACGTTCTTTGAGATTTCGGGAGCCGCCTCAAAGAACGAGCGCATGGTGATCAGCCGGCCATCGACAGTCGGCCCCATGCCGACGCGCGGCGTAGGCCCCGATGGCGCGCCCATGCCCAGACCCCGCTGCATGGGCGGGTTGATCTTGGCGGCGGCTGCCGTGGCGGCCGCGTTCAGTTTGGCCCATTCCATTTTTTGCAGGGCGCCAATATCGTTCGGCCCCAGCGCCAGCTCGACCATGATCTGTTTGGCCAGCGCCCGGGATTGCTCGGCGCTGGGAGGATTGCCGCCCCCGCCCGACTGCACCGAAGCGCGATGGAACAGCCCCGCCGCCGACGGCATGCCCATGAGCGTGGTCACTTTGGAGCCGCCGCCCGACTGGCCGTAGATCATGACCTTGTCGGGGTCGCCGCCGAAATTGGCGATGTTGTCGCGGACCCAGCGAAGCGCCGCGACCAAGTCGGTCATTCCGACGTTTACCGAATCGGCATAAGCAGACCCGCCGATCTCGGACAGATCGAAGAATCCGAGGATGTTGAGCCGGTGATTGACCGACACCTGGACGACATTATGATGCCGCGCCATCTGCGCTCCTTCGTGCGAGGGCAACTCATAGGACGAGCCGAAGCTGAAACCGCCGCCATGAAAATAGACCAGCACCGGAAGCTTGCCGGTCAGGCCGGGCGTCCAGATGTTGAGCTTGAGCATGTTTTCGCTCATGTAGCCGTCGTCCCAATCCTGAATGAACGATTGCTCGATGCCCGTGAAGTCATGCAGACGCTGCGGGCAATTGGCGCCGTAGATCAGGGCGGGGTACTCGCCGTCCCATGGCTTGGGAGCTTTGGCCGGAAGCCACCGGTTCTCGCCAGCCGTATCCTGGCCATAGGGTATTCCTTTGAACGTGAAGACCTCGTCATCGAGAAAGCCGCGCACCTTCCCATATTGCGTGTTCGCGACCGCCGAACGCGGCGTGGAGCAGGTTCCCGGCTCCTGATGCGCGGCGGTCTTGGTGCTGTCGGACGCGCGAGCTGTTCCCGTCAGCGCGGCTCCCAGGCCCGCGGCGGAAAGCAGCAGCGCCTGGCGTCGATTAAGCTTGAGGTGATTCTGAGAATCTGCATTTGACATGATGACTCCTTTTTGACGGCATTTGTCGTTGCGCGCCGCGGCGAACTCAAAGCCGCGCGGGTGAGGGAGAATTGATTGATAAGCTCACCGGGCATGACGCGACGGTAACAAAGGACGATTCCGCGGAGCAAGCGGTATTTTCGCGACTTGCCCGGCCCAGCCGACTTTCAAGCAGATTCGAGAATATCCATTGACATTGGACGTAATAACGCTTACTTTAAGCGTTATAAAGACATTCATGGATTTTTCTGCCGAGAATATGGATGAAATCTTGAGTCGCCTGAATCAAAAGATGGCGTATGAAGATGTCGAACCGATTCACATCGTCGTGTGCGGAGGTGCTGCGCTCATCGCCGCTCATTCCTGGCTGCTCGGGCGGAAAGTCGGCCCGGAGTTCAAAGCCGCCCTGGCCCAAGTCCTGGATCGAATTGGTTATGAGCGAATCGCTGAAAAGACTTAAGGAACGCCTCACCGACTTGGTGCTGAATTTCGTTCTTGAGCAGTGGGCAGCCATCGGAGTGATGGCCACACGCGCCCCGGCGCACGCGCGCGTCATCGACCCCGAACCGCTGTTGCTGCTGACTTTGGAAGTTGCCCGGCACGATCCGCGCACGTTTGATGAGGTTCTCGATTGGCTCATTACAAACGGGAGATGGATCAATGTTGCCCGGCTTTCATCGTTGTTTAACGCGGACAGGATTTGCGCCCCGGAGGTTTTGGGGGCTGTCGCAGCAACGCTCTCGCAGCGTGACAAGACGCCCAAATGGCGGAACTTGGCAGCCAGGCTGAAACCGCTTCCCGACAAGGCGCCTGAGGCGCTGTTCCGAAAAAATGGCCAGCCGCTATTCCTTTCTCATTCGGAGCCGGACGCCGTTTTTAAATCTTATGGATTGCTTCGAACGCCCGTGGAAACGCGCGGGCTTTCGTCGCCTGTTTTGGCGTCCGAGGTGTCGCAGTGGAGCGCGGCGAACTTCATGTTTAAAGCAAGGGCGTTGTTTGGTGTGAGCATTCGCGCGGATGTTTTCACCTTCGTCGTGTTGCATGGAGCATCGAATCCAAGCCAAATTGCCCGCCAGCTCGGCTATTCTCAGCGCCGCGTGCAAGACGCTCTCGTGGACATGACGTCCGCCGGTGTTTTCCAGGTGCGGAATGTTGGAAACTCGAAGCAATACTTTGCGGATTCCAAACGGATTTTGCACTTTCTCGGCGCGCCTGATGATGGAATTCGCTGGTTTGATTGGAGAACCCAAGCGCGAGCTTTGAGCACCGTTTGGCGCCGCGTTTTCGCCATGCGGGAGGAGAATTTAACGGCCTACATATTGGAATCGGAGCAGCAAAAGATTCTTCGCGAGGTGGAGAACGACCTGCTGCGGGAAATCCCCATGCAGGGAAAACCCGGTCTAATCGAAGCGATGCAAAGAGCCTTGGGTAAGAATCGAGATTGTTAACATGAAAATCAACCAAGTTACATTTGGTGAAATTGGACGACTGAACCCTGCGCAGCTCATTAGGTTGCTTCACCTACGCGTGGCGACCGGCGTCGCCGCGAACAGGAATTCGGAAACCCGCCGCCGCTCGGCCGCCCCCGCTCAGAGACGCCGCGAGCACGATCTTCCCGTCGAATCGGATTCCGGGGGTTATCCCCCGATCATTAGCGACTTCTTCGGGACGGGAGCGCTTCGTTTTGGGCTGATTTGGGGTTTTTGCAAGCATTTTCTGGCGGATTTTCGGACGTCGCGGGCGTGCCTCTGGGGGCGTCAGTGAACGGGTCCCGCACAATCGCATATTTCGCTTTCTTCCCGCATCTGAAAGGCGGCGGGGCGGTCCTCGTTGCGGGCCGGCACGGCACAAAGAATGGTCTGCTTGGCGGCTTTGCGGCTTTGCGTGAGTGAAGTTTGATTTCAGGGATCGGAATGCCCGGCGTTGCTTTTCCTTGTCGCGTCGAAGCGGCCCACAGGCGGACGTGGTTCCTTTCACCCGCCCTTTCAGGGCTTGGGAAAACGGCGCCGGGCAACCCAGGGCGTCGCTCGCCGACTCGCTTTGCCGTGGGTTATTATCTTTCGCCCCGTCGGGGCTGCCAAAAAGTTGGCGTCACGGCTTCGCGCACGAGCACAATGAACCAGTCCGCGCGCCAGCGTCTTCCCGAAGGTTTATTGCGCCGCGGCTTCGCGGGTTATGCCGCGGGCCTCAGACCAAAACGCAAAGGGCGTGACACGCGAAGTCGCAACGCGGAAAGCCGCAACCAAAAGGAGGGAATTGCCCGCGGAACACGGGCTTGCGGATGCTGCTCGGCCCTCCCGTGTTCTGCAATAATCCTTACTGGAAGATGGTCTCTTCGCTTTCCAGGAAGCCCTGGAGGTGGCGAAGGCGGGTCGGGTGGCGCATTTTGCGAAGGGCTTTGGCTTCGATCTGCCGGATGCGCTCGCGGGTGACGTTGTACTGGCGGCCGATTTCTTCGAGGGTCCGCTCGTAGCCGTCCACCAGGCCGAATCGCATTTCAACGATCTTGCGTTCGCGCTCGGTCAAGGTGGCCAGGACGTCGCCGAGCGTGTCTTTGAGCAGGCTGTAGCTGGTGACGTCCGAAGGGTTGGCGGCTTTCTTGTCCTCGATAAAATCGCCGACACTGGCGTCGTCGCCGTCGCCGACTGGGGCCTGCAGGGAGACGGATTGCTGGGCCATTTTGAGGATGGACCGGACGCGCTCGACGGGGAGGTTGAGTTCGTCGGCGATTTCCTCCGGCTCGGCTTCGCGGCCCAGCTCCTGCATGAGGCGTTTTTGAACGCGCATGAGGCGGTTGATGACCTCGATCATGTGGACGGGGATGCGCACGGTGCGGGCTTGGTCCGCGACGGCGCGGGTGATGGCCTGGCGAATCCACCAGATGGCGTAGGTGGAGAATTTATAGCCGCGCTGGTATTCGAATTTTTCGACGCCTTTCATAAGGCCCATGTTGCCTTCCTGAATGAGGTCCAGGAAAGAAAGGCCGCGATTGGTGTGCTTTTTGGCGATGGAAATGACAAGGCGCAGATTGGCGGCGGCCATTTCGCACTTGGCGTCGTCAGCGCGGCCGGCGGCTTTTTTCATGGCCTCGTGAGCGACCAGGAACGGGTCGTGGGGCAGGCGGACAAATTTTTCGAGGGCGGCCAGTTTCTGGCGCTCGGCGGCAAGCTGGGCGGTGTTGGAGGGGGACTTGCGATGCAACTCGAGCTCGGCGATGGCGCGGAGGGTGGAGCGGATCTGGTCGGCGACGTTATGAGAAACGGCCATGATTTCCTCGGCGACCTTGGGTTTGTAATAGAATTTCGGGAACGTGGCTTGGAGGGCCTTCTGGAGCTTCTGGTATTTGGCCAGCAATTGCGGCGTCGGGCCTTTGGCGCGGGCGGCGCGGATCTGGTCGTAGGTCTTGTCGAGTTGCTGGTCCAGGGCGCGGGCGCGCTTGATGAGGCGGCGCAAGACGGTGAGATGGGTGGCGCGGCTTTCGACTTTCTTATCGACAATGACGCGGTCGAAGCGTTCGCGGGGCGGATCGCAAAGGAGTTTTTCGGCGAGGGCGATGTGTTCCTTGCCGGTAAAGCCGAAGCCAAAGAGGATGCGGCGTCCGTCCGTTTCGCCTTCCTCGATTCGCTTGCAGATTTGGACTTCCTGCTCGCGTGTGAGGAGGGGGACTTTGCCCATCTGGCGGAGGTACATCTGGACGGGGTCGTCAAGGATGTCGAGGCGGCTTTCGTCTTCTTCCTCCGGTTCGGCCTGGGGTTTGGCGCGTTCGAGGTCTGGGGCTTCAACAATTTCGACCTCGAAGCCGCGCAGTTTGGAGTAAATGGCGTCGAGGAGTTCGGGTGTGACAAACTCGTCGGGCAAAGCGTCGTTGATGTCGTCGTAAGTGAGGTAGCCCTGTTCTTGTGCCAGACGGAGGAGGTCCTTGACCTTCTCAGCGACGACGGGAGAATCGACAGTCACGGGCAGATGGGCGACGGCGACAACGGGGGCAGGAGGTTGCGGCGGATGCAAGGTTCGCTCAGCGGAGGAAGAGCCGTTTTTTGGGGCCGCAGCCTTGGCGCTGGTTGGGGATTGAAGGGTAAAGCGCGCTTCTTTGGCGCTCTTTTTCAACCGCGGAGTGACATTGGGCGACATTTTTCGACTGTTCCCCCTGTAAATTCTGTTTTCCAGCATATAAACTCGGACACCTTTGTAACATTAAGGTTCATTCAAACCTACGCCGTATCCAGGCAGTTTTGAAGGACGCAGAGGCTTTCGTTTCGGTTGCTCTTGCGAGCGGGGCGAAATTTGATATCCGCGTTGACATAGAATACATAAGTAAGCGATTCTGTCAAAGGAAGACGGGCAAAAATCGCATAATTTTTAATGAATAAGCTGCAAGTTGCTGCCCCTTAGCAGCTTACAGTTTTCACAATTATTAGGCATCAAAATGCAGCACAAGCTTCCGTTATAACGTTACCGCCAGTGCCTGTCCGGTATGGCTGCTCCCGCACGCCGCCACCTTTTCTGGCGTTCCTGCCACGACTATCCGCCCGCCTCCCTCTCCCGCCTCCGGTCCAAGGTCAATGATCCAGTCGGCCGATTTGATGACATCCAGATTGTGCTCGACGACCAGGACGGTATGGCCTGCATCCACAAGGCGTTGGAAAACCGACAGCAGAATGCGGACGTCGTCGAAATGGAGGCCGGTGGTGGGTTCGTCGAAGATAAACAGCATCGGTTTGGCTGCTGGGCCAGCGGGGATCTGGGCCACCTCGGCCAGGTGTTTCACCAGTTTGAGGCGCTGGCTTTCCCCGCCGGATAGGGTGTTGACGGGCTGGCCAAGCCGCAGATAGCCCAAGCCGGCCTCCTGCAGCAACTTCAAGCTTGCCGCGGCTCGGCTGGCGGGGCGGCAGCCGGAAAACGCGCTCAAGAAATCAATGGCCTCATCCGCCGTGGCATCCAGGAGGTCGGCGATGCTCCAACTCCGCCGGGAAGCAGACGATCCGGGCTGGACGATCCGGACCTCCAGGATGTGCGCCCGGTAGCGGCGGCCGTTGCATTCCGGGCAGCGAATGAAGACATCGCTCAAAAACTGCATTTCGATCTTCTCAAAACCAGCGCCCCGGCAGCGCTCGCATTGGCCTTGGGGGGAATTGAAACTGAATGCGCTCGGTCCAAGCCCGCGCTGCCTGGCGCCTTCGGCCTGGGCGTAGAACGCGCGGATTTCATCAAACGCCCCGATATACACCGCCGGATTGGAACGAGGGGTGCGGCCCAGCAGGGCCTGCGTCACCGTGACGACCCGGCTGAGATGATCGTGCCCTTCCACGATTGGCCCCGCGGCGGATTCCCGCAACGCGGCTTCCTCCGCGGCGTCTTCCTCGTCTTCCTCCGCCGACGCTGCCGTGGCCGGTCGCAATCGGGTCGCCAAGGCTGGGGCGAGCAGTTCGGTGATGAGGGTGCTCTTGCCCGAACCGCTGACGCCGGTAATCACGACCAGGCGGCCCAGAGGGATTTCCACCGTCAGGTCCCGCAAATTATGAAGCGTGGCATGGCGCAGCGCCAATTTGGGCCTGCCGCTCAAATCCACGGGGCGCCGCGCCGGCACTTCAATTCTCCTGCGCCCGGATAAATAGGCGCCGGTCAACGACTTGCGCGCCCGCAACAGTTCGCGGCATGTTCCTTGAAATACAATGTGTCCGCCGGATTCGCCGTGGCCCGGCCCCAATTCGATGATCTGGTCGGCGGCCCGGATGACGCTCGCCTCGTGCTCGACGACCACCACGGTGTTGCCGGCGTCGCGCAATTGCCGCACCAGACGCACCAACCGCGCCGTGTCGCGCGGATGCAATCCAACGCTCGGCTCGTCCAGGACAAATAGCGTATTGACAAGACTGGAGCCGAGGCAGGCGGTGAGGCTGACCCGTTCGGTCTCGCCGCCTGAAAGTGTGCGGGTGGCGCGGTCCAGGCTCAGATAACCCAGGCCGGCGGCTTCGAGGTAAGCGAGACGCGAGCGGACTTCTCCCAATGCAAGCGACACCGGGTCCGACGCCTTGGCCCGCTTCCAACCGGCCAGCCGGGAGTCGATGAATTCCAAGGCCCGCCCAACCGGCAGGCGATAGAAATCGGCAAGAGTAAGTCCGCCAGCCCGATAGAGGAGCGTTTCGGGGCGGAAGCGGGTCCCGTGGCAATCGGGGCAGATTTTGTATATCCGGTAACGAGATAGGGCCACCCTGACGTGCATCTTATAGGCCCTGGATTCCAGCCAGCGGAAATAGCCCTTGACTCCGTACCAGGCGCGCGGCCAGCGGTGGGCGGCGTCCTGGCCGTAACCGGGGTCTCCCTGGACGACCCAGTCGCGCCACTTCTGCGGCAGTTCCGCGAACGGGACATCGACCGGCGCGCCGCGCCGGCGGGCGAAGCGCATCAAATCGTCCTGGCACTCGGCGTTGGACGGTGTTTGCCACGGTTTGACCGCCCCGCCGGCCAGGGTCTTCGACCCATCCGGGATGGCCGCGTCGTAATCGATGGCAATGATGCGTCCAAACCCGCGGCAAGCCGGGCACGCACCCAGGGGATGATTGAAGCTGAAGAGAGCCGGCGCCGACTCCCGATACTCGATGTCACACGGCGCACAGTGCCATCCGCGGGAAAACAGGAGGGGCGGAGCGCCTCCTTCCGGCGCGCGCGGTGAAAGGGGTCGCGCCGCCAGTTTGCCCTGGCCAAAATGATAAGCCTGCTCGCATGCTTCGACGAAGCGCGCCCGATTCGAGCTGGTTAACCTGACTCGGTCCTGCAGAACCGTCAGGCGCGAGTTTGATTGAGCTTTCAGGCAGCTGGCGGCTTCCTCCAATGCCATGAGGGAGCCGTCCACCAAGAGCCGCCGGTAACCCTGCCGGGCAACCAGCGCCAGGGAGTCTTCAATCGAAAACCTGGCGCTCAACGCCAGGTCAAAAGTTACCAGAACTTCCGCCTCACCCAGCCCGGCTCGGAGCGTCGCCCAAATTTGCACCGGGGTGTCCTTTCGCACCGGCTGGCCGCAATTGCGGCAATGCAGTTGCGCCACATGGGCCCAAAACGCCTTCGTGAAGTCGGCGATTTCCGTCATAGTGCCGACGGTCGAGCGGGTGGATTTGACGCTGTTGCGCTGCTCGATGGCGATGGCGGGGGGAATGCCTTCGATGCTGTCCGCCTGGGGTTTGTCCATGCGGTCCAGGAACTGGCGGGCGTAAGGGGAGAAGGTTTCGATATAGCGGCGCTGGCCCTCGGCGAAAAGTGTGTCGAAAGCCAGGGAACTCTTGCCCGAGCCACTCAGGCCTGCCAGCACAACCAGTTTACCCACAGGCACTTCCAGATCGAAGTTCTTGAGATTGTTTTGCCGCACGCCCCGAAGGCGTATGCAGGCGCGTGCCGATTTTGACATCAGACGAAAAATAGCCCTGTGAGCGCGGGTGTCAAACTCCCCGTTGTAAGGGATTTCCCCGCAAAATTTTTCCAATTTTTTATTTGCACTTGTACCCACTTGTGCTGCATATTGACTCCGAACAAGACCTTTAATTTGAAAAACACGTATGCCGGTGGTTCTTCACCTCGGGAATAACAGGCACGCCAAGCCCACAGGGTTCACCCTGGTGGAGATGGTGGTAGTTATCTTCATATCGTCGTTGCTGGCGGCCCTGATGTTTCCCGCTTTGTCCAGTGCCAAGGAAAAATCGATTCGTTGCGTTTGCAGGAACAACATTGGCCAACTGATGCTCTGCGTCAACGAGTATGCCGATGACAACGATAATTCCCTTCCCAGTTCGGCGGACAACGCCGGCAATTACCATTCGATCATCCTTTCCGACCTGACCTTCTCCAACCTGTATGCCTATTCTTCCTCGGACTCGAATATATTTTATTGTCCGAACATCGTCTTTAACGCCGCCAGTCCAGTGGCCCAGCACAATAAGAATGGCTGTGTGATCGGCTACAGCTATTGGGCGGGCGCCGTTCTCGCCTCCCAAAAAGGCTCTGACTCCATCATTTTGCCCAGCAAAATAACCGATTCGTCCGCAACCACCAACGCGTTGATTACGGACGCCAATTTTTGGACGCCGAACCAGACCGCTTCAGCCTACTTCCCCGCCGCAATGACGGTTTCCCCGCATGACTCTCTGGGGGGCGCCAGTTCCCAAGGCAGTTCATTTACGACGGGTGTGCCCGGAGGCACCAACAGCGCCGGCCTGGGTTCCCAAGGCGGCAATGCAGGTTTCCTTCCCCGGACGGTGGTTTGGCGGCCCATCAATTCAATGCAAACTCTCCCGGCGTCCTCTATAAACGACGCTTCCGGCAATCGTTGATTGCCTGCCGGCTCCTCAGTCTGCGGTCCTATTTCTCAAACAGTTCCGCCACGGTCATATCGAACTTCGGCAGCAGCGGCTCTTGCAACCGCTCACGCCCCGCCAATATCCCCTTCAACGCCAGTCCGTAGGCGGTGCCGTGGTAAAGCTCGACGTTGTCGTAACGCGGATCAATCATCCATAAGCGCGTCACCTTGAAATCTTCGTAGATGCTTTTCTTCAAAACCGTGTCCGGATGGTGGTCTTCCGAATTGATGATTTCCACCGCCAGCCAAAGTTTGCCTGTGGCGACGGTCACCAGCGCCAAGTCCGGCCGAATCCGCGTGCCATGCGACATTTGCACCAACGAGCGCGGCGGCAGCAGGCGCGTCACGGCATTTCCGTCCAACCCCGCGGCCACGCGGGCGTGCAGGCGCGCGCCGATTCTTTCGTGGCGCTGGCCTGGCGGCGAACGCACCACCGTCAGACCTTCCAGAATCTCTTCGTATGGGGCGCTCATGGCACTGGAACCTATTGAAGCAGGGATCGGAGGAATCGTCCAGTGTGTGATTGCCGATTCCTGGCCACCTCTTCCGGCGTCCCTTGAGCCACAATCCGCCCGCCACCGTCTCCACCCTCCGGGCCAAGGTCAACGATCCAATCCGCCTCGGCGATCAGTTCCAGATTATGCTCGATGACGATGACCGTATGCCCCGCATCCACCAACCGTTGCAACACCTCAACCAGCCGCGCGACATCCGCAATATGCAGGCCGATGGTCGGCTCCTCGATCAGGAACAGGCTCGTTCTGCGGCGGGGGTCGCCCCGCGGGCCGAATCCCGCCAGCAGATGTGTGACCAGCTTGAGCCGTTGCGCCTCGCCGCCGCTCAACGTGGGGCTGGGCTGGCCCAGCCTGACGTAATCCAGACCGGTGTCGCGCAACGCCGTCAAAGCGCGCGCAATGCGGGGAAACGCGGCGAAACTCTCCAGCGCCTGCCCCACGGTGAGATCGAGCACCTGCGCAATGTTCAACCCGTGGAATAGCACGTCCAGCGTTTCGGGGTTGAATCGGGCGCCCTGGCACGTTTCGCACCGCACGCACGCCGTCGGCAGGAAATTCATCTCCACCTTGTTGATGCCGGCCCCCTGGCATTCCGGACACCGCCCCGGCCCGCTGTTGAATGAGAACCGGCCCGCCGCGTACCCGCGCAGGCGCGCCTCCGGCACTTGCGCGAAAAGTCCCCGGATGTCGTCAAAAAAACCGGCATAGGTCGCCGGCACGGAGCGCGGCGTCCGGCCGATGGGCGATTGATCCACCTCATGGACCGAGCGGAGCGATTGGCCGCCGGATACCTTTCCCGCTCCCTCCCCGCCCCCGCCGCGCATGGCGGGCAGCAGGCACTCGCGCAACAGCGTGCTCTTGCCCGATCCGCTCACTCCTGTCAAACATATCAAGCGCCCCAGCGGAAATACCGCCGTCAAGTTCCTCAGATTGTTCCGCCGCGCCCCCGCCAGCGTCAGCGCCTCCCCTTTCCCGCCCGCCTCCACCGGCCGCCGCCGGCCGCGCGCCGGATACGCCTTGCGGGAGCACAGGCAGTGCGCGGTGACCGAGTTCGGGCGCCTCAGCAATTCCCGCAGCGTCCCGCTGGCCACCACTTCCCCGCCGTGGACGCCCGCGCCTGGCCCCAAATCGATGATGTAATCGGCCCGGCGCATCGTGGCCGCGTCGTGTTCCACAACCACCAGCGAGTTGCCGCGCGCCTTGAGCGTCTCCAGCGCCGCCAGCAGCTTCTCCGTGTCCCGCGCGTGCAGCCCGATGGTCGGTTCGTCCAGGATGTAGAGCACGCCGCTGAGGTTGGACCCCAGTTGCGCGGCCAGCCGGATGCGCTGGGCCTCGCCGCCCGAAAGCGTCGTGGCGCCGCGGCCCAATTGAAGGTAGCCCAACCCCACTTCGCGCAGAAACTCCAGCCGCCCGCCAATTTCCGGCAGAATGTCCCGCGCGATGGCCGCTTCCCGCCCCGCCCAGCGCAGCCCCCGGCGCCATTCCAGCGCGGCCTCCACCGCCAAGCCGGCAACCTCCACGATGGTGGGGCAACTTCCGTCCTTTTGCTTGACTCCTGGAAGCAGCCGCACCGCGCGCGCGATCTCGTTCAACCGCGTCCCCTGGCACGCGCCGCAACGCTCCCGCTTCCCCTCCTGCCACTCGAACCAGGATTCCTCAATCGCCTCCGCCCGCGCCCCGCGCTCCACCTCCGGCAGGAAAAACAACTCCCCAAATCCACGGCACACCGGGCACCAGCCTCGCGGCGAATTGTAACTGAACATCTTCGGGTCCAGCGCTCCGAATGACTGCCCGCATTCCGGGCACGTCCGCTCCGTCGAATGCACCGCCGCCTGCCCGTCCCGGCCCAGCGCGTAAAGCTGGCCCCGCCCCAGTTCCAGCGCCTTGTCGATCAGTTCCTGCCGCCCGCTCCGCCCGCCTTTCTCCAGTGTCCCCACCACGATCTCCACGTCATGCTCCCGAAAACGATCCAGCCGCAGCGGTTCGGCCGACGGCCGAATTTTCCCGTCCGCGCGCACCTCCGCGTAGCCGTGTTGGGCGGCCCAGGCGGCGACTTCCGTGTGGAATCCCTTGCGATTCTTCACGACGGGCGCCAGCAGCACCAGCGGGCCGTTCCGCCGCCGTTCCCGCTCCAACTTGCGCCCCACCGCGTCGCGGGTCTGCGCCTGGACGGCACACCCGCAGCGCGGGCAATACTGCTCGCCCAGCCGGGCAAAGAGCAGTCGCAGGAAATGATAAATCTCGGTCACGGTCGCCACGGTGCTTTTGCCGCCCCCGCGCGAGTGGCGCTGCTCGATGCTGACGGAGGGCGGAATGCCGGTGATGAGATCGACCTCCGGGCGGGGCGGCTGGGGGATGAACTGGCGCGCGTAAAGGTTCATCGAATCCAGGAAGCGCCGCTGCCCCTCGGCGAAAAGAAGGTCGAACGCCAGCGTGCTCTTGCCCGAGCCGCTGACCCCGGTCACCACCACCAACTGATTGCGCGGCACTTCCAGCGAGATGTTCTTCAAATTGTGCTCGCGCGCGCCTTGAATGGCGATGACTTCCTTTCTTGCTTTTCCGCCGATGCCTTTCATCCCTTCCATTATCGCCCCCCCGCCGCACATCGCAAGGCCCGCCCGTCGATGTTCATTTCAGTTCGACGCTGACGACCGTGGCGATGGCGTCGGGCGTTTCATGGCTTCAATCACAACTTGGTTCTGAACTTCCAGTCCCCGGGCGCTACTTCCAGATGAACCCATCCATCCGACACTTCCTTGAATTCAACACCCTCCACGCGCTCGGCCCGGCCATCCTTCCAAACGACCCGGCCGTTGGCAGTCACGACCTTTGGCCCGCTCTTGCCACAAGGCAAATACACCTCCGCCGTGGTTCCATTCGGCGAATCGAGCTTCAGACTGGACGAGCGCTCATCCCGCCGAACCTCAACGCTGATCTTCCCAGAGG
This sequence comes from Verrucomicrobiales bacterium, assembly GCA_003138485.1. Classification (GTDB taxonomy): domain Bacteria; phylum Verrucomicrobiota; class Verrucomicrobiia; order Limisphaerales; family Palsa-1400; genus PLGF01. The sequence continues at coordinate 3,384 of PLGF01000024.1, read as the reverse complement.
CTCCATCCACGGTCGCCTTGATGTTTCTCAGTGATCCCATTTGCGGACGCACCTGGTAACTTGCCCAACCCGGCTCAACCGGCGCGAGTCCGGCAAAATATTGCGAGAGAATCGTGAGCGGGCCGCCGGACCAGGCGTGATTATGTGTGCTTGACAAACTATTGCCTGTGAGGTGGGAACCGGCCGCCCACAACTCCGGCAGCGTTGTCCATTCATCCCCCACGATCTTGTCATAACGCTTCTTCATCCGCGCGATCGCCGCGTCGGGTTCTCCCATAAGCATCATCGCTTCCAACACATACTTTTCCATGTACGGGCTGGCATGGTATTCCGTCCTCAGCACCCCCTTTATGGCCGGGAATTTCTCGCGGTCTGCAATGCCCGCAACCACACACAGCGCGTTGGCGCGATCATCAGTCGCTCCTTTGTACTCCGGCGCGCGATAAGCCGGGCCGGCCCACATCAGCTTGTTCGCAGCCGCGACAATGTTGCTTCGCGCTTGCTCGAATTGAGCGGCTTCGTCCGACCTGCCGGCCAGACGCGCCATTTTCGCGGCGCCCTGCAACGCCAGGCAATACCACGCCTGATCCAGAACGCGTTCGTCAATGTTGTCGCCCCAGTCAGCCCAACTCCACCCACCGTTGCGGTGCGTCACCAATCCCTGCTCATCGATTTTCCATATCGATAGATAATCGCGAACGTGCGGATAAGCATCCACCACCGTCTGTTTGTCGCCGGTATGGAAATAATACGTCCAGAAGCCGTATTGGCTGATGCTCGAGAGCATCTGTTGCGGCAATTCTTGGTTCCAGATCGTGGTCGGGATCGGGCTGTAAAACGTCTTGTCCGCCCTTTGCCAGTCACAGAGATTGTGGATGGCCTTGCGAATCAACAGCGATGACGACGGCGACAGCGAGTAAAAGGTTTCGCCCAGTTCGTTCACGGCGTCACCCCACCATTGCGCGCGTTCGCGGTCGGGGCAATCCATGAAATTGTCGCGCATCGTGATGTAGAGCGTGCGACGGGATTTTTCCCACAGCTTGTTCAGGAACGGATCCTCGCACGAGAACGCGCCGGAAAACTCCGTGTTGTAGCCGGTCTCGCGGTACTTCAAACCAAGCACTTTCACTCCCGCTGGAACCGTGTAGCGCACTTCCTGTCCGTTCATCCAGCCGAGCGATTCGTACTCCTGCACACCGTCACGCGTCACGTACTCGGCACGAACATTGGGTTCTCCGCCGCCGCGATAGTTGTCCATTCGAATATCAATCGTCAGCCCTGCCGGAGCCTTCACCTTCAACCACGGTGTGATCTGCGCATTGTAAGGAAGCCTGGCAACGATCACCTGGCCGGTCGATGTGATTGGTAGCGACACGTTGAGGCAATTCTTCAGCCCAAAATCCTTCCATTGCGGAATCGGACGCGCATGAAGTTGGTTCCACGGCGGCGCGCCGGCAGCGCCAAGTTCAATGGCCGCAGACCACGCCGAGTCGTCGAATCGGGCAGACATCCAATCTCCGACATCCGCGCGCGCATCGAAGCGTATGTTGCGCTCGGCCAAACGGAAATTCGGCCCTTCGCCGGAAGGCGTTCCGTAGGCCGGATGAATCAGGGCCTTCCAGCTCGCATCCGAACAAACAACCGTGTCGCCGGCGCTGAGATCGAAAAGAAATCCGGCCCTGCCGCTGTTCTTGTGACTGAAACCTTCCTTGCCCCAGAACCACCCAAGCACGGCAATCGTGTTCTCCCCTTTTTGCAGCCAGGGCGCCAGATCCACCTCGTCGTAGTAAGTGTCCTGCGGATTCGGCCCGCGTTTCAGTCCGCCTTCAAATACCGCCTGCTTGCCGTTGATCCAAAGCCAGTACTTCGAGTCCACTGCGATCCGCGCCACGGCGGATTTCGGAACGGCGCGGACCATGAAGTGCTTGCGAAAAACGCTCCATGTGTTTTCAACGCCGTTGGTGGACGCGCCGATCCATTGGGCATGCCATTCCGGCGTACCCGCCCAGGCCCTGGCGGCGGCAAAGCTTGACATTGAAAACGCGAGAACCGCAACGACAACAAATTTCGATCTGTTCATGTTCATTATTTATCCAGAATACCTTGGAACTGTCACCGCGGGTTTCAATTCATTTCGCAAACTCCCGTTCCTTCAACCAGAACAAGCAATCCGCCGCCCAGGGATGCGGATCCGCAAACGGCAATGTGGCTTTCAATCCCATGCCGTGTCCGCCTTCTTCATAAACGTGCAACGCAAACGGCACGTGATTTTTCCGCAGCGCCTCGCTGAACATCATCGAGTTCTCCATCGGCACGGTATTATCCTCAAACGTCGTCCACAAAAAACACGGCGGCGTGTTCGTCGTCACCTGCAATTCATTCGACAGCAACTTCAGCAAATCCGGATCGCGATTTTGGCCGAGCAAATTATCCCGCGAACCGTGATGCGTGAGCTCGCCCATCGTGATCACTGCGTAACACAGAATTCCCAAATCCGGCCGCGAACTTTGCCGCTCCACCGCGTCGGCGGCATTCGTCTCGCCGCCGTCAAAATGCGTCAGCAACGTGGACGCCAGATGTCCGCCCGCTGACGAACCCATGATGCCGACGCGGTGCGCGTCCACCTTGAACTCGTCCGCGTGCGCCCGCACCCAGCGCACCGCCCGCGCCGCGTCCTGCAACATCACGGGATGCCGGTAGCCATGAGAGCCGAGGCGATACTTCAGCACGAAACAGGTGACTCCGTGCTGATTCAGCCAGAGCGCATAATCATTGCCCTCGTGCGTCGCGAGAAACTGGTAGCCGCCGCCGGGACAAATCACCATCGCCGCGCCAGTGGCGTTGGTGGCGTCCGGCAGATAAGCCGTGAGCGTTGGAATGTCATTGGCATTGGTGCCCAGCGCGCCGGGCGCGCCACCGGGCCAGAGCGGAACGGGAGTTTGCATTTCAGCGCGCGAAAGCATGAACGACGAAAACAAAATTGCCGAGGCCAAACGGATTTTCATGGCGGGAATGATGCCGGAACTCCGGAAAATTGAAAACCTATTTCGACTTTTTACCCGGACGGACCATTGCAAACGTAGTTAAACATTTGAAAAAGCCCGCATCGTCGATTGCCGCGGCGGCGGGGTGATCGCGTCGGTCAGCCAGGTCAACGCGGGCATCGTGCGCAAAGACCTGGCGCGCATCGCCAAATCGCGCGCCGCCTTCAAGAAACTCACCGCCGTGCAGCTTCCCGACCCTCTGTGACGCCCGTCCCGAAACCCGCGTCAAGCGAAATGTTAGATGTGAAACTACGTCCCCAATGTCTTTTGAGCGTCCCCAATGTCTTTTGAGCCCGGAGCAACCGAAATGTTAAATGTTTAAGTACGACCCCAATGTCTT
>PLGF01000055.1:18374-26076 GCA_003138485.1 Verrucomicrobiales bacterium | reverse complement strand
CCGACAGCCGTCGGAATACGCACATCTATCTGGAACAATTTGCGGACATGGAAGGCGGCCAACAAGGTGCGTTTTTCGGGCAGAATTGCCGCGAGCGCGCCTTCCGGATCGGCAGGGTGCAGGCTCGGATCGTGGTTGTGGATCGCAAGCACGCTACGGGACAGAAGGCGGATGACTTTTGCGCCCTTGGCATCCAAATTCAGGCCGAGCTTCCAACGCCATAACGCGCCCTCGCGCATCAATCGCAACATTTCGCGCTCGGTGCAGTCCAGGATCATGCGGGCAAAGGCCGGCGCGATCACCGGGCTTGGGAAGGTGAAGGTCAATTGCGGGCCAAAGATTGGCATTAGATGTTTTGGGCGCTTGAAAAACCACTGGAATTCTTCATTCATGGAAGGCGTCCTGCTGTTTAAGGTTGCGGCGGAGTTTGCCCAGGGCGTCTTGCTCGATGCGCTGGACCTGGCCGAGAGTGAGATTGAGGCGCGCGGCCACGGCCGGCCGTGTCAAGCGTTCCTTGAAGCGGAGGGAGAGAACTTCGCGATCGCGCTGGCGGACCGCTTTGTCGAGCGCCGCGGCGAGCGAGTTCAGGCGGGCGCCGTGATCGATCTGTTCGTCAATCGGATTGTCGGCGGCCAATTCATCGGCAAGCAGGTCTTCCAGGGTGCTATCATCCTCGCCGATCGGGGTGGACATGGAGAGTTCGGAAAGATGCACCTCGTTGAAGATGTAGGCTGGCACGCGCACGTTGCGGCAGGTCTCCATGGCGTAAATGAGCATGGCGAAACGCAGGCGGCGGGCGGGGTAAGCGGCTTCGGGGTAAGCGGCGCGGCGGCTCTGTTTGGTAATGAGCCGCACCAGGCAGAGAAACGCCTCCTGGACCAGGTCCATTTCCTCCACTCCAAATTCGCGGGCGAAACGCCGGGCGTGATAGAAGATGGCGGGCGCGGCTCGGCGGATCAGGGCGATGGCCGGCGCTTCATCTGGATTGAGGATGGGGAAGTCCATGGCGCGATCAGGAGTGGTGATATTTATCGGTGCAAAGGAAGGTCCTGAAATAAGTGGCATCGCCATCCTCGCAAGTGTTCAGCTCGTAGAACTTCACGGGCTGGCCGGCCACAATAGACAGGAGTTGCGCGACGGAGATCTTCACGTATTGGCCGTCCAGCGTGCCGCCGGCGCCGCTGCCGAGGAGGATGCCGGGGCCGGCGTCAAGGGCGGAGATGCCGGCGCGCTGGTTGCCTTTGGACCAAAAATAGACGCCTGGCAATGCCGTTGCATAGGCGCTTAAATGGCTTTGCAAGTCGGTTAAACTTTGCGGGATCAAGAGGTCGGAGTTGACCTTGTTGCCGGCGCTGGGAGAGGAGACCGGGACGTTCTGGCCCAGGGCGAGCGCGCCGGAGGAATTGTTCTGGCTGAGGACATCGCCGCCGATTTGGTAGAACCAGCGCGGGCCGCGATTGACGCGCAGCAATTCAATCATATCGGACGGCCCGAGATGCGAAGCCGGCCCGAAGGTGATTTCCGTTTTGCCGTTGTCATCGTAGCTGACGGATTGAACGGCGGCATTCATGGCGGCCCACTCGGCGCGGGCGCCGCTCAAATTGAGCAGATTGCCAATGGGGCAAACGTCGCTGATTTCCTGCTCCACGATGGTGATGTGGCCCTCGTATTGGGGGATGGTGGCCGGAGCGTAGATGTAACCGGCGAGGCCGTAAGGGACGGGATCGGCCTGGCTGGTCAGCCACGCCTGGGATTGGTAGGCGCCGCTGGCGAGATTGGTGAGCTTGAGCTTGATGGTCTTGGGGTGGCATTGGACGGTGCCCGGATTGACGGCCGTGTCGGCGGCGGCGCTGGCGTTATCTATATAGGTGAAATAAGCGGTAATAGTGGCCTGCACACAGGAGGCCGGGGCGTTGGAGGAATTGTTGCCGACAAACATCCAGGGGCAGACATTACCCTCGGTGAGGACGTAAGGGCCTCCTCCCGCGAAGAGCGCGGGATAGGTAGTGCTGTTGATCGCCGTGCCGCTGGGGTCGAGCATGAGCGGGGTTACGGCGCCGGATGGATCGTGGTAGAAGGCGAGGCCGCCTACGTTGGCGAGGTCTGGGAATAATGAGGCCCATGCGGCCAGTGGAGCGCCGCCACCGGCGGGATCGGCCAGGTTCAACGGGACGGTCTGGATGGTGCCTTTGGCGGACTGAAATGAGGCTCCCTCAAAATCGAAGGTGGCCACCTGCGCGCCAACACGGCGAGCGGCGAGCGGCAACTGGATTTGGGCATCGGAGGAAATGGCGGCGCCGTTGGGAGCGGCCATTGGCGGCGTGACGCCGATGTCCACATACATGCCGACGCCCTCCACGGCCGCGCCGTCCACCGTGGCGGCAATGTCATTCATCATGATGACATAAGGCGCTCCACTAATGCTCCCGCTGATCCGGTAACGAAACGCGACACAGGGAGGAATGAGATCGTCGCGGCGCTCGATGTTGATGCCTTCAGTGGAACCGACAAAAGGCAGGCTGACGGCCGGAAGCTGATCGCGGGTGCCGACATGGAGGGTGGGCGGCGATGTGCTGTAATCGAACCAGACGACCGGTGTGCCCAGGGAACCGAGCCAGCGCAGTTGACGGCGGAAACATTCGGCGCACGCCATATCATTGACGGTATCCAGCGGGGCGCGGAGGACGATGCCAGTGGTTGTGGTTTGGATGTCATTATTGGAGCCGGCGTAACCGGGGACGAAATCGGGGATCGTGATGTTGGCTCGCGCGCCGGCGCCGGTCTTGAGCTGGTAATTGCCGTTGGCGTCCACGGTAAGGGAATCGGACTGGATCTGCGGGCCGGCCGGCCAGCCGAGGCCGTTGACGGTTTGCTCGTAACCGCTCTGGGTGGCGACCCATTGGGCGATCTCGATTAACTCCTGGGCAATGGACATGAGGACCGTGGCCGTGGTGCCCGTGACCGTGTCGCCGGGGCCGGAGAGCCAGGTGGGGCTGAGGCCGAGGACGACCTGGCTGCGGTAATCGGCGATCATTTTCCCATTGCCGCCGACGGTCCCGCCATTCCAGCAAAGCCACAATTTTTGGAATACGAGGCGCTCGAAGAAGAAGTCCCAGGGACCGGCGAATTTGTATTGGAACTTTTCCAATTGCGGAGTGGCGACGCGGACATTTTTGACGCGATAGCCCACGAACCATTTGGTGCCACCGGTCCAGCCGGTGCATCCGCTGATGGGAAGGCCACTGGAGGTTGTGGACGGGCCGGAGGCAGGCATGCGACCGCGGGAGATCGTAATCATGGAGCCGTAGGGGAACGTCTCCGGGCCGTCCATGGGCGCGATCAGATCGAAGGCGAAGCTGTCACTGGCCTGGTTATAGACTTCGCGGCGCCAGTTGCCCAGGGACCAGTCTGCCAACGACTTCTCCGTGCCGTTGAAGGTGAGAGTGGTGTAGGTCATGGGGCATGTGGACTTATGGGACGGATGGGACGCATAGGACGCATGTCAGTAGCCGGTGTCGCTGAGGTAGAGCGATGGGACGCCGTTGTCGTTTTCGATGCCGACCGTGTAGTAAAGGCCGTCGCTGTCGTTGCGGATTTGCAGGACGGGGACGCCGGCGACGGTCCAGAAGCGCATATTGCCAGGCGGCGGGGCGGAGGCGGAGGAAATGGGGCCGTCCAAGATCGTGATGGGGCAGTCGAGCAAAGTGATGTTCTTGGGGGTGGTGTTGGCTGTCAATAATGTGATGCGGAGCCAATAGGACGCGGATGCCTGACCGTTGAGGCTGATGGCGGTCTGGCTGTTGGGGAAGACGAAGGCGGCGTGATAGAAGGGCGTGTTGCCATTGGCCCACTGCTCGGCTGTCAAGGTGAGATTCATGGCGGCCGCCAGGACGGTGGCGCTCATCATGGGGGCGTTGGTGTCGTTTTCGGTGAGGAAAAGCTGGCAGGTAACGCTGGTGATATTCGAAAGGGATGGCACCAGGAGCGCGCCATCCATTCCTATGCCGATGTCGATTTCGATGTCGTCGCCGCGGTAGAAAACTGGGGGAGCGCCAGTATTGAGGTCGCTGGGATGGGTGCCGCGCTGGGCCAGATCGCAGAAGAGTCGGATGGGGAGGACGGTAATGGCGCTCATGGGGCGTTTTGCCAGGGGTTGGGGGCGAGAAAGGTGTAGCGATGTTCGCAGGTGACGCCGGTGTGTGTCACGCATTCGGCCGCTTGCAGGATGGCATTGGGCAGATAGCGGCTGATGCGGCCGGTGGCGCTGATGTTGGTCATGGTCAGTTCGCCCTGGGGCGGGATGCTGTCGGGGTGGAAGGCGATGAACATGACGGCGAGTTCCCAGCTGCTGAAGGTGCGCTTGACCTGGAAGGTCAGACTGTTCTTCAAGTTGTAACGTGGAAAGAGCGCCTCGTAGGCGGCGCGGACCAGTGAGTTTTGCTGAACCACACGCTCCTGTTTGAGCAGGAAACCGTCCTTGATGCCACCGCCCGCGCCGGCCGAGAAGTTTTGGCCGGCCGGCACGATGCGCACGGAATCGTCGCCGAGGGTGAAGGCCGCGGCGCCGGTTCCGGAAGGTGTGAGGGTGATGAGCACGATTATGTGGACGGGGTGGACGGTGTGGACTTGGTGGATGCAGCGGAGGCGGGCGCCCGCGGCGGCGTTGGCGCGGCCGGGGCGGGCGCGGGGGGATTTTCGGCGGCGTGGGTGTTGAGCTTGCCGATGACACTGCTGGCCAGGCCGCGGGCCTGGACGAGGAACGGGGCGCCCTTCGCGGCGAGGGCGGCGGCCTTGTCAATTTCGTCGTGGAGGGTTTGGGCGAGGGTGATGATTTCTTGGATGGTCATAATTTTGGATTGAGAATTGGGAATTGAGAATTTGTTATTTGTTATTGTCAGGCGAGCAGGACGCCGCCGGTGGACGGGGTGCCTGTGAGGTTGAAGGTGCCCATCAGGCCGATTTCGCCGGTGCGGAGGGGCTTGCCGCCGAAGACGAATCCGGCGGTTTTGAGGACGGCATTTTTGATCGTGAACGTGCCGCCGATCTGGCCGTAGAAGATGGCGTCGCCCATGGCCGTGTTGGCGGTGAGGCGGCTGCCGTGCTTGGAGCCGGTCCCCTGGAATTGCTGGCAGGCGATGATGTCCGTCGCGGTCGGGCCGGCTGGGATGAGCCGGGCCATGGCGTGGAGGCCCTTTTCGCCGAGCTTGTAGTCCACGGTCAGGCCCTGGACGGTTTCCTCCTGCCAATCGGCCTGGAAATCAATGGTGATGCCTTCCTTGCCCTGGAAGGCGGAGGCCGAGGAGGCGGAGCCGAAATGGGAGTTGCCGGCGGCCGTGTTGCCCGCGGCCCAATACATGCCGTAACGCTGGCGGCCGATGACGACGCCGGTCTGCAGGAGAACGGGCGCGGCATAGCTGATGCCGGTCGTCCAGGAGAAAATGCTGTTGGCGGTTTCGGGATCGAAATTGTTGCGGATGAGGCCGACGATTTCGAGCGGGCCGAGCAGGTCCTTGTTGATGTCGAGGTTGAGCTGAGGCGGCTTGGGCACGCAGGCGTTGAAGAGGACCAGTTGGTCGCCATTGGATCCCAGATAAAGGAATGGCGTATCCGTCCCGCCACAGAGGCTGGCGCCGATGACGGGCAGTTGGTTGCACTGGGCGAACATCCAGGCGAGCAAGGTGGCCTGGGTCGGCGTGTAAGCCTTGGGCGTGAGGCTGAGGCGGACTTTGCGGTCGCGCCGGGTCTCATCAACTTTGCCCTGGGTCGAGACCATCAGGTCGTCATTGACGGCGTCGAAGATGACTTTGGCGTCGTTAGACGACTGGATCAGGTTGGTGGTGGTGGAGGGCGTGGTGGAGGAGCCGAGCGTCCCGTAGCCGGGGCCGCGAATGAGTGTTGTTCGATCAAAGGCCATATTATTGGGATTGTGGATTGCGGATCGCGGATTGCGGATTTAAGGCAAGCCACAAGGCAGGGTTATTGTTGACGGTGGAGATCACGGGATGGAGACGGTGTTGCTAAAGGGTGTGCAGATGGTGCCGTTGGCATCCCTGCCAACGACCCGCCTTGGACGCCCGTCGCCGGTGTCCATTGTGTAGGTGTTAATTGTCCCGTCCAGATCCACGACACCATCCCATGCTCCGGAGTGATTGTATTGGAGGCTCCAGACCGCCGGCGCCGGCCCGGCGAAAGTCCACGAGATGTTCAAGGCTCCGTTGTAAGTTAGAATGGGCGACGGATAGGTGACTGTGGATTGCATAGCGTCGCTGCCGCGGAGCCCGGCTTGAAATGAGGCGTAATTGACCACCGTGCCGCTGGGGACCTGAAAAGGCGCGGCGTAGAGAATGGCGGTGCAGGCGCCATGCGTGCCAGCCGTATTGCCGGGGCCGGGGAAAGAGCCGTCGGTGGTGTAGTAGATGGCAGAACCATCATTAGTTGACAGAGTGACGTTGCCAGAGGCGTCACAGGAGAAGGAAGGTGTGGCGCATTGGGGATAGCTCTGATCGGCCAGGCGGCCGCGAAAGAGGACCTGGTATCCGACGCAACCCTTGTATTGCTCTTCCAGGCCGGGGATCGGCTGGATGGCTTGCGTATCCTGCATGAGGATGATCTGGCCGCGATCGGACCACTGGTGAAAGAAGGCGCGGACGAGCAAGGCCCATTGCTCGGCCGTAACGCCGGTGCCGCCGGAGGCCATGTTGATTTCGGGCTGTTCGATGATGTGGACCGGGAAAAGAACGTCGCCCTGGGGAGTGGCAATGTTGGGGTCTTCGCCGGTGATCATGGGCATCATGACGAGGGCGCCGACGCCGACTTTGCCATTCTTGCCGGCCAGGTGGGGCAGGCGCTTCTGGATCTCGGTGGCGATGACGGCCTGGCGATACATGGCGAAGGGCAGGTATTGGAAGTCCGGCTCGCTGTTGCCGCGGGCGGCGGCGTCGGACTGGAGTTGGTAGAGGAGATCGGTGTAGCTCATGGGGTGGACGGGGTGGACATTGTGGACTTCATGGACGGCCTCCCCAGCCGCGGATGATGGCGGCGCTGAGGGCGGGGCCGTATTCGGCGATGCGGGCTTCAATCCCGCGCTCGAAACAGCGGCGGGCGGGGAGGTTCATGTGCATGCTGTGCGCCTTGACAGTGATCGTGCCGCCGGTGGCAAGCTGCTTGGCCTTGCGGCTTCGGAAGGCGTATTTGCCGGAATCCTGCGCGGCCTGGCTGGCCTGCTTTCTTGACAGGATGCCGGCGCGCAAGGCGGTCACGCGGTTGACGGCCTGCCCTTGGAAATCGAAGGTGTCGGCCATGGAGTTGCGGCGGGTGTGGGCCTTGACATTGACCGTGCCGTTGAAGCCGAATTCGTGGGCGCCGGCGTAAACGACATTGCTTCCAATGCCGCTCAAAATGACGCCGCCGTAATTTTTCGCCTTGACAGGGTGGGCGCTTCTTCTGAGGAGGCCGGTCTGGACGGCCAGGGTGGTGAGGTCCTTTTTGCCGGGGCCGCTCAACATGTGCTCCTGGATGTAGCCGGTGGTCAGTTCGTTCTGCTGATCCAGGACAGCGCAGACGGCCGGGATGATGACGGAGGGATCGCGTAGGTTGCGCACGATGGCCTTGGCCTCAGCAGAAACTTCGACTGAGTAGGTTTGGCTCATGTGGACTCGGTGGACATGGTGGACGTGGTGGACATGGTGGACGTGGTGGACAT
>PLGF01000055.1:0-18310 GCA_003138485.1 Verrucomicrobiales bacterium | reverse complement strand
ATGGTCTGCGGGCCGCTGTAGCCGGCGTCAGATGGATCGGACGTATCGAACCAATAACCGCCGTTGTAGGTGCAGGTGATGCGGCTGAAGTAGTAGCCCTGGATGGAGATGAACATGATGTAGCCCTGGTCAAGCTGCATGACTTGGATCAATGAGTTGCCGTCCGGAGGGAGGACGTAAGGGACCCAACCGTCATTCTCGGCGTCCTTTTTTGCGAGGGCGGAAATCGTCTCGACAGGATAGCGCTTGAGATACCAGTGGCGGGGNNGGTCGGCGCTGAAGGTGTCCACCTCGCCGACCACGCGGGAGAATTTGCGGTTGCAGAATTTGTCGAACTGCCCGGCAACGCCCTGGCCGATGGCGGTGATGATGGGGTCGTAGTTGGTCTTCGACTGCATTGAAACGGCCAATAACTGGGCTTTCAACGTCGCGAGATTGGAGAGGCCGGCGTTCATTTCAATTGCGGATTGCGGATGGCGGATNNACACGCGGGGGCGCGTGTGCTCCCCGAGGACTTCACGGGTGCTCGCTTTGCCGCGGGTGCGGCCGGCTTCGCGGATCATGCGATCCTTGGTGTGTTCGTTTGTTTGCATGTTTTATCTCTTTCAAATTGGCGCGGCCGGGAAAACCAAAAACCCGGCCGCGCCGTGGGATGGGGCGCGGTATGGGGCGCGCCCCAAGATTGTTGACTAGCCGCTGCGCCGGGACTTGACGTAGGGCAGGACCTGGAAGTTGGTGACGCTGTTGGTGCCCTGGACACCAATGGCCTGCAGTTGGATGTAACCAATGGAACCGAGCGTGGTCCTTGGTATCAACACAGTAGCCACACAGTTCGAGATGCCAGCCGGGACGATGTTGGTCAGGGTCAGGAACGGCGTGTTGGTGGGGGTGAAGGTGTTCCCATCGGCGCTCGCTCCCCAGAACGTGTAGTTCGTGCATTGACCGGTATTGGTGGAGTTGAACGCAGTGAAAACGACCACCTCGTCGTAGTGTGTCAAGTTGAGGATGCAATCCGAGCCTGGGCCGCCCAGGGAGTTGGTGCCGCAAACCACGTTGGTGGAGTTGAGCGGGATGGCGTTGGTGAGCGGCAGGGTGGCGCCTTTATAGGCCAGGGCCGGGCAGGCGTTGGAGCCGGACAGATAGGTGCCGGGCGCGAGGCCGTAGTCGCCGGGGTTGGCCACGGCGTCGCCGACGCCAAGGTTGGTGATGATCTGCGCTTGGGCGCTAATGCAGAATGTAGAATGCAGAATGCACAAGCCGAGCAGGAGCGCGATGAGGGCGACCTTGTCGGTGACTTTCTCCAGGACGTCCTTGAGGAGGTCGAACTGGTGGGGGCTGACTTTGCCCTGGCCGCCGGCCTTGAGGTCCACGCCGTGGCGCCGGATGGCGATCTTGGCGCGGACGGGGATGGTGGGGGCGTTGAGGGCATTGCGCGTGTCGTGATCTTTGGCCTCGACGCGGGCGGTGGCCTGGGTGGCTTTGAGATCGGCCAGTTCCTTTTTGAGGCTGGCGTTTTCGGCGAGGATGTCCTCGGGTTTGGCGCCGTTGCCATCGGAGGGGGCGGCGGCGAGGAGGATGGAGGGGAAGAGTTTTTTCATAGGTTTAATTGAGAATTTGTGATTGAGAATTTGTTATTTGTTATTGACCGGACGGGTTAGTTCGCGGCGGTGCTGAGGGTGGCGGCGCCGTTGGCCAGGCGGGTTGCGGTTGCGGCGCGGCCGTAGGCACGGAAGGACCGCTCCAGGGTGTTCCAGCGATAGTGATCGCTGGATTCGAACACGAAGTCATCGCGGACGGCGACGACCTGAGTGTTGACATCGCCGAATGTGGCGACCTGTTTGCCCGCGCCGTTAGTGTTGGGCGCGACGAAGACCGGCTCGACCGGGTAGCCGAGGATCGTGCCGATGGCGCCGTAGCTGGGAGCATCGAGCGCGCCAAGGAAGATTGGGCGGCCGTTGTTGTCGCGGATGGCCAGGGCGCGCGCCAGCATTTGCGGGTGCATGAACCAGCGCGGCTTGCGTGTCAAGACGATGGGCGCGACGGATTCCAGGACTTTCAGGAAATCGTTGTAGCTCATCGCTTCGACCGTGGTGTTTCCCTGGGCGGCGCTAACGGCGGTGGCGCCGTTGAAGAGGCCGGTGAAGTTGCCGTCCACGGCGCCGCCGGCGCCGGTGCCGACGAAAGCGGCCGTGTCCAGGCCGAGATTCCAGGCTTCCTGGAAGTCAGTCATCACGATCTGGCTGACATCGAACTCGGCGTCCTCGATCAATTGCTTGCTCACATTGAGCAGGACGGCGTTCGGCAAGACGGTGAGGATGATGGTGCCGCCGGCTTCCGAGGTGGAATCGGGGATGGGGGACGCTTCCGTTGTGAGCCAGCCGGCGGTGACGCGGGCTGTCTTGACGGGGAAGTTGGTGACCTTGGTGCCAACGCGGCGGACGCCGAGCTTGGACCAGGCGCCGTATTCCGCGAGGGTGTCGTAGATCTCCTTGAACAATTGGGCGATGATCAAGGTGGAACCGGGAGACGTGTCTTCGCCGATGGCCTTGCCAATCGCGGTGATCTGCTGATTGTAAGCGCCGTCATCATTCATTAACTGGCGGGAGACCAGGTTGATGATGCCGCGCTTGCGGGGATCGGAGATCAGTTTTTGCAGGGGGTCCATGCCGGCGCTGACAGCTTCCTGGCGCAATTGCGCGTTGATCTTGCTCAGGGCGGCCGCGGCAAGAGTGGAGTCGTTCATGGCTTTGCGCAGGTCGTCAAAGCTCTTTTTGGTGTCGGCGTCGAGGCGCTTGTGATCTTCCAGGAGCGTGGCGACGGCGGTTTTGTGCTGGGTGAGTTGGGTGCCGATTCCGTCCACGCCTTCCATGACGGCCTGGCGGAACTCGGCTTCTGTGGCAAATGTCTTCATTGTTAATTATTGGGTCAATTTGTGGATTTTCCGCAGCAGCGTTTGGCGCGCCTGCTCCAAAGCCCAGGACTCAAGAGCAGGATCGGCAGAGTCGGGGGCGGGTTCGCGGGCTGGCTGGGAAAGCGTGCGCTGCGCGTACTGCGCGGCGGCGAAATCGAGTTCGGCTTCGGTGATCTCGGCGCGGTAGGCTTTGCGCCAGGTTTCCAGGAGCTGCGCGGCGGCGAAATCGAGTTCGGCTTCGGTGATGGCCTTGGCATGATAGGCCTTGGCCAGGGCGTTGGGGTTGGCGCCGATGACGCAGGCGCTGAGTTCGATTTGCTCCTGTTCGAGATAGACGCAGCGGGGCGGATTATCTTCGAGGTCCATGTCTTCCATAAGGGCATGCCACTCATCGCTGCCGCTGGGCGTGATGTAGCGCGTGGGCCAGAAGCCAACGGAGACGGCCTTCAAGTAGCCCGCGACGGTCATCTTCCAACCGAGGGCGGCGAGCTTGTTTTCCGGCACGTCAATGGCCCATTGGACGCGCTCGATGAGCTGGCCATCCTTGACCTCGAAGTCCACGACTTTGCCGAGGAGGTTCCCGACCGTCTCGTAATTGTGGCTGTCAACGAACGGCGAGTTTTTCTTGAAATTGGTGAAGCGCCATCCATCGGCCTTGATGACTTCGCGATAGGAATCCACGGTTTCGTCGGAGGCGACGTAATCACAGATGCCCTGGGCGGCGTCAATGATCTTGACGGTGGGATGGATGATACGGCGAAGAGGGGTCTGGTTATTCATCTTGGGTGGGGGTTTCGGAGGTCATGATGGAGACACAATGGCAATTGATGACATTTTCAGGGGAGCCGTCGGGATCGCATGGGTAACGGAGGTCTTCGCCGCCGACGCTGAACGCTTCGTCCACCGGGACGACCTGACCGTTGGCCTCCGCATGGGCTTCGCGGACGTTGGCATTGCCGCTGGTGAGCCACTTTTTATTGCCGCCGACTTCCGTCATGGCTTCATTGCGGGCGGTCCCCCAGGCGGCGCCGGTCTCGGTGATGGCGATGGTCTTGGCGCGGCCGCTGGAAATCTCGCTGAACTTGGCGCGGACGGCGTCGGCAATGGTTTTGATCGGATCGCCGGCATCAATACCGGCCTGGATGCTTCCCTGGATTTCGGCAAAGATTTCCTCCGGCACATCGTTGAGCATGTTCTGGCGCTGTTTGACAAACTGGAGGACGCGCTCCGGGGCGCAGGTCCAGGGATCGCGGCCGGCTTCCTTCATGACGGCGTTGCCGGCGGCGAGGAAGCTTTGCTCGGTGGGCGGGCGGACGGCGGCGAAGAGTTTGCCGGTGAAATCGTGGAGATTGAAAAGGAAGTCGGAGGCGACGGAACGGGGAATTGGAGTGGTGGAATTTTGGAGTGATGGGATGGACTTCGCGTGGCGCTCCAATTTCGCCAGGACTTCGACGCGGGCGGCGAAGAGGGCTTTATTGAAGGCGGCCTGGAATTTTTTGACGTAGGGTTTGCGCTGGGCCATGTGCTCGCTCCATTGGGCGATTTCAGCGGGCGGTCGCGATTTTTGGAAAACCACGGATGACACGGATTGCACGGATGAAGAATCGGCCGGCGCGGTGAGGAGGCGGCGCATCTGGGTCTCAGGGCCGAGCAATTCCTTGAGGCGGTTGATGGCATCTTCGACAGGCGCGGGTTGCTCGGCGAGATCGGGATCCTGGGCGGGCGCCGGCGCCGGCGTCTTGCCATCATCGCCGCCGATGGCAGCCAGGTTGAATGGGAGGTAGCCTTTGTCCCAGTTGGGGCATGGCGGCAGTTCGAGGTTGAGATAGTCGTTGAGGGTTTTCAACGGGACGCCGATGGCGAAATACTTGACGGCGGTGTCGGCGCGCTCGCGTCGGACGGCCTGCATGACGGGATGTTCATCCCAGTTGAAGTTGGCGCTGACCGTCTTGCCGGTCTGGTTGTAGAGGACGCGGTCAATCGCTCCGCAGATTTTCTGGCCGATGGGAATGCAGGTTTCCGTGATGAGCATATACCAGTCGGAAGCCGAGCCGATGGAGTAGCTGGCTTTGACATCGGCCATGGAGGGCGGCACGCCGAACGCGATGAACACTTCGTGCCGGTTCTCCAGCCGGATGGAAATGAAGGCGGCATCGGGCGTGCGGATTTTGGGATCCTCAATGCTCATGTCACCTGTCAAGAAGCAAGGGCGATAGATGCCGCGCTGCTGGAGTTCGCGCTTTTCGCGAATCTGGTCAATGATCTGCTGCCGCTGCGTTTCATCCGGGATGCCGTTTTTCGCGATGACATAGACGCCTTGGTCGCCATTCTGGCGCATGAGATTCAGGTTGAACTTTCCCGCCATGTAATCGGCCTCGGCGGCGTCATGGGCGGATTTGAGTTCGGCCAGGCCGCGCCATTCGTCATAAGGATTCCAGCACTTGGTCTGAATGACCTGTTCGGGCAAGAGGATCTCCCCGCGGCCATTGGAATCCACGTATTCCCAGGCGATCAGCACGCCGGCCTTGACGGCGACCCGGGCCAAGGTGACGAAGCTGGAGGTGGGGCAGGAAGGGGTTGAACACTTCCGCAAGCTCCAGGAGACGCGCATTAAGAAGGTCGCGGAGATCTTCAAATTGCCGATTAAAGAGGAGGCGAAGATGGCGCCGAAAGCGCCCAGCGCGGCGCCGCACACGGCCATGGCCGAGGCTGCGGATACTGTTCAAAAAGACAGTATCCCAGCGCCCGCGCCGGCACTGCCTTCCCTGGAGAAAATCATCAAGGCGGCGGAAAGGCATTTTGGGATTGACCGGAGGATTTTACTCAATCGCCGGGCGAATGAGGGTTCGATTGTCAGCGCCAGGGCCTGCGTGTTCCGCGTGGCTGTGGATGACTTGAAAATGACGGTTGATGCTGTTGGCGCGGCGCTGATATTCAGCGATAGCCAGGTGGAGCGGGAACTGAACCATTTCCGGGAGCAATGCAAGAATGCGGATGGCCGCATGGCTCGCAAATACGCGGCGTTCCGCAACCGATTCTGAATATGAAAAAACCGCACGCAAAACCGTATAAGGATTGGAAGATGTCCGAGGACCAGGTGAAGGCTTTCTGGTGGCGCTGGGGGCTGGTGATGCGATGCCAGCGCTGGGCGGCGGCAGAGTCGGAAGCGCGGCGGCATGAGGTTCTTTCCGCCTTGGGGTTCGCGAGCATCAAGGACGTGGGGATGACCGACGATTACGATGACTTGAAGGGTCTGCTTTTGTTGCTTTCCGACAAGCTCGTGACTGAGCAGGAGGATTTGGGATTCTTTGTGCGCAAGGTCAAGGGCGGCGGGAAGGTTGAGACCAGGGACACGGCGGGCCAGCGCCGGCGCTATCTGCATCGCATTGGCGAGCAGATTAGCGAACTGGAGAGCCTGGCCTATGGCCCGGCCCTCCAGAAGTTGTTGAGGGAACGGTTCAAGATCATCAGCGGGATACGGGTGATCGAGGATCTTGCCACGGTCGAATTGCTGAATGTGGTGCAGATGCTGGATCGGTGCATCAAGGATCAACTGGAGGCCGCACGGGAGGATCACGATGCCGGCAAGGCGGCGGAGATTGACGAAGGCGAGGCGGCCGGGCCGGTGCTGGCCGGAGGAATGGAGGAAGGGGGGATGCCATTTTGATGAGCGAGGAAACAAAAATCCAATGGGCCGACTCGACCTGGAATCCGTGGATCGGATGCACGAAGGTTTCCCCGGGTTGCGCATATTGTTATGCGACGTGGCGCTGGGAAAAGTATTGGGGGAAAGGAGTTCCTCGACACCGGACCTCTGAGGCTTATGGGAAGGCCCCGGCGCGATGGAATGCGGAGCAGATTGAGAGCGGCGCCGTGCATCATGGAGCGGCCCGGCCTCGCATTTTTCCCAGTCTTTGTGACTGGCTGGATGAAGAGGTGCCGATTGACTGGCTGGCTGATTTTCTCCAGGTCATTCACCAGACGCCGCATCTTGACTGGCTGCTGTTGACGAAGCGGCCGGAGAATTGGCGGGATCGCATCTGCGCGGCAATGGAACATCACGACAAGGCGTGGATGCACGCCGGCGGCGCACGGTCTGTCTTCGGCAGTTGGCTTGGATCGTGGTTGGAAGCCGCAAGTCCAGAGCGGGGCTTGGACGGCAAGCCCCCGCAAAATGTCTCAATCGGCATCTCTGCTGAGAACCAGGAATTCTGGGAGGCGCGCTATTTGAGCTTCGTGCGGATTCCTGCAATCCGTCGTTTTGTTTCGCTTGAGCCGCTCTTGGGAGCCATTGACTGTGGCGCCGATCTTTTGGATTGCGGCGGAAGACCAATGGTTCATTGGGTCATCATCGGCGGTGAGAGCGGCCCGCACGCGCGCCCGTGTGATGTGGATTGGATCCGGGACATTATTGGCCAGTGCCGGGTCGTTGGCGTGCCGTGCTTCGTGAAACAGCTTGGGCGGGATCCGCAATGGTCCGCCGCTGACATTGAGGCGCGATGGGATCAGATATTCAGCGATCCGAAAGGCGGGAACATCGCGGAATGGCCCCTTGATCTGCGCGTGCGCCAATTTCCAAAATCCCATTGAACGTGGCCATGAACGATGCCGGCACAATTGAGGTGAATGAGGAGCGGGAGCGCGGGCTGCATTTGCAAATGGCGTTCAAGCCTGGATTGATGACCGACCTGGCGGTGGCGATTGTGCGGCGCGCGCTGGCGTCGGGAGAAGGTGGGGTCTGGCCGGATGAGGTGGACTACCCATTGATGAAATCAGATTCAGCCTGCAAGGGAAGCACGTATCACCGGCTGGCGACGGTCGGGGTCCTGGTCAAGGATTGGGGGATGCACCGCACAAGCCGGGCGGAATCGGCGAATGCGCGGGCGGTATTTTTCTGGCGGCTGGCGGATCGGAAGCTGGCGTGGGCGTTTTTGCGGGCGAACACGGAGTTGGAGATGATGAGGAAAGCGGAGGAAGATCGGGAGGAAATAGGATCGTGAAACGCCCAAACGTTATGCTTGTGGAAAGGCCAAAACAGCAACTGGCTGATGAGATTGTCGCTGATCTGATGCGCGTGATCCGCAATCAGTTCTGCCCGGATTTGACCGACTAGGAATGGTTCAAGGACCATTACCACTTCACGAAAAAGACCGTGGTGCTTTGGCCGGCGAGATTCATTTACGGGAAGGGGTTCACCATAACGGGGGAGCGCTACAAGGCGATTCTGATGGGCATTTTTGACACGATCAAAGCCCACGGGGATACCGGCCATGTCCGCCACTGGCAGTTCTATTTGATGAAGCGCATCCAAGGGCATTTCAAGCATCACTGGGAGGATTACTACGCCGAGGCCAAGTCGGCCCGGAACCTGGCCGAGCACGCGCTGTTGGGCTTGCGGCGCGCAACGGCCGCCACTGTGGCGCCGGATCCGATTGAGGCGATGGCCCTGGCGCAACGCCTGGCCTCCCCAGGGCGTCGGGTGCGGCGGAAAACCGAAACTCCAAAACAGGGGAAACTTCTATGACGTTGCACTGCCTTTTCAACGCCGTTGCAACACGGTTTCAAGGGAGCGGTTTTTTCACGCAACCACTGTCTTACGGCCTTTTTTGCCCCAGGTTCTCACTGAACCTCGATCCACCACGCTGCGGCTGTGGAATTCGTCGTAAGTCCTTGCAATATACGCTATTCGACGCTTTTCTCCGCTAATATCCGTTTTCACGCAGGCGCGCGGCAAGATTCACAAGCCAAGATGCCGCCTCGATGTTTTGCTGGTTTCCCCACTTTCGGCCGTTGGCATCTCCAGATTATCAAAACCGAGTTCGTCCAAATCGAGTTTGACAAACTCCAGTTGGATGACACAATTAAGCCATGAACAAATGGCATTTCGTGGGCCGCGAGCGCGAGTTGGATGCTCTCGAAAAACAGTATTTGCTGCCGGAATCCAACCTGATTCCTATTTACGGTCGTCGGCGCGTCGGCAAGAGTGAACTGATCCTCCATTTCAAGGGGGACCGTCCGGGCATCTATTTTGTGGGAAAACAAGCCCCAACTTCACTGCAAATCCATGAGTTCCTGGTCACCGCGGCCAACGCGCTCGGGATGCCATTGCTGGGCAAGACCGCGATTGCCGATTGGAAGACCGCGCTTTCAGAGACGGTTCGCGCCTGGACCAAACCGCGGAAATTGATCCTGGTTCTGGATGAATTCCAATGGAGCGTTGAGCAGGATCGCAGCCTGCCCTCGGTTCTGCAGGAATTGTGGGACCGGGAATGGCAGCACACCGGCAAGGTCATGTTGATTATCGCCGGTTCTTACGTCAGTTTCATGGAACGGGAAGTCCTGGGCAGCAAACAGCCGCTCGGGGGCCGGCGCACCGCGCAGATCCAACTCCAGCCTTTCAAATTCACGGAGTCCGCAAGATTTCATCCTGGGTATTCCCGCGAAGACCAGGCGCGCGTTTATTTCATAACAGGCGGGGTTCCGCTCTATCTTCTGGCCTTCAAGGAAAACCTTTCCGTGGCGCAAAACATCTGCGGCACGTTCCTGAATGAGTTCGCACCCCTTTCACGCGAGCCCGAGTTTCTTCTCCGGGAGGAGTTGCAAGGGCTGCAAAAGTTTCAAGCGGTGTTGGATGTGCTGGCGGCCGGCCGCCAATCGTTGCGGGACATTGGCAAATCGCTTGGGTTGGATCCGCGCGCCATCACCTATCAACTTGGAACACTCATGGACATTGGTTATGTGGACCGGGAATTCCCTCTGACCCAAAGAAAGCCTTCACCGAAAGACGTGCGGTACAGTTTGAAGGATGCTTTGCTCCGGTTTTGGTATAGATTCGTCTTCCCCAATCTTTCGCGCATTCGTGAAAATCCGAACGCGGCTTTCGAAGCCTTGATTGCGCCCCAGTTGGACTCGTTTTACGGGGCGTGTTTTGAGCGACTCTGCCGGGAAGCTCTGGCCCAGCTTTATTTGAAAGAGGCCGCCAATGTCTCCACGCAGGTGGGAGAGTATTGGCGGAATAAAGAGCTGCAAATTGATGTCGTTGGCATCCGTAGCGATAACTGGGTTGACCTCGGGGAATGCAAGTGGGGAGCCGTCACTTCGACTCCGGCTTTGGTTTCAGAACTCGAGGCTAAAGTCGGAAAATACCCAAATCCTGCGAATGCCACGCTGGGACGCATTCTGTTCACCCGTCGTCCCCTTCTATTGAAAAAATCCGGCCTGCGCCATCTTTCATTGGAAGACATGTTTGGGCTTTTTGGCTGAGGGAGAGTTGGCTCCGGACATGTGGACCGCGAAAAAGGAATTCGCCAGCGTCATCGTGGTTGTCTTATAGTCGCCGCGTGGAAACGACTCTCCGAAGCCTTGGCAGCCAGACGCGGCCTTATGCGCGGACAGCGGACGAATCAGGGCAAACCGGCCTCACGGTTACAAACCAGTCTCCACCGGCTGCCAAGATAAAGTTGTTTCGATCCCTGTTCCGCGGCCGGGAGGATATCTATCCGCGCCGTTTCGAGAGCCGAAAGACCGGCAAATCCGGGTATGCGCCTGCCTGCGCCAATGAATGGGTTCGCGGGATATGTGAAAAGCCGCGGATCAAATGCGCGGATTGTCCCAATCGCCGATTTCTTCAGATCACCGACGAAGTGATTGGCCGGCATCTTTCGGGCCGGGACGATCGGGGCCTGGATTTTGTCATGGGTATCTATGCCATGTTGCAGGACGAAACTTGCTTTTTCCTGGCTGTGGATTTCGACGACGAGAATTGGCAGCAGGATGCGGCGGCGTTTCTCGAAACATGCCGGCGCCTTGAGGTGCCGGCTGTCTTGGAACGCTCGCGATCTGGCAATGGCGGCCATGTGTGGTTTTTTTTTGAAGAGGCCATTCCCGCCAGCCTGGCGCGCAAACTTGGTTCACACATTCTCACCGAGACGATGGAGCGCCGGCCGGAAGTTGGTTTTGATTCTTACGACCGGCTATTTCCCAATCAGGACACATTGCCCAAAGGCGGGTTCGGAAACCTGATCGCGCTGCCCCTCCAGAAGCTGGCCCGGCAGCGCGGCAACACTGTTTTTCTTGACGAAACATTCACTCCGCACGCCGATCAATGGGCGTTCCTGGCCGCAGCGCGGCGAATGAGCCGGGCGCAAGTCGAGGCTCTGGTGCGCGACGCGGAATCCAAGGGACGGATTATCGGGGTGCGCATGGCCCTGGCGGATGAGGATGATGACAATCCCTGGACGGCACCCCCATCGCGTCGCCGAAAGGAACCGCTTATCGCCGGGCCTTTTCCGGACAATCTTGAGATAATCCTCGGAGACCAAATCTATATCGCCAAAGACAAGCTCGTGCCCGGGCTGCGCAACCGATTGTTGCGTTTGGCCGCATTTCAAAATCCCGAATTCTACCGAGCGCAAGCCATGCGCCTGCCGGCTTTCGACAAGCCAAGAATCGTTTCTTGCGCCGAGGATCATCCGAAGCATTTCGCGCTGCCACGAGGGTGCCTGGATGACGTCATGGAAACGCTTGCAGGACTCAAGATTAAACCCGTTCTCCGTGATGAGCGATACGTTGGCGTGCCTTTGAGAGTGGCTTTTCATGGCACGTTGCGGCCCGATCAGCAGGCAGCGGCTGAGGCGTTGCTCACGCAGGACACGGGTGTTCTGGCAGCAACCACGGCATTTGGCAAGACGGTGGTTGCGGCCTGGCTCATTGCCCAACGCGGCGTCAACACGCTGATTTTGGTCCACCGGCAGCAACTTCTGGAACAATGGATCGAGCGATTGTCCTCATTTCTGAATCTGCCTCCAAAGGCAATCGGCCGTTTGGGCGGAGGCCGCAAAACGCTGACCGGCACCCTGGATGTGGCTCTCTTGCAGAGCCTGGTTCGCAAAGAGGCGGTGGATGATCGCGTTGCCGATTACGGCCATCTGATTGTGGATGAGTGCCACCATATTTCAGCTCGGAGCTTTGAACTCGCTGTCCGCCGTGCTAAAGCGAAATTCATCACTGGCTTGTCCGCCACGGTGACTCGCAAGGATGGGCACCACCCTATCATTTTCATGCAGTGCGGCCCCGTTCGACATCGCGTGGACGCGAAAACCCAGGCGGCGGCGCGGCCATTTAATCATCATGTCCTGGTCCGTCCGACAGACTTTCGAGCGGAGGCATGCGATCCCGATCCGCGCGTGGAATTCCAAAAGTTGTACGCGGCATTGTGGAGTAATGACAAGAGAAACCAATTGATCTGCGCCGATGTCGTGAATGCCCTTAAGGAGGGGCGATCCCCTCTCGTGCTCACCGAACGAAGAGAGCACCTGGATCGTCTGGCTCAATTGCTGTCCCCGGTTGTTCCGCACTTGATTCGGTTGCAGGGAGGCCAAACCAAGAAGGTGCTGGCCGCCGCCCTCGCGCAATTGGCACAGATTCCCGAGACTGCAGGGCGGGCGGTTCTGGCCACCGGCGGCTACATAGGTGAAGGCTTCGACGATCCCAGGTTGGACTCGTTGTTCCTGGCGTTGCCGGTTTCGTGGCGGGGAACCGTTGCCCAGTACGTGGGGCGGCTTCATCGTCTGCACGAGGGCAAACGTGAGGTGCGCGTCTATGACTACGCTGACCTGAACGTTCCGATGCTTTCCAGAATGTTCGACAGACGGTGCCGTGGATATGAATCGCTCGGCTACACCATCCTGTTGCCTGGCAGCGCTCTCCCTGGCTGGCCATCGGAAGTCCCTCTTCCGATTGATCCTGAATGGAAAAAGGACTATGCCGCCAGCGTTCGCCGACTCATCCGCGACGGAGTGGACGTTCCCCTGGCGCATCTTTTCGTTCATGTGGCACGGACTCCTGGCGCCAACGCCGAGGGAGAAGCTCGCGCCCGGAGCGCCAGCGAAGCCTTTCTTTTTCGCCGCCTGCAGACCTTGCCAGCAACGACCGGTCGTTTTCGCCTCAATGCGGAGTTGCCGATTTCATTTGATGGCAATGGCAAGATGGAGGTGGACCTGTTATGTGCGGAAACCGGGGTGGCTATTGAATTGGATGGCGCACAGCATTTGGCTGACGCTGAAGCGTATCGGCGGGACCGGCGGAAGGACGCCCTGCTGCAACAAAATGGTTATTTTGTATTGCGGTTCTTGGCGGAAGACGCAGGCAAGCGTCTCGATCAGGTTCTGGACTCCATTTTGGCCGCTCTAGTTCACCGTGAAAACCGACCGAAACGGAAATAGTTCAGGCGAGCATTTATTTGTATGCCTGGAAGTGAAAAATGAGGCGATCACGGCGGGGTTTGAGCACACCTGAGGTAATTCAGCAACGCCGTGCAGCGAGCGGCAGCGAGCCGCTCATGCCATAGTATCCAGAGGGAAGAACTGCTGAATGGGGTTCAGAAGGTCGTGAGTTCAAATCTCACCGCCCCGACCATCTATTCCGATTGTGATCCTGTAACTAACAGGGAATCAACGGCTTGCAGATTATTCGCTTAAAAGCGATTCAGGAGATTGTCTAGCCTTGGTTCCGCTTTTTGCCATTTGTTGGCCTATAAAGTCCACATAACTTCGCTACAACTCCACCACAACTCGGCATTTTTAGCCGGCCCCACCGATCCCGTCATTTTCCTCGGCATCGTTTCGATTCTTTGGGCGCCAGTTCCTCAATAACGTGATTCATCAATTCGCCCTCCCAATCCATGTCAATCATTGATTCGCAGAAGTCCACGCTCACGGTCCTGCAAACTCAGAGCAGCCGTGCCAATCCAGCCGCTCATTTATTAGCGGCTTTCTACTTGGGCATTCGTGACGATTTCGTCCATCGTGCCTTGGCAGCGGCGGCGATCCGGGCACGCGCTGCCGGACTCAACCTTCTCAGGATTTTTCGTTTCCCTGTAGATTTCCGCTGGGGTGCTCGTGTTGAAGCCGGAACTCGAGTCGGGGCCGCGGCGGAAAGATCAACCGCTGGCAAGGAAACTGCGGATGCCGGGGCAAGTTCGATCCCAAAAATGTCGGCCACCTCGGTTTCGCTCATGACGGGAGCGCCGTCCGTGGTTGCAGCGGTCTGGCGCACGGCTTCGGCGGCGGATGCTTTGCTGATCAGGTCGGCGGGATCCACGCCCCGAAGCAGGAAAAGCAGGGCAGGATTTTGGTCGAGCTTGGCGCCCACACCGTAAAGGGACGCAGCGACATGTTTGCACAAATCAGCCCAGTCCGGGCAGGAACAATCCAGGTCAATTTCCTTCGGCGTTGGAAACAAGCCCTTTTCGGGGCGGGTCACGATCTGCATGACAGCGGAGGAAAGTTTGCCCTGGAGCAATTCGATCAGGGAATCAATCTTGCCGGCGCACTCGGTTTGGATGGACTTCCAAAGACCCGGCGCCAGGGGTTTGATCTTGATTTCGATCCGGTAAAGCTCCGAGCCGGAAACCAGCGCGGACACGTTGCCTTTGCTGATCTGCAAATCAACCACCGAACCGTTGCGCACATAGGTGCGTCCGCGGGGGAGCCGATTGGCATAGTCGCTGTAGGCCTCGAGGTTGTCGCACCAGGCCTTGCCCCAAAAGGTGCCGGCAATCTTGCGCCCATCCAACACGACGGGCGAAGCTGCCCTGCCGGTCTTCTTGGCCAGTTTTGCAGTTTCGCGCGCTGCTTTAGCCCGCCGTTCCGCGACAGGCACGTAAGGACGCCATCCGTATGACCAACTCATATTCTGTTATTTGAAGATTGGATTATCTCGAAGCGATTAGACTTCGCTGGCGGCGTTTATATCCAAGGCCACAAACCGGAGCAACTCGGAATTGTTCATTTCCGTCAACAACCGCTCACCGCCTTCACCAAGCACATCATCGGCCAGGGCGCTTTTGCTGGCAATGACCTCATGAATGCGCTCCTCCAAAGTGCCGCGGCAAGTGAATTTATGGACCGTGACGTTTCGTTTCTGGCCAATGCGGAATGCGCGGTCGGTCGCCTGATTTTCCACTGCCGGATTCCACCAGCGGTCAAAATGAATGACATGGGAAGCCGCCGTGAGGTTGAGACCGGTGCCGCCAGCCTTGAGGGAAAGCACAAAAAATGGCGGCCCACCGTCGCGTTGGAAGGAATCGACCAATTCCTTGCGCTTGCCGACAGGAACTCCGCCGTGGAGGATGAGGCCGGCTTGGCCGAAGACTCCCGCCAAGTGTCTGGCCAGCGGGTCAGTCATTTCACGGTATTGGGTAAAGACGAGGACCTTCTCTTGGCGTGAAGCCACTTCCTCGCACAACTCCCGCAACCGATTGAATTTGCCGCTGTCGGCGGGTGCATAATTCCCATCACCCAGCCATTGTGAAGGGTGATTGCAGATTTGTTTGAACCGGGTGAGAAACGCGAGAATTATGCCGCGGCGCTGGATGCCTTCCACCTCCGGCGCCTCTAACCGTTCAGCCAATTCCCCCACCGCTTGCTGATAGAGCGCGGCCTGGCACCGGGTCAGCGGACAGAATGCCGTCATTTCCGTCTTGTCCGGCAAGTCGGTGATGATGCGTTTGTCCGTCTTCAACCGCCGCAGAATGTAGGGCCGCACCAGCCGGCGCAGAGGCGCGAACTGGTTTTGGTCAGTTTGGGAACGGTTCTTGAGGAACGAGGCAAATTCCCTGGCGCCGCCAAGCAGGCCGGGGCAAAGAAAATCGAAGAGCGACCACAAATCCGAAAGCCGGTTCTCGATCGGTGTGCCGCTGAGGGCAATCCGGTGGCGGCTGTGAAATGCCTTCACGGCGCGGCTTTGGCGCGCGCCCGGATTTTTGATTGCCTGGGCTTCATCGAGGATGGCCAGATTCCAATGGACTTCCTTGAGCCAGGCCAATCGCATGGCCATCGAGTAACTGGTGATAACGAGGTCTTTACTTTCCAGTGATTTGGAGGGGGAATTTGCGGCGGCGGCGAGAACGTCGTTGGGTGTCTCCGACGGATGGGCGTAAAAGACCGAAAGCGTAGGCGCAAATCTCTGGATTTCCGCTTTCCAATTGGCGATGAGCGAGGCTGGGACGATCAGTAGGCTGGGGCCGCCATCGTCCGGAGAGGCTGTAGTTTGGCCGCGCCGGCGTTTGAGGACCAGCAGCAGCGAAATCACCTGAATGGTTTTGCCAAGCCCCATGTCATCGGCCAGACAGGCTCCCAGCCCCAGACGGTTCATAAACCAGAGCCAATGCGCGCCTTGGCGCTGATACGGACGCAGGGTCGCGTGCAATTCCTGGGCAGGGTCCGACTCCGTGGAGATTTCCGGCTGCTGCATCTGCTCGAGCAGTTTTTTGAGCGCGCCTCCCGCCACGACGTTTGACCAGGTGGCGCGGGCCGCTTCTGCTTCCGGTTCGCCGGCCTGTGCGGCATCGAAGCCGGAAAGCAACCGCAGACCTTCCAGCAATGACAGTCCTCCAGAGCCCGCGTCAGCTTGAACTTTCTTCCAGTGGTCGAGGACTTCCTGGAGTTTGACCCGGTCCACTTCGACCCATTTACCCTTGAGCAATACGAGGCCGCTGGCGGATTGCAGTATGGCTTTGAGTTCCGATTCGGTGAGCGCTTCGCCCTCCACCGACAGTTGCACATTGAAATCCAGCAAGCTGTCCTTGCCGAGCAGGTTTCCTTTTGCTTCGCCAATGCGCACGGTTACCTGGGGCCTGGGTGGCCGGCCTGCCTTCCACCAATCCGGAATCCGCACCACCAAGCCGCATTGCTCGAACAGAGGGATGTTCTGCAAAAACGAAAAGGCCTGTTCGGGCCGCCACACTTGGGGATGAAAGATGGCGCGCGAGTCCAGCAATTCACGGGCCAGTTTGCTTTGCTCCGCCGCGCGTTGCACCGGCGTCAACAGCGCGCCCAGCGCAGCGCGGTTCTTGGCCCCGGCGTACTCCTCCAGGGCACGGCCCAGCGGCAGATGCTGGGCCTTGCCTTGCCCGGAGACACCGTGAGTATAAGTGGCCAGGAACGCAAACGGGTAAGCCGGGTTCCGCTTGTTCTCGGCCAGATGGAACGTGACGCGTCCAACGGTATTCCAAACCGGGTTGCAGCTTTTCAAATACGCGGCGGCCCCGCCAGAAGTTTGAGTTATGGCCGCGCGAACATGTGCCTCCAGCTCATCCCACAACCTTGCCAGCACGGCGCCATTCAAATATTCCAGGCCCTTCACCGGTGGTGCCGAGTCTGCCAACGCGGACCATTCTACTTCGGAAAGCTTGGAGATGGATATGGTGGACGCGTTTTCCAGGTTCGGTTGGTGGCAGAGCGCGGTGAAAAGCCGCTGCGCCAGCCCGCGCCAGAAAACGAACGGCGGTGGCAGGGGTTCGTGCAGGAACCCGGATGCCAGCATCTCCAAACCGCGGGCTGGCGACGCGGCAAAGCCCTCGCTCAGACGCAACGCGGTGGCCTGACTGAGTTTTGGCTCAGCCTGTTCATCCGGCTCGACAAACAAATGTCCGCCGGGGGATAAGGCCAGGGTATGTGACATGGCGAGCGAATCATACAGTCTGACCCTTCGGATGCGCCATCAGTTTCATCACGGAGGCATCAGTTCCCCTTGCAATTCACAGCCCCGACCACTCCGCGAGGACACGGTCAATCGCCTCCCGCACTAGCGCACGAGCGGCGAGTCGCTCCGTGCCGCTCATTAAAAGCTCATTTGCCCTCGTCTCCCACTTTCTCGAAAACCATCAACTCGGGCGGCCGGTTCAATTTGGCGGCCAGCCGCGCGGTCTTCTTTTCCGGCAAATCTGCCGGCGTGTAGTACGTGCGATAAAACTTCTCCCATTGCGGATCGCTGTCTTCGGTGACGTGCAGTTGTTCGATGCCGCCCGGCCCACGGCGAGTGTGGGCGGCTTCGATTGGGCGCAAGCCGCGTTGTTTGACCCACTCCTGGAAATGGCGGATGGTCTTTTGAAACTTCTCTGGTCCGACCCGAATCCATGGCTGAAGCACCCGGTAATGTTCGTTGCCTTTGCGCCAGGCCTCGACGTGGCACGGCTGCAGGAGCCTCATTT
Source organism: Verrucomicrobiales bacterium (assembly GCA_003138485.1). Taxonomy (GTDB): domain Bacteria; phylum Verrucomicrobiota; class Verrucomicrobiia; order Limisphaerales; family Palsa-1400; genus PLGF01. The sequence continues at coordinate 407 of PLGF01000055.1, read as the reverse complement.
CCTGGAACAGTTCCAGCGGACCGACGCTGCCATTTCGTTTCAAGGCTGCCTCGGCCGCGCGCTCGACGCGCTCCTGGAAGTTGCTGTAGGGTGGGCCAGCCATTTGGCGTGTTTCCCTTCGTTTCTCACCTCGGGAAATCCTCTTGCGCACGTCCGACCGCAGGCTGACTCGCCAGCCACATCAACGCGTTGCTGGCGCGCCTGCTCGTTCCCCGGAGCGCTCTGAGAGCCAAGTTGTGCATGGGAATGCCAATTCATGTGATGGCACCAAACGAGCGTCTTGGCAAGCTACCGGATTGGCGGGGGCGTGATTGCTGAACCAGATTGCCGGAGAACGTGACGCCTCCTGTGGGCACCCTGGATTTGGACTTGGGGCTGGCGTTTGCCCTGGTGGGGGAACAACGGTA
>PLGF01000017.1 GCA_003138485.1 Verrucomicrobiales bacterium | reverse complement strand
AACATTAGTTTTTAAACAGCCTCAGAGAGATTTGTGCTATAGCCCACCTTGTCCAGCGCCTCCACGATGCCGCCGTCTTGGGCCAAATAGGCTCCGCTTGGGAAGGGCGAGCCAAGACTGGTTGCAAGCAGCTTTAAAATGCTTTTGGAGGTTAAACTTACCGCCTTGGTGGTGCTCATCGTGATGTTGCCGTCGGCACCGTTTGTCTTGTTCGGCAATTGATAAGTCGCTGTCAGTGCAATGCTTAATGCTTTCGGTTGAGCCTGGATTTGGGCAGGGGCCAATGTGAGCAGTCCCGCTGCCAGTGAGGTGGCAATTATGCCGGTTTAGATCGATTTCATAATGTTTCTGTTCTCAGCTTTAAATGTTTCGAATCCTGATGGGGTGAACTGCTATCAGGTGTTAGGTGTTTAGTGTTTAACCCATGCATTCTGGCACGATCTAAGCGCGGGCGGTGGGGGGTGTCAAGGATAATCTCGCGCCTTATTTCGCCAGGACGAGGGTGTCTTCGCGGGGGCGCAACCGGTCTTCCTCGGTTTCGATGGAGGGATCGGGGGTTGGCTCTTCCAACGGGTGCGTTTTAGGGCTGCTGGCCGGGTCCTCCGCCTTGTGGAATTTGACGCTGACGATTTTGCTGACGCCGTGTTCCTGCATGGTCACCCCATAAAGGATGTCAGCCATGCCAATGGTGCGTTTGTTGTGGGTGATGATGACGAATTGGGAATAAACCATGAACCGCTGCAAAATGTGGATGAAGCGGTTGATGTTGGATTCATCCAGCGGCGCGTCCAGCTCGTCCAGCACGCAAAACGGGCTGGGCTTGACCTGGTAAATGGAGAAGAGCAGCGCCACAGCCGTCATGGTCTGTTCCCCGCCCGACAGGAGCGAAATGCTCTGCAACTGTTTGCCCGGCGGCCGGGCCACGATGTCAATGCCGCATTCCAGCACGTCGCCCTGGTCGGAGAGGATCAGGTCGGCTTTGCCGCCGCCGAAGATTTCGACAAACATCCCGCGGAAATTGTCCCGGATTTTCTCGAACGTTTCGATGAACATCTGCCGCGTTTGCGTGTTGATTCGGTTGATGACCTCCAGCAACTGCGCTTTGGCCTGGACAAGGTCATCACATTGTTTGGTCAGGAATTGATACCGCTGCTCGGTCTCCTCGTACTCCGCGATGGCCACCAGGTTGACCGGCCCCATTTCATCAATGCGAGCTTGCAATGCGCCAACGTGCCGCCCGACTTCCTCCCAATCGGTCGCCACGCCGCTTTGGGCCATTTCTTCAGGCGTCAGCGTGTGGACCTTGGCCGGGCCTTCGTCGGCCAGCGTGATCGTGATGCATTCGCTGCGAATGTCGTCCAGATTGATTTGGTACTTTTCGCGGATGCGGTCGCGCAGATTCTGCACGACCATGCTTTTTTGCGTCAATTCGACTTCATGCGCGCCGCGCTGCTGCTGCAAGTCGCTTAACGAGCGGCGCTGCTCGCGCAACCCGCCGTCGGCGGTGGCGATTTGTTCTTCGAGCGCCTCCTGTTCAGTGAGCAGTTGAGTGGCTTGAAGGTTGATCTGTTCGCGCTCGTGCTGGAGGGCGTCGATCTTCTGGCGCGACTCGGCAATCTCGGTGTCGGCCTGGAGCTTGCGCTCCAAAAAGGACTGGATTTCCGCGCGGCGCTGCGCTGCCAGGTTGGCCAGTTCGATGACGCGCTCTTCGAGGGGCCGTTTCTGGCCGGCGTAGGAATTGCACAACTGATCCTCGGTCGCCAGCGCAACCTTCGTTTCAGTAAGGGTGGCGTTGGCCGCATCGCGCTGCTGCCGCAAACCGTCCAGGGAAGCGGTCAGGCGCGAGACACCGGCCTGGGACTCCTGCTCGCGGGATTCGAGCGCGCCCGCCTGTGCGGCCAGAGTCTCGCGTTTGCGCGCGCCTTCGGCCTCTTGCGCCGCGAGGCTGCTGATTTCATAGACGACAGTCTCGATCTTCTGGCCGAGCACGCGCGCGGAATTCTCCAGAGCCTTGAATTCGCCCTGGCGGGTCGCAATGGCGACCTCCTGCGTGCGCAGTTCCGTTTGCGCCTCCTGCAAGCCAGCCTGGAGCTGGGTTTGCTCGCTCAAGAGCGCCCCCTTTTGGCGGCTCATTTCGCCGACGCTTTCCTGCAACGCGGCCACTGTCTGGCGCAGATCGGCGATTTGATTCTGGCGTCCGAGGATGGACGCGGCGGCCTGGCCGGAGCCATGCCCGTTGAGGTAGCCGCCCGTATAAATGCCGTGCCGGTTGAGCAAATCGCCCGCGGGCGTGACAAAGTCAAAGGCTCCGTTGGACGCGCGCCAGGCCTCCGTCGCGGCCGTCAGATCCGGCGCGATCAGAGTCTGTCCCAGCAGCCGGTTCAATAGCGGCCCCACCGACGGGTCCGCTGAAATGACGCTGACCGCGCCCACCGCGTTGGCGGGGGGGAACGAACCATTATGCTCCACCGCCGCCAGATGCAGGGACGCCACGCTGGCCCGCCCGCTTTTGTTGGCGCGCAGGTCTTCGACGATCTGCCGGGCGCTTTCGGGTTGGTCGGTCAGGACCAGTTGAAGGTTGTGGCCCAAGGCGGTTTCGATGGCGACGACATATTGGTCGGGGACGCGAATCTTGTCCGCGAGGGAGCCGAGGACATTGGTGGCGGCCTTGAGCGCGGTCAACGCGCCGGCGCCGAAGCCTTCGTGCTCGGCCTGCAACTGTTCGAGGACGTTGAGACGGGAGCATTGTTCGGCCTGGCGCCGCAGCAATTCATCGAGTTGCTGCGTGGTTTCGTTCAACTGCAATTGAATTTCGCCCAAACGCCGCTGCCGGTCCTCCACCGTGCCGCGATGCGTTTGCGCGCTCAAAATTCCGGCCTCGACTGTGGCTGAGAACTGGCCCAGCCTGGTTTCCAGCCCGCCGCGCTCCTCCTCAAGCTGGATTTTTTCCGCCGAAAGCTTCTGCATCCGCACGGCGTTGCCCTCCTTTTGCAAATCCAGCGCCGTGATTTCATTGCGGGCGCGGCTGAGCATCTGGGCGGCCTCGAAGGCCCCCGCTTGCGCCTGCCGCAACGCCTCCTGGCTGGCGCGCAATTGATCTTCGACGTTTTGCAGCGCCTGCCGCTTGGTTTCCAAGGCTTGCTGGTGTTCCCGCAAGGCGACCGTTGAGGCATTGAGCCGTTCGACGACGGCAGCCAGTTCCTGCTCCGCCGCCAACTTGCGTTCCTCCGCCTGGACGATGTCGCCGCTGGCGCGCGCGTTTTGCGCCTGGAGATCGCGCATTTTATCCTCGTTGAATTGAATGCGGCTTTCGTGGCGGTCGATATGGCCCTTTAATTCCAGGCTCTGCTGCTGCAATTGATTGACCTGCGCCCCTTGCTCGGAAAGCTGTTCGCGCAGGACGCTGATTTCGCTTTCGACGCGCAGAACGCTTTCCGACAACGTCTCGATTTCGGCGCGCAGTTTTTCCATCTGCGCGGTGCGGGCCTGGATGTCGGTTTGCAGGACGTCAAATTGGTGGCGGGCCAACTGGGTGTCCAGATGCTGGAGTTCGGCCATCAACTGCTTGTAACGGCGGGCTTTGCCAGCCTGGCGCTGGAGCGAACCGATCTGGCGCTTGACTTCGCGGATCAAGTCGGCGACGCGCAGGAGGTTCTGTTCGGTGGCTTCGAGTTTGCGCAGCGCCTCCTTTTTCTGCGTCTTGAATTTCGTGATGCCCGCCGCTTCCTCAAACACCAGCCGCCGGTCTTCCGGCTTGCTGGACAGGATTTGCGTGATGTTTCCCTGCGCCAGGATGCTGTAACTGGTCCGCCCCACGCCCGTTCCCATGAACAACTGCTGAATGTCTTTGAGCCGGCAGGGGGTCTTGTTGAGAAAGTATTCGCTCGACCCGTCCCGAAACACCCGTCGTGTCAACATCACTTCATTGTAGGCTATCTCCACTCCCGCGGCCGTCAAATGCTCGCCATCCACCCCGCCTATGGTCAGCGACACCTCCGCCATGCTCAAGGGTTTGCGGGAGTCTGTGCCGTTGAAAATGACATCCGCCATCTCCCCGCCACGCAACGCCTTGGGTGATTGCTCTCCCAAAACCCATCGGATGGCGTCCGACACATTGGACTTGCCGCAACCGTTAGGCCCGACAATTGCGGTCACGCCCGGCTGAAAATTGAGCGAAGTCTTGTCCGCAAACGACTTAAAACCCAAAACCGTAAGATTCTTCAAATACATTCTGGAGTGCAAAGAAACCACAATCCGGGTAAAATGTAAAGGAAAAAACCACCATATAATGGGGTTCCTGCCAAAAAAAGCCCCTGTAATAGGCATTTGGGACATTTTTAGGTTTGTCCCACCCGGTTTGGCTCTTTTTGACCACTTCTAAGTTCTTGGACACGCCCGGCCCGGCAGGAGAGTCGCCCTTCCGTAAACGCCCCGGCAGAGCGACGCTCCTGCGGAGCCGCTCCCTTTTCCCAAAAAACCGCTCCCGCCGAGCCTTTTTCCTGGCATCACTCAAAAACTTCCAAGCTCCGAGTTGCATCTCCTTGATTATCAATGCTCTCAAGCTCGTTTGGCCTGCGGGAGCACTCCAGCCCCCGCCTCTTTTTGGGTGCACAAGGGTGCATAAGCCTGCA
>PLGF01000130.1 GCA_003138485.1 Verrucomicrobiales bacterium | reverse complement strand
CCGGCTCATGACATGGTAAATCGCACCCGGATATTCGACGCGTGACATGCGCGGCATGGGGAAAACTTACCAAAACTTCCCAGCAAATCAACACCGAAACAAATAATATTACATTAGTACGGTTTGACCCCTGTACTGTACAAAGGGGAGCGGCCCGGCGGGAGCCTCGCCCTGCCGTCACGGGAGAGCGGATTTGGGGGCTGTCAAAAGAACTTCGCTGCCTTCGCGGGCGGCTTCGACCACCAGATCGGAGTGCCGGCTGGCGGCCATTTGTCGCGCGCGCGCCACCATCCGCGAGATTTGCTCGTCGGTGTGGTCCGGGTCGTGATGAAAGAGATAGAGACGTTTGACGCCAGCATGAAGGGCAAAGGCGACGGAGTCTTCCACGCAACTGTGCCCCCATCCGACGTGCCGCTCGTATTCGGCGGCGTCGTATTGGGCATCCAACATGAGGATATCGGAACCGCGGATGAAATCGACCAGGCTGCGGTCTTCTTCCGGCGCCGATTGCCGCTCCTGGGCGGGAACGGCGTTGGTTTCCGCCGTCCAGCGGTCACGCAAGCGCTGGAAGAGTTCGACGTCGGGGAGGAAGGAGATGGAGCCGTCGGGCGTGAAGAGGCGGTAGCCGGTGCAGATGCCGGGATGGTTCAGGAAGTGGGCCTTGACGGGAACGCCGCAGACATCGAAGTCCATTTCCTTGAGTTCGCGGATGTTGATGTTGCCGGGCAACTGCCGCATGCTGATGGGGAAGTAGGGGCTTTCCATTTGACTGCAAAGGGTGTCGTGGAGTCCCTGGCTGGCGCCTTCATAGCCGTAGATGGAGATGATGTTCTTGGGATTGTAGGCCGGCAGGAAAAAGGGGAAGCCCTGGATGTGGTCCCAATGGGTGTGCGTGATGAGGAGGTTCAAGTGGATCGGACGGTCCCCGAACTCGCGCATGAGGGACAGTCCCAGCCTCCGCAGGCCGGTGCCGGCGTCGAGCACAATGATCACATCGTTGACTCTGACTTCGACGCACGCGGTGTTGCCGCCGTAATGGACGGTGTCGCCGCCCGGGGCGGGAACCGAGCCGCGCACGCCCCAGAATTTGAGGCGGGTGCCGCGGCCCTGGCCGCCGCCGGGGCCGGGCTTGAAGCCGGGCTGGCCTTTGCCGGAGCCGGCGACGCGGGCCAGGAACTGGTCGAGAAGATGATAATTGAAGGGTTTGGGGAGATACTCGTCCACCCCGCATTCCAGGGCGTTGTATCTCTCCGCCCCATCGGCCACGCCGGTGGCAACGATGACCGGGCGCGGACCCGCCAAGTCTGAGAGCGCTTCAAGTCCGTGGCAAAAGCCCGTGCCGTGGTCGCAAACCGAAGGCCAGTCGCAGAGGATGAGGTCGGGAAGGTGCTCGCGGGCCAAGGCGAGTGCGCGTTGGCGGTCCGGGGCGTCCAGGACCCGCCAGCCGCGTTCGTTGAGCCAGGGCATCAAGCGGCTGCGGACCGACGGTTCACTCTCAACGACCAGGACTGTTTTCATGGAGGTTTCTTGAATATCGCCGGTTTCCAAAGAAAGACAAGCTTTGTTTGACACTTCGTGGGGGGTGCATCTCATTTTCCGGCAATCCGATGGGCACGGAGGCGACAAGCTGAAAATGACTAACGTCTAAGCACCCATGACGAAAGAACGACGAAGCCCGAATGACTAAAGCGATCGGGGCGGCCATTCCGTCATTGAGTCATTTGGGAATTCTTTCGTCATTAGGATTTCGACATTCGTCATTTTCCCCCGGCGTATTGTGGTTCCGCTCTTTGACCGCTCCGGCTTATGTCCAGAAACAGCGAAGGCCGGGAGAGCCGCACGCCTCCCGGCCTGTTGTGTTCTAAATAGGCCTCTTTTACGCGACGCTGATTCGGCGGGGCTGGACCTTCTCGGTCTTGGGCAGCACGAGATTGAGGATGCCCTGGTCGATCTTCGCGGCGATTTTGCCGGTGTCGATGGCGGGGTCCAACTCGAATACGCGGCGGAAATCGGCGCTCTCGGATTCGCGGTAAAGGACGTTTGCGCCCGGATCGGCCGTGCGACGGCCGACAATCGTAAGGACGTTGTTGTCCAGGCTGATGTCCAGGCCGTCCTTGTTCACTCCGGGCAGTTCCGCTTCCAATACGTAGCGGTCCGGGGTTTCGAAGATGTTGACTCTGGGCGTGAGGTATTCACGCTCGCCGTCCGCAGCCTGGGCGCAAACGGGCCTTTCATTCTGTTGAGCTACTGCGTTCATAAGTTCCTTTCGTTTTCGGGGCGGGGCGCGCCCGCCCGGCATGGGAGGTTGTTATTTGACTGTGATCGGGATTTGTTTCGGCTTGGCTTCCTCCGCCTTGGGGAGAGTGACTGTCAGAATGCCGTCGGTGTAGGCGGCCTTGATCTTGTCGGCATCCACCTGGCAAGGCAGGCTGATGGTGCGCTGAAAGCGGCCAAGCCAGCGTTCGGAGCGGTAGGTTTCGGCGGCAGCGTAGGTTTGGTCCTGTTTCCGTTCACCGGAAACGGTCAAGTAGCCGTCATGCAGCGAGATTTCGATGTCTTCCTTCTTCATCCCCGGCACTTCGGCCCTGACGACCAGACTTTCCTTGTCCTCGAACAAATCGACCGCCGGGAACCAGCCTTCCAGCAACTGTGTGCCTGGACCGGAATCCTGGGGCGATTGCAAAAGGCGCCCGAAGGTCAAATTGAAGAGGTTATCGACTTCGTCCCGCAAGCTCGCAATGCGACGGGCGGGGACTGCATTCCAGAGGTTTGGCTTGTGCCATCTTGTTAATGTCATAGTTCTTCCTTTCTCAATTTCAAATTGTTGTTTGCTAAGACCATTTCAATTCTTCTGAGGCTAATACAGCCTATGTCGTGCCAATGATTACGATTTACATAAGATGCTTACATACAATAATATACGCAAACACAACATAACAACATATAGGCATGTTTGCGCCATAATGTCCCATTTGTCGCTTTGCAAACAGCGTCATTATGGCACACACTGATTGCGAAAAAACTAGGGGGACTGCGAAGCCCGCGAGAGCTTCGAAGGCGGAGCGGAAGCAATTTCGATTAGAACATCAATCGAAAGCGTGACCCGCGCAGCAGAGGACGTCATGGACCTTGTGTCGGACCAGTTCCTTCACGCGAGCGCGGGCGGCGCCGAGGTATTTGCGGGGATCGAACTCTTTCGGATTCTCGGCGAGACTCTGGCGGATGGCGGCCGTCATGGCCAGGCGCAAGTCGGTGTCTATGTTGACCTTGGTGCAGCCGATGCGGCGCGCGATCTCGATGTCGGCTTCCGGCACGCCAGCGGCGTCGTCGCCGAGTTTGCCACCGTATTTATTGATTACCTGGACGAGGTCCTTTGGGACGCTGGAGGCCCCGTGGAGAACGAGCGGGTAATCGCCCAAGCCGGCCTCCATGAGCGCCTTTTTGATGGCGCGCAAGCGGTCCAGGTCCAGGCGCTGTTCCCCTTTGAACTTGTAGGCGCCATGCGAGTTGCCGATGGCCACTGCAAGCGAGTCAACACCCGTCTGGCGGACAAACGCGACAGCCTCCTCCGGGTGCGTATAAACGCCGCCTTTGGAATAGCCCCCCCCCTCTTCGCCGTCATCGTGTTGAGCGCCAACCAGCATGCCCAACTCGCCCTCAACGACGCAGTTGTGCTTATGGGCGTAATCGACCACGCGCTTGCAGACTTCGACATTTTTGTCAAAAGGCTCGTGGCTGCCGTCAATCATCACGCTGGTGAAGCCTTCATCAATGCATTCCTTGCAAAGATCGAACGAATCGCCGTGGTCGAGGTGGACGGCAATCGGGATGTTGGAGGTGCTTATCGCGGCCTCGATGAGCTTTTTGAGATAAACAGCGCTGGCATACTGGCGGGCGCCTTTTGAGATTTGGAGCATGACGGGGGCCTTTTCCTCCTCGCAAGCCTCAACGATGGCCTGGAGCAGCTCCATGTTATTCACGTTAAAGGCGCCGAGGGCGTACTTTCCTTTGAGCGCCTTGGCGAACAGTTCTTTAGTATGGGTCAATGGCATATTCTTTTTGCCGGCCGCGTAATGGTTTTCGCGGTTCCGGGCCGCAGATAGTAGAAAGGGCGGCGGAAAAGGGGAAGTAAAAACTACTCCCAGTTTTTCGCGACCATTGAGCCGCCCCTTGCTTCCTTCGGGGACAACGGGCAAACTGGGAGCGTGACCGAGATTTGCGCATGAATACAAACGCCGTTTCAGGGCATTGGAAGGAGGAGTTCGACGAAGCTGCCCTGGGCGCATGGGCTGGCCGGTTGCGCCGCCAATTGCGCGCGCCCCGCGTTTCCCTCGGCTTGGTCTTCATGACCCCCCAATTCGCCCGCTTCGCGCCGCAGATTCTGGAAGTCCTGCAAGTTCACGCCGAGATACCCCTTCTCCTTGGCTGCACCAGCGCCAGCCTCATCATCGGTGCCCGCGAAATCGAGGACGCCCCGGGCCTGGTCGTCTCCCTGTTCGCCTTGCCGGGCGCCGAATTGCGCGGCGTTCATTTCACCCAGGCGCAAGTTGAACGGGCTGGCAAACCGCGCTATTGGGAATTGGAAACCGGCGTGGCCGCGGCTCAACTCAAGGGCTGGCTGGTCTTCGCCGACCCGTTCCACATCGATGCCGAGGCCTGGCTGCGCGGCTGGAACGAATCTTTCGCTCCCAAACCCATTTTCGGCGGCCTGGCGGGCGGGGATCCCTCCCAGCGCGCCACCCAGCTCTTTCTCAACGGCCGCGTGTTCGACGAAGGCGGCGTCGCTGTGGCTTTGGCGGGTGAAATCGAATTATTGGGCGTCATTTCCCAGGGCTGCACTCCCATTGGCGAAACCTGGACCATTACCAAAGCCGAAGGCAACTTCATCCACCAAATCGCCAACCGCCCGGCCTACGAAATCCTCGCCGAGACCTTCCTCCAACTCTCCCCGGAAGAGCAGCGCCTGGCCCGCGGCAACATCTTCATCGGCCTGGTCGTCAACGAATACCTCCACGACTTCACCCGCGGCGACTTCCTGGTCCGCAACATTTTGGGCGGCGACCCCCATTCGGGCAGTCTCTCCGTCAGCGCGCTGGCCCGCACGGGGCAGACGATCCAATTCCAGCGGCGCGACGCGGCCGCCGCCACCGATGACATGATCGCCATGCTCAATAAATTCTCCAGGCGCCTGGCCGGCCGCAAAATATACGGCGGCTGCCTCTGCGACTGCAACGGGCGCGGCCACGCCCTCTTCGGCCATCCCAATCACGACGCCGGCTTGGTGCAGGAAAAGATCGGGCCGCTCGAATTGATCGGTTTTTTTTGCAACGGCGAAATCGGCCCCGTCGGCGAGCGCAATTTCCTTCACGGCTACACCGCCTCCCTCGCCTTGTTAGCCGGCCCCTAAACAATCCTCTCAGCCCGCCGCATCCTCCTCAGCCAGTTTCCTATACAAAGTCGCCACGCTCACCCCCAGCAACTCCGCCGCCTTTTCCTTGTCTCCGTTCACCTGCGCCAGCGCCCGGTTCACGTACGTCAATTCCTGGTCGCGCATGTAGTCGCGCAACGAACCGACCGGCTGCGACATCGCGTGCGCCGGCAGCGCGCTGGCGCCGCCGACAGTCAAGACCGCGTCCGCGGCGGGCGGCGCTTGCGGAGTTTCGACAACGTCCTCTCCGCCCTCCGCCGTGGCGAGATGCCGCAAGATCGGTGGCAAATCCGCCACTCGAATGGTGCCGTCCTCGCACAACGCGCAAGCCCGCTCTATGGCGTTTTCCAATTCCCTCACGTTGCCCGGCCAATCATGCGCCCCCAACACATCCAGCGCTTTGCGGCTGATGCTGAAAAGCTTGCCTGTCCTCGAACTCACCTTGTTCCGCAGAAAGTGCATCGTCAGCACGGGAATGTCTTCCCGCCTCTCCCGCAAACTCGGAAGGTTGATCGGAATCACATTCAGCCGGTAATACAGGTCCTCGCGGAACGTTCCTTCCTCCACCCTCTTCTCCAGCGGTTCATGCGTCGCGGACAGCACCCGGACATTGACGCTTACAGGAACATTGTCCCCCACCCGGCGCACCTCCTTCTCCTGCAACACCCGCAGCAGCCGGCTCTGCAACACCGGCGGCATCGAGCCGATTTCGTCCAGGAAAATCGTTCCGCCGTCGGCCTCCTGAAACAGCCCCTTCTTGTCGTTGATCGCCCCCGTGAACGCCCCTTTGCAATGCCCGAACAACTCCGATTCCAGCAGGTTCTCCGGCAGCGCGCTGCAATTGATCGGAATGAAGGGCGCAAATTGCCGCCGGCTGTTGAAATGCAGCGCCCGCGCCACCAACTCCTTTCCCGTCCCGCTTTCCCCAAGTATCAGGATTGTGCTGTCGGTGTCCGCCACGCGCTCGATCATCTTGAACACCCCCTGCATGTGCGGCGAATTCCCGATCAATTGGTTGAACTGATACTTCTTCTTCAGTTGTTTGCGCAGGTAAATATTCTCCGAGATCGCGTCGTTGTACGACAACGCCCTCTGGATGCACAGCCTCAGATCATCCACCTTGAAAGGCTTCTCCAAATAATCAAACGCCCCCTTCTTCATCGCGTCCACCGCCGTTTCGATCGTCGCGTACGCCGTGATCACGATCACCGTGGAGGGCGGGTTGAGCGCCCGCGCCTTTTGCAGTATCTCCAGCCCGTGCGTCCGCGTCTTGTCCAGATAAAGATCGGTGATCACCAGCTCGGGGCATTGCGCCTCCAGCGTCTCCACCGCCGCGTTGAAATTGCTAAACGGGAACACCTCATGCCCCTCGCGGCGCAGGAGCTCAGTGACCATTTGCACCATGGTCACCTCGTCGTCTATCAGCAATACTTTCGCCATGCGTCAAAATTAACCACGTCGCACCCCGTCGGCAAGCATTTGCCGCCTTGCCCTCAATGTTTGGCTGACACCAACTCGCTCAACTTGAAGATCGGCAGAAACATGCAAATCACGATGCCCCCCACCACGACCCCCAAAAACACGATCAACAGCGGCTCAATCAGCGACGTCAACCCCGATAACGTCGTCTCGATCTCCTCATCCAAAAAGTCCGCCACTCGCTCCAGCATCGCGTCAATCTTCCCTGTTTGCTCCCCTGCCGTGATCATCCGGATGATCATCGTCGGAAACACCGGATGCTTGCTCAACGCGTTGGAAATCCCCTCGCCCCTCTCGATGTCCGTTGTCGCCGTCTTGATCGCCGCTTCCATGATCACATTGCCCACGGTGTTCTGCACAATCGCCAGCACCTCCAGGATCGGCACACCGCTCCGCACCAGCGACGCCATCGTCCGGCAAAAACGCGCCAGGCATATCTTGTGCGCAATCGGCCCGAAGATCGGCAGCTTGATCCGTTGCGCGTCCCAAAACGTCCGCCCCGCCGGCGTCTTGATATAATAAAACCATCCGAACACCACCGCCACCGTCCCACCCATGAAATACAAGAAATAACCCTTCAACACGTTGCTCACATTAATCAAATACTGCGTCGGCGTCGGCAGCTTCCCGTGAAACGACGTGAATATATCCCCGAACACCGGCACCACCTTCACCAGCAAGAATATCGTGATCCCTATCGCCACGAGCGTCACCGCCGTTGGATACATCATCGCCGACTTCACCTTCTTTCGCAGACGCGCCGTGTTCTCAAGGTACGTCGCCAGCCGTCCCAGGATTTCCGCCAGCAACCCGCCCTTCTCCCCGGCGGCCGTCATCGAATAATACAGCTTGTTGAACACTTTGGGATGCTTCTGCAACGCCTCCGAAAATCCGTCTCCGCCCTCCACGCGGGTCGTCACGTCCTTGATCACGTCCCTCATCACCTTGTTGTCCGTCTGCTCCGCCAGCGCCTGAAGCGACTGCACCATCGCCAGCCCGGCGTCGATCATCGTCGCCAATTGCCTTGTGAAAATCACCAGGTCCTGAAGCCGCACCGAACCCCCGCTGGTCCGCCCCTTCTTGGCTATCTTCTCCTGGATCGACACCACCAGCAGATTCCGATTCAACAACGCCGCAATCGCGTTAGCCTCTGACGACGCATCCACGCTGCTGCGAATCTCCCGCCCCGTCGCCGAATCCCGCGCTACATAACTAAATGATGGCATAAATGACTTTGACCCTTTCCCGTATCAATTCCACCGCTCCATTGCAAGCCAAACCTTCCGCCATTTTTCCGCCGGGGTGTGAGACGGAATTCTTCGGGGCTCGACCTCACCCCTGCCCTCTCCTCCAGGAGAGGGAGAATCATGCGCCGTCGCACCGCAAAAGCGCACGACTGGATTTGTCGGACGTTCATTCGCAACACCGGAATCGCGCGCCTGCTGTTCCCCGGGGGAGAAGAAGGCTAGGATGAGGGCGATCCCCGGAGAATTCCGTCTCACGCCCTTCCCCACGTCCCGCGCTCGCAAACTTCAGCGCCTCGGAGACGGCCGCCATGTCCACCGCGTCCACTCATTTCACCCCGAACCCCTCCGCGTTACTCTGCGTGTTCCGCGGGGGAAAAACCCTCTCCAGCCTCCCGTCTGACAAAATCCGGTAACGCTCCCCGCGCCACGCAATTTCATTCCCGCAAAAAGCCGACGCCCAAACCGCCACGTCCAGCAAATCCTTCACAAACGCCAGCCACCACGAATCCAAATGCGTCCGCGACTCCGTCAGCCGCGCCTGCTGCTGCAACGCGGTGCCCGCGCGAAAAACCAGGCAGACTCCCGCCGCGCCCAGGGCCGCCGGACTCCGCGCCGCCAGCGCCAGCAGCACCGGCCAGAGAGTCGCGTTGTTCAGCAGGCTGAAAAAATACGGCGCCGGATCGCAGACGCGAATGGTGCGCGCCCAGCGGCATTGGTGCGTCCATACTCCCCCCCAGCCCAGCGGCGCGTCCCAGCACTCCGCAACCACCGATGCGAACTCAATCCTTTTCCGTTGACTCGCCACCTGCTGTCCCAATTGATAATCGTCCGCCAGAAAATCCGTCAGCGCCCTGAAGCCGCCCATCTCTTTGAGCCGCGCCGCCGGGAGCGTCATCACCGCGCCCAAACCAAAATCGACCGCCCTGAGACTGCGCGACTGCAACACCTGCGTCCAGAAATCCGCGTTGATCGCCACCGCCTCCCATTGCATCGCCGCCGTGGACGGATTGGCCAGGCGATAAAAACAGTTCACCAGCCCCACCTCCGGGTCCGCCAGAAGCGGCGCCACATTCGCCGCGAAATCCGCCGACACCTTCACATCCGCGTCGCTGATCATGACCAGACCGTGGCGGATGTGCGGTTCGAGCTGCCGCAAGGTCGAGACTTTGGCGTTGGCCCCCAGGCTGTCGCGGCACACCACCAACCGGGCGTCCACGCCGGGAAATGACGCCACCAATTCGCGCGCCACCGCGCAAACCGGGTCATTGGCGTCCGCAACCCCCAGAAGAAGCTGCACCGGCCCCGGATATTCCTGCAAAAACCAACTCCGCAGACAATCCGCGGTGGCGCCGTCGCACCCTTTGAGCGGCTTGAGCAGCGTCAGACCCGGAAGACTGCCCGGCGCCGCCCGGCGGCGGTGGAGCGGAAAACGGCAGGCGGCGCGCCAGCGCCAAAACGTCAAGACGAAACTGACGCCCGTCAATATGGCCAGGGCAACGGTGAGCACGACTACAGTTCGTCCACGGAAATGACCCGCAGGATTTCCTCCAGCGGCGTCTGGCCGGTCAGCGCGCGGCGCAGGCCGCGGGACCACATCGTCTCCATCCCGCTATCCACCGCCACCTGCTGCAACGTCCGCGTGGGCATTTTCTCCAGGATGGCGTCGCGGAACGGCTGGGTGACCGTCAACAACTCCCCCACCGAATAGCGGCCCGAAAAGCCCGTGTCCAGGCACTGCTCACAGCCGCCCCCGCGCCGGAACTCCGCGGTTTCCCGGTCCACGCTGGGGATCAATTTCATCAGGCCCGGCTCGGGTTCGTAAGGTTGCGCGCAATAGGGGCAGTTTTTGCGGATCAGCCTCAAGCCCAGCACGCCCGTCACGCTCGAAGAAAGCAGAAACGGCTCAATGTCCATGTTCATCAAGCGCGCGAACACTCCGGCCGTGCTTCCGCTGTGAATCGTGCTGATGACCAGGTGCCCTGTCAGCCCGGCCTGCACGGCGATGGCCGCCGTCTCCGGGTCCCGAATTTCCCCCACCATGATCACCTGAGGGTCCTGCCTCATCAACGAGCGCAACGCCCTCGGATAAGTGAACTCCTGCGCCAGATTCACCTGCGCCTGCGCCACCATCGGCAGGCTGAACTCCACCGGGTCCTCCACCGTCGCTATGCTCATCGTCGATCCCGCCCTCTGCACCAGCGTGTAAAGCGCCGAATAAATCGCCGTGGTTTTCCCAGACCCCGTCGGCCCGGTCAACAGAATCAACCCGCTGGGCTTGGTGATCAGCTTGACAAACTGCTGCAATATATCGTCGTCAAAGCCCAGCGCCCCCAGATCAAAACTCCGGTTGCTCGGATCAAATATGCGCACCACGATCTTCTCCCCGCGCACCGTCGGGAAAATGGAAATGCGCTGCTCGCACCCGCCTAATTCCGGGTCGGCCGGCGCGTGCCCCTCTTGCGGCAGGCCTGTTTGGTAAGTCACCAGATTGCCCAGCACCTTGAACCGCCCGGAAATCTTCTCCATCAACTCCAGCGGCAGATGCACCAACTCGGTCAGCACCCCATTGAGCCGGATGCGCACCACCAGCGTGCTCTCCCACGGCTCAATATGGATGTCGCTCGCCTTTGCCTTTATGGCGTCGAGCAACAGATATTTGACCAGCGCCCCGATCTCGATCCCGGATCCGGCGGACTCCGATTGCAGATAACGTAGGGTCTCACTCACGGTGCGCAATCCATTACGGCCTTTCGCCGCGCTTGTCAGCAACAATCCACGGCCCGGGTGCAAATCTGTTTTTGTCGAGGCCTTTAGCCATAGCGCAGACTTCCAGGTCTGCCGTGCCGCGAGCCTACGCGCCAGCGTCCTTCCAACAATTTGTTCACTTCTCCAAGCCCGATCCGGCGATGACTTTGCGCGGCGTGCCGATTTGAAAATCGGCGACACGGCAGACTTGGAAGTCTGCGCTACGAAAGCTGATTTGCGCCCGATGGCTGGCATAACCCGGCCTCGGAAGAATAATCAGGAGCAGTAATATGCGTGGCACAATCTATCTGACGTTGCTCAGTGTGGGAATTGTCTTGAGCGTCGCGGGTCAGACGCGGCCGCCTGCGGCGCAACCGGCGCAATCTGGCGCGTTACAACCCGCGCCGGAGTTCACGAACTATACGATAGTGTCCACGAGCACGGTGCCGGTCTTTACGAACCGCGCCGGGCCCTTCACGAATCGTCCGGCGGCATTTACGAACCGACAGCCAACATTCACGAACCGCGCCAGGCCCTTCACGAACGGTTCGCCGGCGTTCACGAACCGCTCGTCAGCGTTCACGAACAGAGCGAGGCCGTTCACGAACCGCTCCCCAGTCTTCACGAACCGGGCGCCCGTGTTTACGAACCGCGCGCCCGCGTTCACGAATCGCGCGCCGGTATTCAGGAACAGTATGCCAGTGTTCACTAATTAGAACCCCAAATCCCATGAAAAAACTTGTTCTCTTGCTTGCCTTGGGCGCGGCCTGCGTGGCGCACGCGCAAACGACCAACGCTCCCCTCACCTATTTTGAAGCCTACTGCGCCGTGGCCGACGCGCCCCTGCTCAAAGGGATGTCCAGCGTCGGCCTGCTCAACGATCAGATCACCTACCCGGTCGAAGTGCGGGCCGAGCGGTTGTACAACATGCAAACCTCCAACGCCGTCTATGCGGTCTCCCTGCGCACGCGCGTTTCCCGCCAGGCCCTCGTGATCAATTACATTGATTACGACGAACTGGACGGACTCATTCGCGGCATCCAACTGATTTCGCAAGCCGATCACACGACGTCGCCGATGGACAATTTTGAGGCCGTTTACCGCACCCGCTGCGGGCTATCCATACTCAAGGTATCCAACGGCAACAGACTCACCGTCGTCATCAAATCCGGCGACCCGGCGGCGACTCGCAATCAACTGGCGCCCTTCGTCCTGGACGACCTGGGAAAATTCCTGACAGCCGCCAAGGCCAAGCTGGATGCCGTCGCCGCCGGCGGCCAGTAGCGCGGCGCGTGACCAAAAGCGCAAAACATGTTTGAGTGCGGCATTTCCGTTTCAAAGCAGGACAAAGAGCCGCAGACGAAGGCGTTTAACCACGGATTTCACGGATGGACACGGATGGGAAGTTTTTCTCCGTGTTAATCCGTGTCCATCCGTGGTCAAGTCCCTCTTTTTTGATAAAGGCCACCAGACAGTGTAGAGTGAAACCATGACGATCACGAAGCAAATCGTTGCCGGACAGATTGCCACGTGCCTTCACCACGAGATCACGTTAGATCAGTTGGTGGATTGGTCGGAGCGCGTGTTAATCGACGACGAGCTTGCCGAGCGCGACGCCGGGACTCTTTCCCACGTCATTGCCCGGCTTGGCGTGGCGGATGTTCGTGCGTTCGGCCTGGCCTGGGAGGATTGTGAGGAACTTCTTGGCAAGCTTGGTTTCGCTCCTCGCGTGGAAGTCGTCGCCGCTTAACGGGCGCCTTGAGCAATCCTGAAGGGATTGCGATCGCTCAGCCCGAGGTTGCGAGGAACGAGCTACCTTGGGTAAGAAGACAAAAGAAGCACAACCCTGAAAGGGTTGAATCGGATTCGTAAGGGTTTGATATTCAACCCTTTCAGGGTTGTTAAACTTGCTGGCACACACCCAAGGTAAGCCCTCTGGAATCGGGCCAACCTTGGGCTGAATGCTCCAATCCCTTTGGGATTGAGAAACAGGAAACTCAAAAGGCAACGGCTGAGGGAGCGGATTCAGAGGGAAGTTGTCGGATTTTGTTTGCGCGCGGCGGCGTTTCTGTTTCAAAGCGCAATCGCCCCCCGATTACAAATGCCTCAATCCGTTGTAATTGACTTCGACGCTTGAGCGGGCCAGTTTGGAACGGCAATCATGAAAGGCCGTCTATGATCAAGGTCGTCGATGTCAGCCACCATTACGGGCTTCGCCCGGTCTTGAGCCACCTCAGCTTCGACATCGCCGACGGCCAGGTGGTCGCCGTCATGGGGCCGAACGGCGTGGGGAAAAGCACGCTGTTGAACATCATCGCGGGCATTCTCGCGCCCGCCAAAGGCTTCGTCGAGATCAACGGCCTCCGCCGCCGCGCCGACGCGGAGACGGAATTGAAAATCCGCAAACAGATGGCGTATCTGCCGGACCATCCGTGGCTGCCGGAATTCATGACCGCCCGCGAATGGTTGCTGGCCGTGGGACAATTGTAAGACATCGATTCCGAACGCTTGATGGACCACATCTCCCGGTTGCTCGAACTATTTCAACTTTCCGACAAAGGTGAGTCGCCCATCCGCGCTTGTTCCAACGGCCAGAAAAAGAAAGTCGCGATCTGCGGGGCGCTCGTCACCGAGGCGCCGATCCTCGTCCTGGACGAGCCGTACACAGGCGGCCTGGACCCGTCGGCAATCCTCGCCCTGAGCCGCGTCCTCAAACTGCTGGCGGAACGAAACGGCGTCACGGTGGTAATGGCCTCGCAAATCGCGGAGATGGTGGGGCCGGTGGCCCATCGCATCGCAATCATTGACGGCGCGCGCCTGGTGGCCCACGACACGCTGGACGGACTCCGCGCCAAGACGGGCTGCGCCGGCTCGCTGCCGGAGGTCTTCGAGAAAATGGTGCATCCGCAGGAACGTCATCAACCGTTGGCTGGCCGTTCGGGCAACTTTCGCCAAAAGCCCGGTTTACCTCCGTTTCGACGGCAACCAGTTTTTGGGTGAGCCTTTTGCTCGGCTGGTGGGCCTACTGTCTGAGTGTGGGAACCCACATGGAGTCCAATCCCGAACTGATTCTGATTTTTGGGATTATTGGGTCACTA
>PLGF01000066.1 GCA_003138485.1 Verrucomicrobiales bacterium | reverse complement strand
CAGGTGGTGGAACATTTGCGCGGGGAGCGCGGGCTGGCCGAAACGATCGACCTGGTGAAAATCCGCACGCGGCAATTCGCCAAGCGCCAGCTCACCTGGTTCCGCCGCCAGATGCGGCTGGAATGGATTGCCCCTTCCGACGCGACTCCCGCCAAGCTGGCGGAAACGCTGGCTGGGAGCGTGTTTTGAAATCCTTATTTTATTGGACAATGAATCATATTTAAGTATAATCATAATATGAAAATAACAGTGGATATTCCGGAAAATGACTTGAAGGATATCCTGCGGTATTCCGGGGAAAAAAAGAAAGGGCCGGCCATTGTCAAATTGGTCGCCTCTCAACTCATGCTCCGCCGCCGCCGCGAGCTTTCCGATGAAGTCATGTCCGGAAAATTCCGCGTCCGTTTGCCGGACTGGGAAAAATCCCGGCAGCGGGAGAGGGAGAAGAACGCATGGAATGCCTGATCGACACCTGCGTCTGGATAGACCACCTGCGCCCGGGAACTCCCGATAAAATCCGGGAGGCGACCCATCAAGCCGTCAACCGCCCTGAAGCGGTGGTTTGTGAGCCGGTCTGGTTTGAACTGCTGCGCCAGTCGCCCAAAACAGAGCGCGCCGGCATTGAGAGGCGTTTGCTGACCTTCCCCATGCTCTCCACTCCCGCCGACTTGTGGCGCAAGGCGACCATCTTTGGGCAGCGTTGCCGCGACTCGGGCGTTCAGGCGGGTTCGACCGATCTCATCATAGCCGCGCTCTGCCTGCATCATGGCGTGACGCTGGTGACTTTTGACCGCCACTTTCTGCTATTGGCCGGTGTGACAGGCATCGAAACCGAGATGCTGCCGCGTCCCTCGTGAAAAGATGGAGCGGAGTCAAACTTGTTCAAGTATCATACAGGTCCTTTGCTTCAAGCTCCTGGTTGGTCAGCGCGCAGTCGGTTTGGCCGGCCAGCGCCTTTTCAATGAAGGCATCTCTTTGCCGCATCCGCAGGAAATCCGCCAAGGCGCGGCTGATGGCCGGCGATTTTTTCTTCTGCCCGGTGATTTTCTGTATTTGCCTCAGTTCATTTGCATCAATTTCAAATGTAATCCGCATATAATTTAGCAAAAATAAGATGCGATTGGATGATACGCAAACGGCATTTTGCGCCGCACCGGCCCGTTGGGCGCATCCCACCTTTGTCGAGCGTGTCTCGTATTCGGGACCAAAGCGGCGCTGACACGCAGAGTGAACAAATTGTTGGGCTGCACCGCAAAGCGGTGCTGCACTCCAAGACGCTTCGCGTTTAGGGCACGCTCCCGTTCCGCCGACAGGTTTTGGAGTGCGGGGTGATAGCGCCGCTTTCAAACACAGGAATGCTCGACAAAGGGGGCTGCCTTTGGGTAAACAGGGCGCGTGGAACAAGGTTCCCCAAGTGTCTTATTGTTGATACCGGCGCACAATGAGGAGCGCCGGATCGGCCCCGTTCTGCCCGCTTACGCGGAGTTCTTCCGGCGGAATTATGACGGGAAATTTCAACTCGTGGTGATCCTCAACAACTGCCGTGACAATACGATGGCCGTCGTGCAACGGGTTGCCGCGGACTACCCCGAAGTCAGCGCGGTCGATTACCCGGCCCCCATCGGCAAGGGCGGCGCGCTCATCGAGGGACTCAGGCTGGCGCCGCGGGCCGATTTGATCGGCTACGTCGATGCGGACGGGGCGACGGAACCGCGGGCGTTTCTGGACCTGGTGCGCCATGCCGGGGAAGCCGATTGCGTGATCGGCTCGCGCTGGATTCCGGGCGCGGTGCTGCACCAGATGCAATCCGGCCAGCGGCGCTTTGCCAGCCGCGTTTTTCACCTGATAGTGCAGCTTCTCTTTGGGATGAACATCACCGACACCCAATGCGGGGCCAAAGTCATGCGGCGCTCCGCCGTCGAGCGCGTGCATCGCGATCTTTGCATCGCCGACATGGCCTTCGACATCAACCTGCTCTATTTGCTCAAGCGCAGCGGCTGCACCATTCTGGAAGTGCCGACGGAATGGACGGACAAAGCAGGGTCGAAAGTGGCGTTGGGGCGCAGCTCGATGACGATGCTTTTGTCGGTCATTCGATTGCGGTGGGTTTACTCGCCGTTCAAAGGATTGCGCGGGCCTTTTATTCCTTTGGAGAAGCGGCTGTACCAAAAATTGCGCGCGCCGCCGCCGAATCCTGACCCGAAGCCGTAGCCGCCGCCTTGGGACGGGAGAACCACGCCGCCACCAGGCAGAGCGTCAGCCCGGCCAGGCCCAGCGTCTGAATGACGCGGATGAACGCGTCGAAGGACTGCATTTTGACGAGCGCCGGGGCCTGAAAACAGAGGGCCGCCCCGTAAAGGCCCGGCACGAGCAATAACCAGGGCACGGCGCCAAACCGGGCGCGCGCCAGGAGGTTTTGCACCAGCACGTTGGCCACCGTCAACGGGAGCAACGCCCAGGCGAACCACGGGACCAGCGGCGCGGCGTTCCACATTTCCTTGTTGCCCAAATACATCAGGCGCAGCGGCAATGACGGCAGAAGGGTGCAGCCCACGCCCGCCACGCAGCCGAAAACGAGGGTCGAGGCCAGGGTCAGTTTCAAGCTGTTGCTCTGTTCGGATCGCGCCGCGCTTTGGGCCACGCGGGCGAACATCACCATCGCCACCGGCGCGATGAATTGGATGATGGCGAAGCCGGTGAGCATCGCTCCGCTGTAAAGGGCCGTTTGCCGCGTGTCCGCGAACAACCCCTGCACAAACAGCATGTCCATGCTCGACATCAGCAGGACGGTGCCCAGGCCCAGCGTCAGTGGAACTGCTTCCCGCAGCCACCCTCTGGCGTCGAAGGAAACCGCGGGCCGCGTTCCCCAGATGGAGCGGGTCAAAGCCAGGCCGATGGCGGCGGTCACGAGTTGGCCGGCCAGGGCCGCGAACATCGCCCCGGCCGCTTTGCAGGTCAAAAGCAGGATGACCAGCAGCATCACGGAGAATCGCCCCACGCCGTCGCTGATTTGCAGCCAGCCCAACCCCCAAAAGCGATGCTCCCCCTGCAAAATCCCTTTGAGCACCGGTATCCACAAACTCGTCAAGCAGAGCAACACCGTGAAATAGAGCGCCGCCGGATGGCTGATCCTGAGCAAATGCGACAACGGGCGTGCCGCGGCCAGCACCGCCAGTGCGGACGCGATCCAGATCAGAAACGTCCCCGCCAGAATGGCGCGGGTGGTGGCGATCAACTGCTCCTTCTTGGCGGCGCTGGTCACGGCTGCCGCCTGGCCTGCAAAGACGGTTTGCAGGGCGGCGGACGGGATTCCCATGATGATGAGCAGGCGCAGCAGGGTGACGAAGGTGGAATACTCCTGCGGCCCCATTTTCCGCGCGACGGTATGGACCAGGGTCATGAAGAAGCCGCCGGCAAACGTGGCGATGACCATCCAACTGCTTTGGCGGAAAAAGGCCGATTCGCGCTTCACATTCATCCCTTATGACGGCAGGGCCTGGAAAAACTTGAGGAGAAGACGCACGGCCCCTTCCAGCGAACTGGAGGCCACCCATTCGTCCGCCGTGTGCGCCTGGGCGATGTCGCCGGGGCCGAAGACCACGCTGGCCATGCCGGACCCCGCCAGCACGGCGGCGTCGCAAAAATAGTTGACTCCGGCGGGCTTCCTTTGTCCCGCCGCCCGCAGGAACGTTCGGACCAGCGGCAGGCGCGGGTCCGTGGCCAGCGGGGGGCAGGCGGCGGATTTTCCGCTCTCCAAGGCCGCGCGAAGGCCGTGGCGGCGCAGCAGGGTCTTGAGTTCGCGGAGGACGGACTGATCGGTTTCTCCCGGCAGCGTGCGGCGGTCCGCCCACGCCTCGCACGAGGCGGGGACGATGTTGGCCTGGGCGCCGCCGTGGATGGAACCGACGCTGACGGTCGCCGTTCCCAGCAAGGGATGGCGCCGCCGCCGCAATTGGCGGGCATATTGCGTTTCCAGGAGATCGACGATACGGGACATTTCGTGAACGGCGTTTTTGCCCAAGCTTGGGCAGGAACCGTGGGCGGCCTTGCCCCGGGTGGCCAGCCGCAGCCACAAGCTGCCCTTGTGCGCCGTGACCAACCGCAGCCCGGTCGGTTCCCCGACGACCGCCAGATCGGCCCGCAAGCCGCTCGCCGCCAGCGCCCGCGAGCCGGCCTGCGCGTTCTCCTCGTCCACCAAGCCGGCGAAAATGATTTCCGTCGAAGGCGGCCGCGGACCGCGCCGGGCCGTCAGGGCCAGCGCCGTGAGCATCGCGGCGACCGATCCTTTCGTGTCGCACGCGCCGCGCCCGTAAATGCGCCCGCGCCGCGTTTGCGGCATAAACTGGCCGCCGGAAAACGGGGGGACGGTGTCCATGTGCGGCGCCAGGAGGATGCGTTGTTTGATTTTGCCCGCCGGCGTCAGCCGCGCGATGAGGTTGGGCCGGCCGGGCGCCGCTTCCTGCCAGTCCACATCCAGGCCGGCGCGGGCGGCGGCGGCGGCGAGGTATTCCGCCACCCGCCCTTCTCCGGCGTGCGGATGGCCCGCCGCCAGGAAAGCGGGATTGACGCTGGGCAGCGCGATCAGGTCGCGCAGCAGTTTTTCGGTCTGAGTCATTGTGTCAAACGCATAATCAGGAAGGGGGCGAGGACCGGAACCATTCCGCAAAAAGGGCGATCCCCTCCTCGATCCCCACCTTGGGGTTGTAGCCCAGGCGCCGCCGGGCCTTGCCGATGTCCGCATGGGTCAGAGGCACGTCCCCGGTTTGGGGCGGCAGCCGCTGGAGGACGGCCTTGCGGCCCAGGGCCTTTTCCAGAAGGGCGATCAAATCATTCAACTTGACTGTTTGGGATTCGCCGAGGTTGAAAATCTCGAAGCCGAATTCCTGCCGCGTGCAGGCCAGGATGCCTTCCAGCGTGTCGGTGATATAGGTGTAGTCCCGCGCCGTGCCGCCGTCGCCGAAGACTGGAATCGGCTGGCCGGCATCGATCAGTCGCGCGAACTTGTGGATGGCCAGGTCGGGCCGCTGGCGCGGGCCGTACACGGTGAAGAAACGGAGCATGGCAATGTCCATGCCGTAGGCATGATGGTACACGTGGCCCAGGGCTTCGCAGGCCAGCTTGCTCGCCGCGTAAGGCGAGATAGGTGCGAAGACCGGGTCGCTCTCCGCGAAAGGGACTTTGGCATTGATTCCATAGACGGATGAGGAGGAGGCCAGAATGAGCTTCTTGACGCGATGGCGCCGGGCGGATTCGAGCAGGTTCACTGTTCCCTCGACATTGACGCGATGGTAGAGGGCCGGCTCACTGAAGCTGGGCCGCACGCCGGCCCGCGCCGCCAGATGGATCACCTGGTCGAAACGGACGTCCGCAAATAGTGGCTCCAAGCAGGAGGGATCCGCCAGGTCGCCCCGGACAAACCGAAACGGCCTGCCCAACGCTTCGAGCGCGGCCAGGTTGCGCTCTTTGAGAGCGACGGCGTAAAAGGGATTCAGGTCATCGAGCGTCCAGACGGAGTGGCCCAGAAGCAACAGGCGCTCGCAGACGTGCGAGCCGATAAAGCCCGCGCCGCCGGTGACCAGAAAATTCATGGGCGCAAGTTAAACCGCAAACTTTGAACTTTAAACTTCTAATTTTACCGCTATTTTCTGGACGTCATGTCTAACGAGCCACTGCTGAATTTGGAATTGCCCGGATTCAAGAAAGTCAAGTCCGGCAAGGTCCGCGAAGTCTTTGATCTTGGGGAACGGCTGCTGTTCGTCGCCACCGACCGCATATCGGCCTTCGACTGCGTCATGCCCAACGGCATCCCGCGCAAGGGCGAAGTGCTTACGCGGATTTCCTACTTTTGGTTCAACCGCACCGCGGAAACCGTGCCCAATCATCTGGCCTCGCGGCCGGGGGACCCGTTGCCGGCCGGATTGGAGAAGTTCTCTGGGGTGCTGGCGGGCCGCAGCATGGTGGTGAAAAAGGCCCGGCCGCTGGCCATTGAATGCGTCGTGCGCGGCTATCTTTGCGGGTCCGGCTGGAAGGATTACCAGAAGACGGGCGCGCTATGCGGTATTAAACTGCCCGCCGGCTTGCGCGAGTGCGAGCGGCTGCCCGAGCCGCTCTTCACCCCGGCCACCAAAGCCGAAACCGGCCACGACGAGAATATCTCCTTCGAGCAGGCCCGCGAAATCACCGGGGGCGGCCTGGCGGAGCAGGCGCGGGCGTTGAGCCTGAAGATTTACGCCGCCGCCGCCGAGTACGCCCGGCAGCGGGGCCTGATCATAGCGGACACCAAATTTGAATTTGGCGTGGCGGACGGGAAGTTAATTTTGATTGACGAAGTTCTCACGCCGGATTCCTCCCGTTTCTGGCCGGCGGACCAGTACGAGCCGGGCCGCGGCCAGCCCAGTTTCGACAAGCAGTTTGTGCGCGATTACCTGGAAACGCTCTCCTGGAACAAGCAGCCGCCCGCCCCGGCGCTGCCTCCCGAAGTCGTCGCCCAGACCACCGGGAAGTACCTCGAGGCCTACCAGCGCCTGACCGGCCGGCCCCTCTGAGGCCATGCGCAACCTGGTCGATGACTTTCTTGTTTACTTACGCCACGAACGCGGCCAGTCCGTCCAGACCCAGAAAACCTACGCCGCTTTGCTCCTGAATTTTGTCGCCTGGGCCGAGCGTCAGGGACTGGCCGACTGGCGGGAGGTCAAGCTGGCGCACCTCATGGCCTTTCTGGAGGACGAACGGGCGCGCGGGTTGAAATCGCAACCCAAAGGCTCGGTCCGGCGGCTCAGTTCCGAGAGCCTTTATCTGCAAATCGCCGCCTTGCGCGCCTTTTACAACTTCGCCGAGGCGGAGAAGCACCTGCCGCGCAACGCCGCCGAAAACCTCTCCATGCCGCGGCGTTGGAAGCGCCTGCCGAAATCCCTTTCCCGCGCGGAAATCGACAGTCTCCTGGAACCTGAAAAACCGGCCACGCCCTCCAGCCTCTGTGACCAGGCGGTTCTCGAACTGGCCTACGCCTCCGGCCTGCGCCTGGCGGAGCTGCGCGCGCTCCGTCTCGAAAACCTCCACCTGGACGCCGGTTTTGTCACGGTCATCGGCAAGGGAAACAAGGAGCGCGTCGTTCCGCTGGGCCGCAAGGCGATAGCCGCCCTCAAGCATTATGAAGAAGCCGGCCGTCCGAAATTGGTGACGCCCAAATCCACGGCCCAGTTGTTTCTCACCCGGCGCGGCGGACCGTTCGCGGCGACGACGTTGTGGCTGAGGATCAAGGGGCGCGCCCGCCGGGCTGGAATCGGGCGCAACATCACTCCTCACATGCTGCGGCACAGCTTCGCCACGCATCTTCTGGAGAACGGCGCCGATCTGCGCGTCATCCAGGAACTGCTCGGCCACTCCAGCATCAGCACGACCGAAGTCTATACCCACGTCACCGTGCCGCGCCTGCGCGAAATCCACCGCAGGTTTCACCCCCGTCACGACCGGTCGGCAGAGAAGAATTCCCCTTAATGGACCGGCGGCAGCGGCAGAGTATCCCCGGTGTTGGTGGGCGCCGGGTAAAAACTCTCGCCCAGCCTGGCGGTGGGGTCCTGGTTGCGATAGTGCCGCGCCAGCAAGAAGGCGGTCAGGATGACGGCCAGGGCGACAACCACACCCATCGCGGGAAGCATGATGCGGCGGCTGAATTTTGCCAGTTGGAACATGGCCGCGTCCAGCGAGCTTCTTTCCGGCGGCGAAAGCGTCGGATCGATCTGGCCCGAATCGGCCAATTCGCGGCCCAATTGTTCGAGAATTTTCGCCGTGTCCAGATGCAGCAGGCTGGCATAGGTGCGGACAAACCCGCGGATATAAACGGGCGCGGAGAAAACGCTGTAGTTGCCCGCTTCGAGGGATCGAATGTGGTCGCCGCGAATCTTGGTCAAATCGACGATCTCATGGATGCCCAGTTTTTGGGCCTCGCGCGCCTGCTTCAATTGTTCGCCCACGGTTGGCACAGGCCATTGATAGCCCCTTCCGGGGCCGCTGGCAACCTCGCATCGCGGTTTTTTTTCGGCACAAAACTGTTCGGTATTGCGCGGGGCCTGGATGTAAAACCTTCCCGCCATGACGAAATGGAGCTGCTTTTCGAGTTCGAAGCCGGCGAAAACGGCGTCACCATTTCATCCGAAAAACATTACAAGCTCGTATCCCCCAAAGAAGTGACGGATTCCGACTTGCACACTTATCGTGGCAGATTAGAAACCTCGCCCTGAGTCGGCGCCTGAGGCGGTTTTGCATTCGCCACTTGGCGCCTAAATCGGCGGCGGCACAATTTCTAATGGACGAAATCTGAAGAAACCACCGGCGCGATGCCGGTGGTCTTTCCCCACTCATTAAGCCATCGCGACGACGTGATCTTCGTTTTTGTGGCCATTCCCGTTTCCGTTTCCGTTTCCGTTTCTCCAGCCACTAAGGAAGACGGACGCCTCCGTCAATTTTTTCTCCAGGTTCTGCAGTTGGCGGACGCTCTCGGAAGAGGCTTCTTTGGCTTCGTCACGCTCCTTCTCGGCGCGAGCCAACTGTGCCGTCAACGGTTCGACGGCGGCGCGCATCTTCATGCCAAACTCCTTCTCCAGCAGCGCCTGGGCGGCGCGGTGGCGGGCCTCTATTTGCGCGGCAAACTGGGTCTGCAACTCCTGTTCGCGCTGCCTGGCCCTGGCTTGGGCAGCCTCGTCCTTCTGTTGCATTTCTTTGCGCAACTGGGCTTCCAGCTCATGCAAACGCGCATCGGCTTCCGCATGGCGGCGATGAAGCACCTCTTCGGTTTGGGTCTGCGTCTCGGCTAGGGCGGCATCCAATTTCATCTGCCATTGTTGATCGCGCTGGCGGGCTTTGGATAGGAATAGTTCTTCCTTCTGCTGGGCTTCTTGTTGCAGACGGGTTTCCGTGGCGCGGCAGCGCGACTCAGTCTGGGCTTTCCATTCTTGGACAGCCTCTTCGCGCTGCTGCTCTTCTTTTTTCCAGCGGGCGTCCACCTCCAGAGCGCGCGCCTCAAGCCGGCGCTCCATCTCCGCCTCGCGCCTGTGGCCATCCTGTTCGTTTCTGGTTTGTTCCTCCGCCAGGCGGGCGTCAAATGCGAGGGACAATTCCTGCTCGCGCTGTTTCAATTGACGTTCGAAGTCGTCTTCACGCTGGCGCAGTGTCTTGGCAAACTCCAATTGCTGCCGGTCAACACGATGCTTCTCCTGGCGGACTGCCTTCTCCATCTCGCGGGCGGCTTCCTCCCTGGTTTGCGATGTTCTCAGAGAAAACGTGTCCGCCTGCTGTTTGAGCTGCGATTCCGCGCAATCGCGGGCTTGCAAGGCTTCCTTCAACTCATGAGTTGACTTGGCGGATGTTTCCATGGCGGCCAATTCGGCGTCGGCTGCCTGGCGCCGGGCCTGGTAAACCTGCGCTTTGCAATCTTCGGACACCTCCAGCAATTTTTTCTGCTGGGCCTGCATCAGGGCGGTGCGCTCCGTCTCGCTGGCAACGCGCTGATCGTCCAATTCCTGGCTCAACTGAGTGATGCGGTCGGACCAGGCGTTCTGGCGCATCTGGATTTGACGTTCGACCTCGGACTTCTGCAAATCACGCAGGGCGTCCTTTTCAACTACGGTGCGGTTGAGCATATCCGCCATGCTGGCGAGCTTGGCCACCCATTCGTCTTCCTTGTCCTTCAATTGCGCCACGCGCGCTTCTTCCATCGTCTTCAACTGCTCTTCGTGGGCGGCGGCGGCGGCGTTGATAGCCTCGCGGGCGGCGGTCAACTCCGATTCTTTCTCCTTCAGCGCCTTGTCCGCTGCAGATGTCGCGGCGGCCAGAGCTTTTTCGTGAGCGTGGATTTTGGCCGATGCTTCGCCGACAAACCGTTCGGCCCGCAACATCTTTTGACGGCCCGCGCGCAGGCAAACCTGGTGCAGGCGGCGGCCAAAGAAACCGAGGCGATGAAGCGGGCGCTCCTTCTCAGCCTCGAAAAGGGTGGAGAAACCGATCTCAACCATCAATGTCGGCAGGAAAGCCACGATGAAGGCCAGCACGGGATAAACCCATATCCGCACCATGCTGATTTGGTCGGTGAGGATGTCGCCGCGCTCCTTGGCGGTCGCCTTGATGGAAGCGGGACGCTCCCCCATGATCAAGCCGCGCACGATTTCGACCGTGGTGGCGATACGATGCACCTGGGTGTTTCTAATCGCGGCCTCGCGGGCCTCGTAAAATCCGTTGGCCGCCTTGCGCGATTGGTCTATTTCCGCGCGGATTCCGTCCACCTTCTGAACGGACGTTGCCAGCTCCCCGTCGATCTGTTTCTCCTGCGCTTTCCATTCCGTGGCCAGCACGGCCTGGGCTGCCAATAACTCCTCGCGCTTGCGGTCGGCCGTCTCGCGCTTGCTGCTGGAACGATGGTCGAAATCCTCGCGCAACTGATGGGCTTCGGCTTCCACCTGCGCGACACGCTCGCGGCGTTTATTATTGACGCCAGCCAATTCCGCTTCTTTGGCTTTGATCTGGTCCTCGATCTCGGCGAGCACGGTTGGCTTGAGAATCGTGTTGCTCTCGAGTTCGGGCGCCACGCCGGGATCGACCGGTTTCGTCATGAGCTGACGTTTGATTACGTTGGCTTTGGCGTACGCCGCCGATTCTTTTTCATAGGCCGCTTTCTTATTCTGATAGTCCGTCATTCTCGCTTTATAATCATTGTCAATCCGGGCTTCTTCAGCGTTCCATTTGCCGGCTCGGGCCAGCTCGGTTTCGCGGCGGGCGCGCAGATCGGTGAGGGACTGGCTAAGCTGCGCCGTGTCAGCGTTAAACTGCTGGATGATGGCCTCTTCCCGGGAATCCACGGCGGACAACTCTTTTTTCTGATAATCAGTCAGGCTGATGGCATCGGTGCGCGCATCGTCATTGCGCTTGAGTGAATCTTCCAGATCGGCCTTGGCCTTGGCCTGTTGCGCGGCCAACTCGGCGAGCTTGCCTTCGCGGTCCGCTTTCTTCTGCTCAATGGCCGTCAACTCGCCAGTGAGTTGGGTTGCCTTGGTTTCCTCAATCATCGCCTTCTCCAGAAACTGGGCGGCAGGAGTCATCGCCACTCCCATTTCATAAACCGCCATGTCCTTGACCAATTGAAATGTCAGCACGCAAATCAAAGGCAGCCCGACCGTCAGCATCAGTAGCTTTTGCAGGCCGTGACGCGAGGCCGTCCAAATGGCCAGGGGCAGCTTGAGCAACTCCACCGCGAGGATGGTCGCGCCAATCGGGCCGATGTGAAAAAACGTGACCCGCATGCCCGGCGGCAGGCAGACCACCTGCTGATATTTCCACCCGGTCGCAAGGATGACGAATTCGGTCACCGTCGCCATCATCAGCAAGGGCAGGGTCAAGTAGGAGATGCGTTTGCTTTTTAACCGCTGCCACGGGGAAAAACCAGTATCCGGCGGGAGAGACTTTTGCGAATTCGAGGAGTTGGACGTATTCATAATGTTAAACTGCCAATCCACCAGCCAAGCAACTTGCGCGCCAGCGTTTGCGACACCGGTGAATTCTTGGCGACAGCAGGACAGGATTGGCAGCGGCGGCGCTGGAGCGATTCAAATGGAATTGCAACGATAAACACCTAAGATTTTTGAGAATGCCCCAAATGTTTGCCCTGATTTAATACACTTGAAGGGCCATCAAATGGACAGTTGCCAAACTTATTCCAGTGGACAAAAGGGGTGTCTCCGCCGCAGGATGGCGGGCGATGAAAGCTCATGATTTTGTGACGGTTCTTGCCTCGCACGTACTGACGGCGCGCGTGGCCTGGCTGGCGGGCCTGGCCGGGCTGGTGGCGGGCTGCGCTCTTTTGAATCCGCCTCCGCTCAAGCGCGTGGTGGGCCTCCAGCTTTACAGTGTGCGCGCCCAATTGGACAAGGACGTGCCCGGCACCCTGGCCGAGGCGCGGAGTTGGGGCGTCAAGTATGTGGAACTGGCCGGCACTTACGGCCTTTCGCCCGCGGCCTTCCTGGCCAAGTTGAACGCCGCGGGCCTGGAAGCCTACAGCGGGCATTTCTCGTTCGACGAATGGAGCAAGGACCCCGAAGCGGTCCTCAAGCAGGCGGCTGACCTGGGGCTGGTGTATGTCGGGTGCGCGTGGATTCCGCACAAGGAACCGTTCGACGAGGCGGCCTGCCGCAATGCCATCGCCGTGTTCAACCGGGCGGGCGATTTGGCCGCGCGGCGCCACATGCGCTTTTTCTATCATACGCACGGCTACGAATTCCAGCCTTTCGGCAACGCCACGCTTTTCGATTTGCTGGTGCAACAAACCAATCCCGAAACCGTGAAGCTGGAAATGGACATTTTCTGGATCGCTCACGCGGGCCGGGACCCGGTGAAGTTGCTGGCGGAATATCCCGGACGCTGGGAATTGATGCATCTTAAAGACATGCGCAAAGGAACGCCCACGGGCCTGCTCACCGGAAACTCCGACGTGAGGAATGACGTTGCGTTGGGGACCGGCACGCTTGATCTGCCCGCTATTTTGCGCGCCGCCAGCCACGCCGGAGTGAAATGGTATTTCATCGAAGACGAATCCCCCGATTCCGAGCAGCAGATTCCCCAAAGCCTCGCTTATTTGGACACTTTAAGGCAATAGGCGCCGGCCGCGCCCGGGCCGCGATCCGCAGCAATTCCAGCGGAGTGGAACTTGACGGATTTCACTTTGCGGCGCAAAGTTGACGGCGTCCTTATCCGCAAGACTCCTATGAATACAATTTGGTTCAAGCGTATCGGTTGGTTCTACGTTCCGGCTTCGGTTCCGGGCGGCATCGTCTCCGTTCTGGCTCTCCTGTTCTGTCTGACCGTCTTTAGGGCGGTGGACAGGCATTCGCACTCGGCCAGTGACACGCTCTATGGCGTCTTCCCGTTCTTCGTCTGCTCCTTTCTCCTGGTCGATTGGATCGGGGCCGGACCTGGCATCCCAAGGCCTGACATAGCCAGAGACTCCGCCGCCCCCGGTTCCGCGGTTACGGCGCCGCTTCCAAATCAATGAATCCCCTGGCCGCATCGACTCCGGCCAGCCGGACGCGGACTCGTTCGCCGACATCCAAGCCGCGCTCGCCCCGCAGGATGCGCCCCTCGGCTGGCACACTCAACAGGCGGGCGAACGTTCCCTTGGTTGACGCCCCTGTCACCAGCGCGTCAAAGCTGCGACCCACTTGCGGGGCCAGCATCAATGCCGCGGCCACTTTCTTCATAAAGCGCTCGACGTGCCGCGCCGCCGCCTCGCGCTCGGTGCAGTGCGCGGCCAATTCTGATAATTCGGACTCCGTGTACGGGACGGAACCCTGCTGCAAGCTGGCTTTCAAGAGGCGCTGCATGACAAGGTCCGCGTAGCGCCGGTTGGGCGCGGTCGAATGGGTGTAATCGTTGACCGCCAAGCCAAAGTGGCCCTCGTGCTCGGCGCCCGGATGCTCCACCACATACTCGCCGGGGCCGAGGGACTTGAGCACGGCCAGCGACAGTTCGGGAAAATGGTCCGGGTCGGTCTGTTTGCGCCGCGCCAGGAATTCATCCAGCGCCTTGGGGTCGGGCGCGTCGGGCAGCTTGGCGCCCAGCGGCGCGGCCAGGGCCTGGATGCGGTCCCACCGCTTGGGAGTGCGGACAACCCGGCGCAGGCAGAGCGAGTTGCGCGCCCGCAGAAACCGCGCCATGGCCACGTTGGCCGCGATCATGAAGCTTTCAATGATATCGCGCGCGGGGTTTTCCGTCTCGGCGGCGAACCCCTCAACAGTATTGTTGACTACTATGGGAATATTCTCCACGCCGCCCAACGTCAAGGCCCCGTGCTCTTTGCGAAACGCTTTCAACCGCCGGCTGGCCTCCTCTTGCAGGAGCAGTTGCTCGCGCAAGGCCGGCGGCGCGGAGGCGGCGGAAGTTTGCAGCCAGGCGGCGACCTGGTCGTAATTCAGGCGCGCCTGGTTGCGCACCACCGCCGTCTGGACATCCGCGCATGCCACCGCCCCGTCCTGCCCCACCACCACTTGCATGACCAGCGCCCGCCGGTCCACGTCCGGACCCAGGGAAGTCACGTCCGTGGAAAGCCGCTCCGGCAGCATGGGAAACACCGGGCCGCCGGTATAGACCGAGGTCGCGTTGGCGCGGGCCTGCACGTCGGTCGCGGAAGCGCGGCCAACCACGGCATCGACATCGGCTATGCCGACTAGGACACGGATAGTGCCGTCCGGCAACCGTTCTGCCCACTCGACTTGATCGAGATCGCGCGATTCGGTGTTATCAATGGAAGACCACAAAATCCCGCGCAAATCGCGGCCGGCGCCGTTTTGAGTTGGAGCGGCCGCGAAGGATTGAACTTCATCAAGGACGCGGGGGGGGAAATCGGGCTGGAAACCTTCGCGCGCCATCTCCGCCCGCGCAGCGCGCTGGAAATCGAATTTGACCGGCGGCAGGGTCACTGGTAAACTCACGCAAGCTTATGTAATCGCGGCAGCCGGGAAGCGCAAGCAGGTAATCTTATGGCTGCGCGGGCGCGGACAATGTTTAACACAATCGTAACAATGCGGACGAGTGTTCGTTACATTTAGTGTGATAGGCTGGCCGGCAGGTTGGAAACTATGCACATAATTCATTTCACTCCGGTGTTTGGCGCCAGCGCGTTGCAATTCGCCATCAAAATGGCGACGCCCGAAGGCAAGGCGACCATGACGGCCCTGCTGATCCTGTCGCTCTTCAGTTGGACGATCATCATCACCAAGGCCCGGCAACTGGCCATCGCCCGGAAATGGGCCAGGAAATTCTTCGCCGCTTACAACGCCACGCGCGACCCCATGGACATCAAGCGCGCCAACCAGGAATTCGAGGGCGCTCCCGCCTACCAGCTTTACATTCGGGCGGCCGACGAAGTGGATTATCACCTCAAAAACAACCCCGTGCGCGTCGAAGCGCGGGTCGTGGCGCAAGCCGATCCGGCTCTGGGCCACGGCAACACCGACCACATTTCCCGGTCGAAAACGACCAAGATCAGCGTCGCGTCCTTTGAGGCGGTCAAGGTCGTGATGGAAGAGGCGTCCTCAGCGGAGGCGATGGCCTTGGAGAAGGGGATGATCGTGCTCTCCACGGCGGTGGCGGGCGGCCCGTTCATTGGATTGCTGGGTACGGTTTGGGGCGTGATGGAGACCTTTGCCGGCATCGCCAGCGCCGGATCGGCCAGCCTGACGGCGATGGCGCCGGGCGTGGCGGGCGCGTTGATCTGCACGGTCATCGGCCTTTTGGTGGCGATCCCCGCGATGTTCAGCTACAATTTCATGGTTACCACCATCCGTGCGATCACCCAGGAGCTGGACGGGTTTGCCAGCCGTTACGCCAACCAGATCGAACATAAATACGTGGACAACCGCACGCTGTCGGAGGAACTTCGGGAATCCAACGACGTCCTGGCCAGGCGAATTGTCAGCGCCATCAACCGCGAGGGCGCGGCCGAGCCGGGTGGCTTCGCCGGCGTTCGATAACGGAATCGGCAGCCATGAAAAAGTGCTCCCATTCGGCGCACCACACTCTGACGGAGTTGAACATCACTCCGTTGCTGGACCTGGCTTTTGTTCTCCTGGTCATCTTCATCATCACGACCACGCCCATCGTCAATGACCTGGATTTAAAACTGCCCACCGGTTCCAAACACGAGAAGGACCCGCCGCGCCAGACCACCTACATCACCGTGCAGGCGGACGGGAAAGTGTGGCTGAACAAGGAGATCATGGGAACGTCTGAACTGCTGGACAGGCTGATCAGCAAGCGCATGGACAACGCGGAGATGGGGGTCATTCTGCGCGGCGACGGCACCGCCAAGTACCGCCAAGTCCGCGCCGTTCTTGATGTCTGCCAGCAGGCCAACGTCACGAAAGTGGACCTGGCCACGGAAGCTTCGGACAAGAAGAAATAGGCCATGAAGAAAACCTCCAAACGCAGCCACAGCGCGTTGAACGAGTTGAACATCACTCCTCTTCTGGACCTGGTGTTTGTGCTGCTGGTCATCTTCATCATCACCACGCCGCAAATGGTCAACAGCCTTGAGATGTCCCTGCCCTCCGGCAAACCGCCCCAGCACAATCCCAACGATCCTAAGCCCAAGATCAACAACATCCTCATCGACGACAAAGGAGCGGTGTTCCTCAACGACGAACTCATTCCCGATGGCGAACTCAAGAGCAGGCTGCAAGCCGTCAAGGCCGCCGACTCGGACCCCAAATTCGTCATCAAAGGCGATGACAACGTGGATTATCAGAACGTGATCAAGGTCATCGACGCGCTGCAGCAGTTGGACATCACCAAGGTCGGGCTGGCAACTCTGTGAGGCGGTTTACAACCCGTTCACAGATCGTTTTCAAATCGTAACAAACCAGGTCAAGGCGGGGCTTGGGCCTTTGCCGATGGCAGCCGCCCGATCCATATATCCCCGGTCGCGTGTATCCATTCCAATGGCGGCAGGACCGGTTCAACCGGGCTTTCAACGGCCAGCCGGTCTTCGGGCCGCATCTTTTTTGCCCACGGCTCGAACGCTTCGACGGCGCCGCCGTTGCGCTGGATGTCGCGATAGACCTTGAGGTCCTCCGCCGGCATGAGGGCCGGTTCGAAACCGGCGATGTACCGCCACCCGGCCTTCGGATTCTTGTAAAATGTATTGTAGAAAAACCGCATGTTGCCCGCGTAGAATATCCCCTTCGCGCCCGGCATCCAGCCCTGCAACTTCGGGTCCGCGCCGTTGACGAACGGCTCCGTCAGGCACGAAGTGTAGCGCCGGCCCAAATCGTTGCCCGCGTTGAGAAAAAGCGGCAGCGCTATCAGCCCGCAGACCATCACCCGCCGAAGCGCCGCGCCCTCCCACAGGACGGGCAGACTGTCGTCAAATTGCACCGCCATCCACACCAGCGCCGCCGGCAGCCCCCAATCCGCCCAAAAACGGTCCGCCATGAACCCCAGAATCCAGTTCAGCAATATCATCCAGAAGACCGGCTGCGAAACCAGGGGCGCGCAACGCCTGCCTTGCTGCCGGCGCCAGACATACACGATGGCCAGGAGGACCAACGTGGCGAATTCACCCGCGCTGGGCTGAAATTCCCCCACCAGCATCCATTTCGGCAAGTGTTCCTGATACACGCAAGCCGCCATGAAAACCGCTCCTTTGAGAAACGCCAGCGGCTGGCCCGTGAGCAGCGCGCCTCCGATGGTTCCCGCCACCCAGCATCCCGCCAGCCACAAGCCGGCCCGCCACCGTTGCGCCAGAAAAAACGCCGCCAACACCAAGACCCACAGATACCACGCCCCGTGCATCCACGCGGACAGGCCGAAGCCCGCGCACGTCGCCGCCACCTTCCACCAAGGCGGCCTTCGCTCCTCCTTCGACCACGAAAAGAGCAGCGCGATCAGGATGGCTTCGGACAACAAATAAGGACGGCCCTGAGTCCAGCGGACCATCAACTCCGGAATGGCGATCAGTTCGGCGAGCACCGCCGCCAGCCAGGCTTCCGGATGCCGCAGCCAAACCAACGGCCAGCAGAACAGCACCAGCAGCAGGCTCATCACCGAAAAGCTGGCCAGCGCGTCCTCATCCCAGCCGCAAACCCGGTTCAGCCGGCCCAGCAGCCATTCCCACCCGGGGCTGTGATCCACCACGTATTCCGGCCGCATCACCACAATCTCGGAGTAAGGCTTGTCAGCGAACGGCTTGGCCACATGCCGCCGCGCGTCGCCGCCCGGCAGAAAGCCATAGCCGATGATTTTCAGGCAGATCAGAAGAGCCGTGAGCAGTGCGGCGCTCCAGCAGACCAGGGGCACATAACGCTCAACTGCGGAGCCATTGTTCATTTTGGTGCCCGCCATGACGCCGCAAGACGCCGCCGATGGCAAGCCATTTATCGCGGATTGCCAATTCTCGCGGATGATGAGGGCGGGAGCGTGAGACGGAATTCTTCGGGGCTCGACCTCACCCCGTCCCTCTCCTTCCGCCGTCGCCTGGCGGCTATGGCGGGACAGGCCAGGAGAGGGAGAATCATTGGCCATCCACTTGAGATTCCAACGACTGCATTGGCCGGACGCGCTCCCGCAACACCAGAACCGTGTGATTGCTGTTCCTTCTCCCCGGGGGAGAAGGTTGGATGAGGGCGTTCCCCGAAGAATTCCGTCTCACACCCTGAGAGCGGCGTTGCCAGACTGCTGCTGTGCGCTAAAATGAGCGTATGAAGACTCTTTCCATCACCGAAGGACGCAGCCGGCTCGGTTACTGGCTCAAGAAGGCAACTCAAGGGGAGGATATCGCCTTTATGTTCGAAGGCAAAGTTGTGGCGTTGCGCCCGGTGGAAGTCGTCTCAACGGATTACGCGCTTCAGGAATACGGTTTGACACCCAATGAAATGGCTGCGGCGGAAAAACGCATCGGCGCGGAACTCAAAACCGCGCGGGTGCGCCGTCAGTTGACGCCCTTCACCGGAAGCAAAGATGATTTCCGTTGAACTATCCAGGCGGTTCAAGAGGGTGGCGCGGGCAGCCGGACGTGAGGCGGAGGTTTGCGCCACGCTAAACCGTAACGATGCAGTAAGGTTTAGGATTTTGAGATAAAGACCATCTGGGCGCGTGTCGAGGGCGATGGCCGAGGCACACACGCTGGCGCTCCGCCGGCGAGATTTTTTCCCGCCAACGGTCTGCCGCGGTACAGGGGCGTACAGGAGTCAAACCGTACTAATGCAATATTATATGTTTCGGTGTTGATTTGCTGG
>PLGF01000141.1 GCA_003138485.1 Verrucomicrobiales bacterium | reverse complement strand
TGCCGGTGTCAGTCCTCACTTTTTGCACTTTTTGATGATCGCAACAGGTTCGAGACGTGGCTCCAACTGCCCATTTGCAGGCGTCCGGCAAGCCAGGGCAGGTTCGTCGTCGTCTCCGCTCGCAACCGGCGGGCCAGCTTGAGCTTCTGCCTGGCTTCAGCCGCCCTTTCAGGGCTTGGGAAAACGGCGTAGCCAACCCAGGGCGTCGCTCGCCGGCTGGCTTTGCCCTGGGCTATTCTCTTTTGCCCCGCCGGGGCTGCCAACAAGATGGCGTCACGGCTCCGCGCNNGTCTTTTGTGCTTTTTTGCGGCTATTCCTCCGGCCTCAATGTAGTCTATGCAACGGACTTTGAAGTGCCAGGCATGCGGCTCGGCAAGGGCGGTTTTCTGGGAGAAGGGAGCGGCTCCGCGTCGCCATCTGCCGACGACGTGAAGATTTTTGTCATCCACCCTCAGCCGCTTCTGTTGGCGCGCCAGAGGAGGACGGCGCCAACGGCCTGGAAAATGAAGTTGGGCAGCCAGACGATGAGGTAGGGGGCGCGTTCGGGATGGTTGACCCACGCCTGGCCCAGCACCACAAAGCTGTAGTAAATGAGCATCAAGGCCAGCGCGATGGCCACGCCCACGGTGGTTTCACGGCGATGCGCCCGGATGCCCAGCGGGATGCCCACCAGAGTAAAACCGATGCACGCGAACGAAAAGGCCACCTCGCGGTGCAGGTAAACCAAATAGGGCGTGCTGGCATCCTGGACGATTTGCCGGACCTCGCGCCGGCCTTCCGCGGTCACGTTTTGCCGGGCAGGCAGCGGCGCGGGAGGGGTCAGGGAATCTTGTAATTCAGCCAGTTTCGCCCGCAATTGGCGGAACGTCATGTCGCTGACCGGCACCGCCAGCACCGTCTTTTCCTGCCCGCTGAGCGGGAGGACGAAGGGAGGGTCGCCGCTGCCTATGTACACCCAGCCGTTGGTATCGAGCAGCCAGCCGTCGGCGGAATGCAAGGTGAGTATGATTTGATTGCGTGGGGAATCGTAGAACAGCGTTCCGGTGAGGCCTCGGAACCACTTTTTGAGGCCGCCCTTGTGCGTCCATTCGGTCACCAGAACGTCGTCCAGGTTGGTGCCTTCCTTTTTGGCGGCCCAAATGGTGTAGTTGCCCAATTGCGCCGGCTCGCCCGGTTGCAGGATGTCGGAGGGACTTCTGGTTTCGGCATGATAAAGGAGGGAATTGTAAGCGACCCGGCTGGCCGGGGCGATGTCGAAGTTGAGCCAGGCGCACAGCCCGCTGACGGCCACGCTGAGCAGGAGGATCGGCGTGATGAGGCTCAACAGGCTGATTCCGCTGGCGCGCGCCGCCATTAACTCCTGGTCCGCGCTGAACCGCCCGAAAACCAGCAACGCCGCCGTGAGCATCCCAATGGGCAGCGCGAAAGCCAGAACGAAGGGGATCAGGAGAAGGATGGCGTGAAGAGCCAGGGGCAAGGTCGCCTGGCGGTGGATGAGCAGGTTGAGGATTTCCTTGATGACGTTGCCCAACAGCAGGACGAAGGTGACGACAAACACTGTCATGCCCAACGTCGCCAGCATTTGGCGGGTCAGGTAGAAGTGGAGGGTTTTCATCCAGGCAAACGCGCCGGCCGGGGGGGGGCGGTGCGCCGGCCCGCATGGGAGCAGGCCGGCGCTTTCCCGCGTGAGATTAGGGGCTTTGTTGTTGCTGGCGGGCCGATTCGTCCGCGGCGTCGAAGGCGTGTTGTAGCGCGACGAGGTCTTCGCCCGGCTTGAGGGAATCGAGGATCGCCTGCTCGGCCTTGAGTTGTTCGGGCGAATAGGCGGCTGCTTTGATGGACAGGCCGATGCGCCGCTCGGTCTTGTCGATCTTGATGACGCGGGCGGTGACATCCTGGCCGACCTTGAGGACGTTCTTGATCTTGTCCGTGCGCTCCTCGCTGACCTGGGAGATGTGAACCAGGCCGTCGATGTCGTGCTGCAACCCGACGAACGCGCCGAAGCTGGCCAGCTTGGTGACTTTGCCGGAGAGGAGGTCGCCGACTTTGTAGTATTGATCGATGTTGCTCCAGGGATCGACGACCAGTTGTTTGACGCCGACCGAGATGCGCTGGTTGGTCTTATCGACTTCCAGGACGACCGCCTCGACTTCATCGCCCTTCTTGAAAACCTCGGAGGGATGATTGATCTTGCGGGTCCAGGAAATGTCGGAGACATGGATCATGCCATCCAGGCCCTCCTCCAATTCGATGAAGGCGCCATAGCTGGTGAGATTGCGAATCTTGCCCTTGACCTTGGTGCCCGAGGGGTATTTGTCGAGGGCGCGGTCCCAAGGGTTGGCTTCGAGCTGGCGGATGCCGAGGGAGATTTTCTGCTCTTCGCGGTTGATGCCCAGCACGACCGCCTCGATCTCCTGTTCGGCTTTGAGCATGTCGGAGGGCTTGGCGATGCGCTTGGTCCAGGACAATTCGGTGACGTGGACGAGGCCCTCGACGCCCGGCTCCAGTTCGACAAAGGCGCCATAAGGCACCAGGTTGACGACCTTTCCCTTGACCTTGTTGCCGACCTGGTACTTGGCGTCGATGTTTTCCCAGGGATTGCTCAGTTTCTGCTTCAGGCCCAGGCTGACGCGCTCCTTTTCGCGGTTGATGTCCAGCACCACAACGTCGATGTCCTGGCCGACCTTGAGAATCTCGGAGGGATGGCCGATGCGGCCCCAGCTCATGTCGGTGATGTGGAGAAGGCCGTCGATGCCGTTGAGGTCGATGAAGGCGCCGAAGTCGGTGATATTCTTGACGGTGCCCTTGCGGATGTCGCCGGGGGTCATTTCGGTGAGGAGCTTGGCGCGCTTGTCGTTGCGGCGCTGCTCGATCAATTCGCGGCGGGAGAGGACGATGTTCTGGCGTTCCTGGTTGATCTTGACGACTTTGTATTCGTAGATGTTGCCGATGAACTGGGCCAGGTTCTTGGGCGGAACGATGTCGATTTGGGAGGAAGGCAGGAAAGCTTCGACGCCGATGTTGACCAGGAGGCCGCCTTTGACGGCCGCCTTGACCTTGCCCTGAATGGTGCCGCCTTCGTTGCAAATGGTGAGGATTTTGTCCCAATTCTTCTTGAACTCGGCCTTTTCCTTGGAGAGCACGACCATGCCCTCCTTGTCTTCGAGTTTCTCGATGAGGACATCGACTTCATCGCCGATCTTGACCAGTTTGATGTCGTCGAATTCGTTGGCCGGGATGACGCCTTCGCTTTTGTAGCCGATATCGACGAGGACTTCTTTGGGGCGGACTTCAATGACGATCCCTTTGACAATTTGGCCTGTCGCAAATTGGGTCGAGCTTTGCTTCAGGGCTTCTTCCATCGTGAGCATAATATATACGTATTGACTGACTGCGGGAGGCTTGCGTGGGCGCGCGCGGCGCCTGCGAAGACTCCATTGCCTACCTGACCGCGTTGCCTGGCAACGGAGGTTAAAGGTTAGGTTCCAGCGTTAACTTCTTTTTCTCAGCCTCAACAAGCCCCGCACAACGCGAAGCTCAGGCAACGCGACAATACGCCCCCGGCCCGGAAACGCAAGCGCAATAATGAAGGCTAATATACGCAGTCAACCTGAAGTTTTACCTTGACTGACCTTGATCCGGTGAACCGGACCAGTTCTTTTCGGCCATTTCCGCCGCAGGCCGATGGAATATATGGGCGGACATAAAGCACAGCGTTCACGAAACCCGCCCTCCCGCCGACGCCGGACTGCCTGCCTGGCCAAATGCGTTGGCATCGCGCTACTAGATCACAGTCTGAGCCAGCTTGCCAACCGCCGGGCGGATCAAAATGAAAAGGGTCTGAAGATCGCTGTACACAATAAATGAAAGTAAACTTTCCTTCGGAAAGAACCGGAGGTTTAACGTTAAAGCCGCCGCCCGCCACTTCAGACCCAGCCAGCCGGAGTCGAATCAAATCTAATGATGCTGGTGTTCATTCGCCACCAACCCACTCCTACATTTTTGACTTTGATGCACTGATGTAATAGCTGCCTATGAGAACGCCCCTGGATATCGAAGATGACGTGCTCCAAGCCGCCAAGGAATTGGCGGAACGGGATTGCAGCACGGCAGGACGCGTTATTTCCGCATTGGCGCGGCGCGGGTTGATGGCGCCGGCCAAGAAAACCAAATTGTCCCGGCCGACACGGGGGGTGTTCGGCTTCTGCCCTCGCGCGGCGAGGTGGTGACAGTGGATCATGTGCGAGAATTGATGGATCAAGAAGGCATCTGAGCGTGCGCGCCTTGCTCGGCATCAATGTCCTGATTGCCTTGCTGGATCCAGTCCATGTTGAACGACTTTCATGTCACTGTGTCTTCCGCAGAAATCCGAGGGCATTTATGCCAGGCCCGGCATTGTAACGAGGGTTCGATTCCCTTCGGTCCCGCCACGGCGCGAAGCGCGACGGCGGATTCACCCGCTCTACCAACTGAGCTTGCCGGGCAGGCGTGCCGCCGAACATTCCGGCGTTGCGCGGCGAGCGGCGAGCAGAAGCCGGTCTTCCGACCTTTTTCTCAAAGTTCCCCAAATCCATCGGCATTGCTTCGAACCGGCATAGCCCTGTAATGAAAACTGACGACTATCTTTCCAAGCGCAATCAGGTTAAAATGGCACCATGAAGAGCGCGACTCGCAGTCTTATTTTACTACTCTTCGCGGTCGGGCTGGGGGGTGTTTTGAACGCGCAAACTTTGACGGACATCGGAGCTGGCGCGCCAAGTCCCGGAACAAACGACATTTCCCAACCATCCACCAAAGGTGATCAGACTTGGCCTGACAGAATCAATTACTTCAGCGACAACAATCCGCCGGTAGGTCAGACATTCACCACCGGAGGCAAAGCGATGAATCTCGTGTCGGTCGCCATCAAGACGGCTGGGTTGAACGACGGCAACGGCTACGGCACGCCCTCCAGCACGCCGACGTATTATCTGCGCATTTATTCGATGAGCAACAGCACGGCGACGTTGCTCATCACGTTCAGCGCGCCAAATCCCGGCTTCACCGACGGTGACTGGCTGAAATGGAGCGGACTGAACGTATCGCTCGGAACGAACAAAGCCTACGCGTTTTCTTTCGGCATCCAGCCGGCCGGCGGCGGCTGGGCGGCGCTGGCTGTGGCCACGAACGCATACGCCGGCGGCGAAATCGCGATCATTCCCGTCAGCGGCGGCACCATCACCACCGGCAGCAGCCACAGTTTTGACGCGGTTTTCGATCTTGGCCTGCAAGCGGCGGCCACCCCTATTCCCGCATCCATGCCGTGGCCGAATCCAACCTGCGGGATGAACGTCGGAAATGCGCTGGAACTGAACTGGGGTCCGCCAAACGTGGCGCTTTTCTACTCTGCCGTTCAAAACGGGTTCAACGCCGTTCGCATTCCGTGTGCGTGGGACATGACCGCCACGACCAACATCACCGCCACCGCCACCAACTACGAAATCAGTGCCAGCTACATGGCGCAGGTCAAACAGGCGGTTGGCGGGGCCATCGCTGCGGGAATGTATGTCATGATCAACGATCACTGGGACGACGGTTGGCTGGAAAGCAACATTGGGACAACGGTGGATCCAACCATCAACGCGAAGGTGAATGCCTACTGGACACAGATCGCCACCACCTTTGCCGGTTACGACAACCATTTGCTGTTTGCCGCCGCGAACGAACCAAACGTGAATAATCCCGCTGACATGGATACCTTGATGTTTTACTACCAGACTTTCGTCAATGCGGTTCGCAGTGTCGGTGGCAATAACACCAACCGCTGGCTGGTGTTGCAAGGTGGCGGCGACACGACGTGGTTGAATTCGCTTCCAACGGACACGGTTTCCAATCGTCTGATGCTGGAATACCATAACTACACGCCGTTTCAGTTCACGCAATTGCAGAGCGACGCATCGTGGGGCGCGATGCAATACTTCTGGGGGCCCGCTTACCATTATT
This sequence comes from Verrucomicrobiales bacterium, assembly GCA_003138485.1. Classification (GTDB taxonomy): domain Bacteria; phylum Verrucomicrobiota; class Verrucomicrobiia; order Limisphaerales; family Palsa-1400; genus PLGF01. Next base: position 64,861 of record PLGF01000141.1, on the reverse strand, counting down.
CCGGAGATCCGTCTCATGACTGCGGCACACCCGAAGAAGGCGCGACGGACGCCGGCTTTCAACAACTGGTTGACCAGTATGTCAGCAAGGGCATTCCGGTGATGATCGGCGAATTCCAGGCGGCGGGTAAGTCGGTCCTTTCGACCAATGCGACGGAGGCAGCTTGGAATAGTCTTTCCTGTTACTATTGGAACAAGTATCTGGTTGATTCCGCCCATGCCCACGGACTCAGTCCCTTTTATTGGAGCACTGGCGACAGTCCATTAGACTATACCACGGGCGCAGTCATGGATACGAACGCTGTCAGGGTGTTGACCGGTGGAGTTGCGTTTCCGCCACCCAATGGCGCTCCTTACGCGGCGTCCGGCTTGATCGCGACGCTTGATAACAACACCAATGTTAATTTGTTTTGGGCTGCCGGCAGTGGAGCCACCAGCTACAATCTCTACCGGGCGGCGGAAGCCGGCCACGAAGGCACCAATCCGGTCGTCACCGGCATAGCTGGCACGACCTATACCGATACCGGTCTTAATAGCGGCACCACGTATTACTACCAGGTGGCCGCCGTCAATAGCTCCGGGTCGTCAGGTTTTGCACCTGAGACCCACGCGACGACACCCGGCGTCAACCCGGACCCGGCGCAATTCAACTTCGAAACCGACCCGCAGGGTTGGGCGGCAAGCGGCAGTCAAATTGCTGGAGTAGCTACTTCAACCGCGCAGCACTTTGCGGGCAGTCAGTCGCTGGCTGTGAACTTCGACGGCACGGCAGCGGGCACATCGTCCGCGTCCGTGGGCAACGTGGCTGTAGCCGCCGGTTCGACGATTACCTTCCATGTCTGGGTCCCGGGCGGCAGTCAGGTCACCACGCTCCAGCCGTATCTGCAGGACTACAACTGGGCATGGACCGCTGGCTGGCATGGGAATCTGATTGGCAACGCCTGGAACACGATCACCTTGACAGTACCGCTGACCGCCGTAACGCCATTGCAGCAACTGGGCATTCAGTTTACGACCAGCGCCGTTTGGTCAGGCGCCTGCTACATTGATTCCGTTGTCTGGAATACCCCTTCGCCGGATTTCAGCCTGTCGGCGAATCCGACCAGCCTGACAGTGAACAGCGGTTCGAGCGGCACGAGCACAATCACCGCGGCTCCTACCAATGGCTTAAACAGCTGTTTTACGCTGAGCGCAAGCGGCCTTCCGAGCGGCGTAACAGCGACATTTGGCACGAACCCGACTATCGGAACGAGCGTATTAACGCTCACGGCATCCAACACCGCAACCACCGGCATAACGACCGTGACAATCACCGGCACGAGCGGATCGATCAGCCACGCGACGGCCATCGCCCTCACCCTCCCCGCCAAAACGCCGCCGGTGCTCGCCGCCATTAGCAACCGCACGGTAAACGTCGGCCAGACCGTTGCCTTCAACGCCAGCGCCACAGATACCAACCAGCCGGCCCCGACGCTGACCTTCGCGCTGCTCACCGGCGCGACCAACGCAACGCTTAGCGCCAACAGCGGCGCGTTTTCTTTCCGTCCGCTGGTCACGCAGGCAAACTCGACGGACAATTTCACGTTGAAAGTTTCCGACAATGGCGTACCGCCATTGAGCGCCGCGCAAAGTTTTTCCGTTGTCGTCAATCCGCTGTTAATGCCAGGCATCAGCAACATTGCGTTCGCGGGCGGGCAATTCAGATTCAATGTCAACGGCCAGAGCGGTCCCGATTACGGGATTGAAACTTCGACCAACCTCGCGCAGTGGAGCAACATTTTCATTACCAACCCGCCCGCGCTGCCGTTCGGTTGGACGGACGCCGCGACCAACTCGCCGCTCCGTTTCTACCGTGTCAAACTAGGCCCGCCACTGCCGTGAGAACCGGAGTTTGCTCAGAAACGATCATGCATCAGTGGGTTTAGCGGCCAGGGGAGCCGCCGAACATTCCGGCGTTGCGCGGCGCGCGGCGGGAAGCGGGGCCGCATCCGGCCCGTTTGCCGAACTACTTGATCCACTGGGGTTTGCCCAGAGTGGCGGCGAATTCCTTGTCCAAAATGTTTTTTTGTTTGCTTTTTTGCGGCAGTTGACTGAGGGTACGGGCTGTCGGTTGAAGCAGGATTAGTCATTCCGGGTCCCCGGGGAATCAAGACTCTTCAGGGGCAAGAGGAAAGCGTCGGAAAAAACATTTCGAGCCGTCACTGATAGTCTGTTGTGAGGCTTGATATTATTGAGGGAGAATACGCTTGTGGAAAAGGTTGAAGTTGAAAAGGTGTTTGGAACGGCGGTCAGAGCCTGGAGAAAGCGTTCGGGGATTTCCCAGGAAGAATTGGCCGCCAGGGCTGGGTTGCATCGGACCTACATTTGCGATATTGAACGCGGGGCGCGCAACGTTTCGCTCAGGAGTATTGACAAGCTGGCGCGCGCCCTGGAAATCCGGCTGCCCGCCCTATTCTCCTATGACGCGGCGGCGGAGGCCGCAGCGCCGGGCGGATCACAGCCATCCGCGGCGGATGAGCCACATTTTGACCAATTGGGTCAATATGACGTAGCAGAGCAGCGTCAGAAACAAGATCGGCCAGAACCCCCCCGGCAGCGGCACGAATTGCAGCATCCGGGCCAGCGGCGAATAGGGCAGCCAGGCGCCCAAGGCCATGATGACGAGGGTCGTGACGGTCAGAGCCGTACTGGCGCGTGACTGGATGAACGGAATCTGCCGCGTGCGAATGACGTGAATTATCAGGGTCTGCGTCATGAGCGATTCCACAAACCAGCCGGTGTGAAAGAGGGCGGCGCCCGTCGGCGCCCAGCAATGGAAAAGGTACAGCATGACAAAAAACGTGGTGTAATCGAAGATTGAGCTGACCGGTCCGATAAACAGGATGAAGCGCGTGATCTCCCCCATGTCCCACGGCTGCGGTTTGGCGATAAGACGGGTGCTCACGTTATCTGTCGGGATGGCCACCTGGGAAAAGTCATAGAGCAGGTTGTTGGTCAGAATTTGAATGGGCAGCATCGGCTGGTAGGGCAAAAAAGCGCTGGCGCCCAGCACGCTGAACATGTTGCCAAAGTTGGAGCTGGCGCCCATGCGGATATATTTGAGGATGTTGATGAATACTTTGCGCCCTTCCAACACTCCTTCGTCCAGCACCATCAGGCTCTTTTCAAGCAGGATCATGTCCGCCGATTCCTTGGCTATGTCCACCGCGTTATCGACTGAGAGGCCGACATCGGCGGCGCGCAAGGCGGGCGCGTCATTGATCCCGTCGCCCATGAACCCGACGACGTGGCCGTTGTGGCGGAGGGCCTGGACTATCCGCTGCTTGTGTTTTGGGGAAAGCCGGGCAAAAACCCGCGTGGTTTCCACCGCCTTGCCAAGCTGTTCGTCGCTCATGTTTTCCACCGCGTTGCCCAGCAAGACGCCCGTCGTGTCCAGCCCGACCTCCTTGCACACTTTGCGGGTCACCAGATCGTTGTCGCCGGTGAGCACTTTGACAGTGACCCCATTTTTCTGCAACGCGGCGATGGCTTCTCCGGCTGTGTCCTTTGGGGGGTCGAGAAAGGCGATGTATCCCTTGAGAATCAGTTCTGATTCATCGGCTTTGGAGTAGGCGGTCCGTTTGTCCAGGGTTCGGGAGGCGACCGCCAGAACGCGGAAACCGTCGGCGCTCAAATCATTGTATTCCTGGATGAGATCGCCCATTAGAATCGGTTCCATGGGCAGGATTTCGCCCTCGCTTTCAAACTGTGTGCAATGGGCAAAAACGGCTTCCGGCGCGCCTTTGGTCAGTATTTGGAATTCATGTTCGGGGGTTTCGACGATGACCGACATCATCTTGCGCGAGAAATCGAACGGGATTTCGTCCACCTTCCTGTAATTGTCGATGCAAAGTTTCTGCCGCGCCTCCGGATGGCTCAGGACTGCCCGGTCCAGGACGTTCTTAAGCCCGGTCTGGAAATGGCTGACCAGGTAGGCTGCCAGCAAAACCGGATCGCTGTCCTTCTTGAAAACGTCGCAATGAATTTCCAGGATGACGTGATCGCGGGTGAGCGTGCCGGTTTTGTCGGTGCAGAGCACGTCCATGGCGCCGAAGTTCTGAATGGAATTGAGGTGTTTGACGATGACCTTTTTCCTGGCCATGGCCAGCGCCCCCTTGGACAGGCAGACGGAGACAATCATGGGCAGCATTTCGGGCGTCAAACCCACCGCCACCGCCAGCGCGAAGAGGAAAGCCCCGCCCCAATCATGCTTGCTGCTCCTCTTCAATTCCGCGGGGTAAGCGTCCTGCAGAAGCAATCGGTTGAGCCTGAAATCATGGCGGCGCGGATGTTTCAGGCGGCGCTCCGCCTCCGGTTCCAGCGGGACATTCTGGAAACGAGCCGCGTCGTAGATGGATGGACCGGACACAATTATGTCCAGGTTGGAAGCGAGCATCCCGGCCAGCGCATCGCTGTTGGTGGGGGAAAGTTGGTAGGCGGCAAGCGCGGCCTTCGTGTCAGGGTCCAATTGCCCGTTCAAAAACGCGGACACCGGGTCGGCCCCAGCCGCCAGTTTGCCGGCCAGGGAAGGGAGTTTGACAATGTCGTCATCCGCCACCTGCGAGGGTGATTTGCTCAGGGCGTTGATAAAGAACACCGCCGGAACCATGACCAGCATGAACGTGAGCATCAGGTAGGTAAACCGCTTGATCCCTTTGTCGAAGTTGGTCTCCACCGCCTGCGTCGTCATGCTGGTGGCGATGCCGCCCAGGTAAGTGCGGGGGCCGGTCTCCACCACCAGCGCCTGCGCGGCGCCGCTTTCCACGCTCGTTCCCAAAAAGCACAGATTGCCGCATTCCAGGGGCGACAGGTTCTCCCGCGTCTCTCGCGCGTCGAACTTCTCCACCGGCAGGGATTCTCCCGTCAGCGTCGCCTGGATGATGAACAAATCCTTGGCTGTCAGTATCCGCACGTCCCCGGGGATCATGTCGCCGGCGGACAATTTGACAATGTCACCCGGCACAAGGCACTGCAACGGAACCTCGGCCTCCTTCCCGTCGCGGACGACCGTTGCGGTGACCTTGATCATGGCCTTCAACGCCGCCGCGGCGGCGTCCGCCTTGGCTTCCTGGATGAACCGCAATCCCACGCCCAGGATAACCATGGCCACCATCAACCAGGCGCCGACCACGTCGCTGGTCGAGTCGGCGGTGGAAAAGCTGATGATGGCCAGCACAGTCAGGAGGATGACCAGCGGATTGCGCACCGCGTGCCACAGCCGTCTTGGCCACGTATTGCGTTTCTCCTTCGACACCTCATTGGGCCCCGCCTTCTCCAGGCGCTCGCCCGCGACCGCTTCGGTCAATCCGTCCAGGGACGTTTCCAGCAAGTGCAAGGCCTCCGAGGCATCCATGCGGGCGGCTTCAACCAGGCGCGAAGGTACGCGCGCGTTGGGAGCATTTCGCTTGGGCGGGGATGGAGCGGGCTGGCTCGCGGTTGTCATGGTTGAATCAGCATGGCGCCGTCTTCGTCATCAAGATGGCGCGGCGGTTTGGCCCAGTCAAATCAGTATTTGAGTACTTTGGCAAAAAAGGCGCGCGTTTGCGGGGCGGCCGGGGCGTCGAACAATTGCGCCACCGGGCCGGACTCAACGATGCGGCCATCGGCCAGGAACGCGGCGTGGCCGGCTATCTGGCGAGCAAAACCCATTTCATGCGTGACCAGGATGAAATCGCGCCCTTCGGCGCGGAGTTCGGCGATCATATCGAGGACTTCGGCGGTCATTTCGGGGTCCAGGGCGGAGGTCGGTTCGTCCAGCAGGAGCAGGCGCGGTTTGCCGGAGAGGGCGCGGGCCAGCGCCACCCGTTGCCGCTGGCCGCCGGAAAGCTCCGCGGGCCGCTTGTCCGCCTGCCCTTCCAGCCGGAAGCGCGCCAGCAGTTGACGGGCGATTTCCTCCGCCTCGCTCTTGGATTGGCCCCGCACATGCACCAGCGGGAGGGTGATGTTTTGCAACGCGGTCAAATGGGGGAATAAATTGAAAGCCTGGAAGACCGTGCCGACGGCGCGGCGATGGCGCAGCAAGGCCTCTTCCTGGAACACCACCGGCTCGCCGTTGATGCGCACTTCGCCCGAATCCGGGTGCTCCAGCCCGCCGATGATTCGCAGCAGGGTCGATTTGCCGCCGCCCGACGGCCCCACCAGCGCCAGGACGCGCGTCTCCTGGACGTCCAGCGAAACGGAGTCCAGGACGCGGTGTCCGTCGAAGCTTTTGACAATCTGGCCCAGGCGCAGGTTCACGCTATGTCTCGAATTGGTGGCGCCGCTCCAGGCGCCGCGTCCACCAGGAAATCGGCAGTGTCAATACCAAATATCCCAGCGCCAGCGGCAGGTAGCTTTCCAGCGTGCTGAAGGTCCGCGCGTTGACCGTCTGGGCGTTCCAGGTGAATTCGTTGATGGCGATGACCGACAGCAGCGAGGAATCCTTCACCAGCGAAACGAATTGCCCCGCCAGGGGCGGCAAGGTCTGGCGGAGGGCTTGCGGAAAGATCACATGGCGATACGTTTGCCGCCGGGTCAGCCCTATGGCTTTGGCCGATTCCAATTGCGTCCGTCCGACGCTCTCGATCCCCGCCCGGATGATTTCGGAGATGTAGGCCCCGCTGAAAAGAGACAGCGTCAGGACGCCCACCACGTAGCGGTTCTGGATGCCGAAGGCGTCGGCCACGACGTAAAAGAGGATCAATATCTGCACCAGCAGCGGCGTGCCGCGCACGACCTCAACGTAGATTTTGCCCAGGTAACGCAGGGGCAGGAAGCGGCCGCGCTGGGCCAGCGCCGCGCAAAGCCCGGCCAGCGTGCTCAGCACCAAGGCCGCGGCCGAAATCCAGATGGTGGTCAGCCACCCTTCCAGAAACATCCGGCGGTAGGGATAAACCGAGTCCCACCGCAGGCGGTAAGCCAGCCGGTGGAATGAGAAATAGAACACCAGCGAAACCGCCAGCAGGGCGAGCGCGAAATTGGCCGCCCGCGCCCACACCGGCGGCGGCGGCGTTCCGGGTTCGGAGGAGGCGAAAAAGTAGCGTGACCAGCGCACGGTCAGAAGTAGAACGGAATGTCCAGCTTTCTGAAAGCCTCTTTTTGCTCGCGCAGATAGCGCTCCCCCAGCCGCTCGAAGCCGCCTTCCGCCTTGTACTCCTTGAGGAATGCGTTCACCTGCCGCAGCAGGTTCGTGTCGTCCCGGCGCAGCCCGATGGCCCAGGTTTCCTGGCGGAAGGGCCGCAGGAGCGCGCGCGTGGTGTCCGGGTTGCGCCGCCAGTTCTCATAAGTTGAAATCTGGTCGTAGAGGAAGGCGTCGGCCTTGCCCTGAACCACCTCCAGGACGCACGCATCCTCCTTGTCCAGCACCAGAACCCGGGCCTTCTTGACGTTGTCCATCGCGAAGACATGCCCCGTTGTTCCCTTCTTGACAGCGATGACGCGGCCCGCCTGGTCGGCGTCCGCGATGGATTGCACCGGCGACCTCTTCCCCGCCAGCAGGCACAGCCCCGTGGTCAAATAACCGTCGGAAAACGCAATCGACTCCGCCCGCTCGGGCGTGGCCGTCATGGAGGAGATGATGAGGTCGATCTTGTGCGTTTGCAGCGAGGGAATCAAGCCGGGGAACGGGAGGTTTTGGATTTCGACTTCGCGCTGAAGATGATGGCCGAGGTCGCGCGCCAAATCGGCGCTCACGCCGGCGGGTTGGCCGCGTTCATCGGTCATCTCGAAGGGCGGGTAGGCCAGTTCCATCCCGACGATCAATTGCGTCCGGGTTCTGGGCGAACAGCCTGCCAGAAGGCCCAGAAAGAAGCAGGCGGCGATGGCGGCGGCTCTCATGGTTCACCGCCGCAGCCAGACGCCGGCCTCGGCCACGCCCAGTTGAAACTTGCGCGCGTGCTCGCGGATGACAAAGGGCAAATCCAGCCGCCGCGCCAGCTTGAAATGAGGCGCCAGGATGGTCCGAATGGCCGCGAAGGTCCGCCCGCGGCCGCCCCCGAGCCAGTGTTTCCTGGGCGTGTACTCCCGCAGCCAGGTGTAGGGCGAGGTGAGGATCAACTGGCCGCCGGGCTTGACCAGGGCGGGCAGGCGCCGCAGGCATGTTTCCGGCGCGGCCATTCTGTCAATCAAATTCGCCATCAGCACCACGTCGAATGTCCCCAGACCCGCCGGCGGTCGCGCCGCGTCCCCGGCCACAAACTTCACCCGGCTCCGGTCGATCCCCCGCGGAACCGCCGCCCGGTGGCGCCCGGTCCGTTCCCCCTCCTCGATGTAACGGAAGGAGAGCGACCCGATCGCGCGCAGATGGCGGGCGATCCGGATAAATTGCCGCGAGGTGTCCACGCCGACGACCTCCGCGCAGTGCCGCGCCAACTCAAAGGAAGCGCGCCCCACGGCGCAGCCCAAATCCAGCGCGCGGGCATCGGGGGACAGCCGCCGGGCGTCCAGGCACTCCGTGACGCAACGTTCCACAAACCGCGGCGCGCCGCACGCGGCCACTTCCGGCGGCAGGAGCGGCTCCGGCTTGCCGTAGTGCAGAATCAAGTACTCCGCCGCCGCCCGCCCGCTCTCGTAATAATTCTCCCGTATCCGTTTCATCACCGCGCGCCCAGCAGTCCCCGCCACCAGGCCGACGGCTGATAATTCTCGATCACAATTTCGTCGCGCCCGCCCCGCCGCATCCGCGCCTGGGTCACCCGAATCTCCGGCGTTTTCGTCGGCGAAAACAAAATGTCGTCATGGGTGGCGTTCTTGGCGCTGGCGAATTTGTCCGGCGTCAGGTGTCCGCCCAGATGGTCGCTTCGGCCGGTCGCGACGTGCAATGTGCCGAAGATTTTTTCATCCTGGATGTCCCGGCCCGATGGTGGAAGGTCCTGAGTGCCAAAGCCCAGTTCGCCGATTTCGCCGGTGGCGGGGTCGGATTCCATTTTCCGGTTATGCTCGTCGATGACGGATTGGCGCCCCTTGAGCAGCGAGGCCTTTCGCACGCGCCCGCCCGCCACCTCCATCAGCCCCATCGTTCCGTCCTCGTAGCGCAACGGAAACGAGCCTTCCGCGCCGCGGGGCACAAAATAGACTTCGCCCGCCGGCAGGTTGGCAACGTCGGGCTTTTCACCGCGGCATAGGCCGTGGCTCTTCTGCGCCTCCTGCCCGCCGCAGTCCAGCGTCAGCTGGAGCTTCCGCCCGGACAGCTCGAAGTCGATCTCAAAGGAATCCGCGCCCGTCAGGCCCAGCCGGAGCTTCTCCGTGTCGCGGCTGACTTCATTGTAATCCACCGCAAGCCCGGTTCGCAGAATGATGTCGTTCAGCCCGTGCAGCGTCGCGCCGCGGAATCCATGCCTCTTCGCGAACGCCGTCAGCGGCGCGGTTGCCGAAAAGGTGGAGACGCACAGGATGATGTTGTAATGGGGATAGATGTCGCGCTCCAGGACCAGTTCGCGGCCGGCGGGGTCGAAGGCCGTTGGCGGCAAATCCAGATTGCTGCCGCCGGTCGCCTGGTAGGCGTAAAGATCGCCCCCCGTCAGCTTCAATTCGCCCAGGCCGCCGTTTCTGAGTCCCTGGTAAAAGACCTCGTGGGCCAGGCGCTGGATGCTCAGGGACGGCTCGCGCAGGAACCCGAAATCCTTCACGCCGCGCGGATCGGGCAGGTCGATGAAAATCGCCACCCGCTCGCCGGGCTTGGGCGCAAAGACGGTTCGCAAGAGTCGGGTCAGACTGAACGGTGGAAATTGGCGCGTGTCCATTCCGCCACTCTACACCAAAAGCGGAAAAATTAAAGGCGCCTTTTGACGCGTTCCCGCTGGTTGAACCGCCAAGTCTCGGTGTAGCCGGCCGCCCGCGCCAGGTCCAGCGCGGCGGCAAAGTCGCTTCCCACCTCCTCGGGCGCGTGCGCGTCGGAGCCGAAGGTGATGGGGATTTTGTGGCGCGCCGCCAGGTCCAGGAAGGCGCGGCTGGGGTAAATCTCCCGGCAAACCTTGCGCAGGCCGGCGGTGTTCAATTCAACCGCCACGCCGCTCCTGGCGGCCTTTTGCAGAAAACGCTCGAATAGCGGCGTGACATCCTGTTTGGGGTAAATTCCAAACTTCTTCGGCAAATCCGCGTGGCCGATGATGTCAAAAAGCTTCGACTCAGCCGCCAAGCCCAGCCGCTCGAAATAAACCGACCACACTTCGATGGGGTCCCGCTCCGCCCATTTCCGGATGTCTTCCGGGTTGTCCAGCGCCCACGATTCGGCCACGTAATGGACCGAGCCGATGAAATAATCCCACGGATGCCGCCGCGCCAGGTCCTGTATCCAGTCCTCGTGTCCCGGCAGAAAATCGACCTCCAGCCCCAGCTTGATGGACAGCGCCGGGAAGGCCTTTTGCGCCTGGCGCACTTTGGCTACGTACTCGTCCAACTGGTCAAAGCGCATGCGCCAATTGTCGAAATTATCGCGCTTCATGGGCGAGTGGTCCGAGAAGCCGATTTCGTCCAGGCCCAGCGCGAGGGCGCGCGCCGCGTATTCCCCCGGCTCGCCCTTGGCGTGCCGGCACAGCGGCGTGTGCAAGTGATAATCCGCGGGCCAGTTCATCCTCCCAATTCTTGAGCACCCGCCCGCGAATGTCGATTGAAAATCCTGGCAAAGGGAATTGATATTCTTAACCACGGATGGACACGGATGGACACGGATTCAAAATCTGAGAGAGGATTCGACGGGATTTCAAAGGTAAGAATCTAGTTTCAAACGCCGCGAATCCGCGTAAGCTGTGCCTGGAACAACCGCAAGCGCGATGATCAAGAAATTAACACTGACGAATTTCAAAAACTTCCGTCGGGCGGAAGTTCGCTTCGGGCCGGTCACCATTTTGGTCGGCGCCAACGCGTCGGGCAAGAGCAACATCCGTGATGCTTTGCGTTTCCTCCACGGCGTCGCCCGCGGCTATAATCTGGCGGAGGTCATCGGGGGGAAGTATGGCGAAGGCGGCCAGTTGGAGTGGAGCGGCATTCGCGGCGGCACGAGGGAGATTTGTTTCGCCGGCCAGGAGGAGTTCAAGCTGGAAGTGGAATTTGCCGTTCAGAATCACGATCCGTTTCGCTATGCGATCACCGTGCGCTGCGCCCAGAATGGCGGGCCACGATCTTCCGCCGGATTGGAGTTGGCGGGAAATCCGCGAGGAGTGTAATCCAAAGGAGGTTTATTTTGAGAAGTTGGTTGCCTCACGCCAATTGCAAAACGATCCCGGCGGCGGGCGCAAGACGCTTGGCTACGAGGCCGCGAAAAGATACCGAGGCATCTTCTCGAAGTGCCGCGAGGATATTCAAATTCTGGAGCGCAGAAGTGAGCACGTCATCGCCCACGGCTCGTTCCTTCCGTGGCCGCAGGCAAACCAAGCCCGCTGAGAAGTTGATATAAAACCGTCCCGATGAAATTCGTCCACTGGATGGATGAAATTCGTTCACTGGACGGTTGAAATTCGTCCCGTAAATGGTTGAATTTCAACCATCGGTCGTGTTGCTTGGCCCTCTTTTCAATCTAAAATTGGCGACCGACCGCCAGATCGTTGAGGGCGGATGTCAGTATCCGCACCTTCATCCGGCTTTCATTCGGAGCGATTCTTTTGCTTTGTCCCAATCGAGCACTTGTTCCTTGCCCTCCGCAAGGCGGCGTTCGGTCGCGGCCAACTCCGTCGCGTGCCACGCTGGCGATTCAAATTCATCGTCCGGACGGCTTAATTCTTCCCACAGCGTTTCCATAAGTTTCAATTTTTCGCTGCTAGGCAGTTGGCGCAATCCCTCTATGCTCATGGCTCGAAATTCCGAATTGGAACCAAACTATCAAGCCGCCTAAACTGTAACCATGCAGTAGGATTGGGAGCGCGGGCGTCTTCGCCCGCGACCTTCGGCGTCCCGCCGAAGGTATCAGGTCCCTGAGATGGCTCACCGGAAGGTGATTGCTTTTGAGTCCGACACAGTCGGCGGGACGCCGACTGGAAGCGACCGGGACGGTCGGGCTCCCAATCCTGCTACATAAACGCCTAAAGCGTGCGGCGGAACAGCAGCGTGGCCGCCACCATGGATATGAGGGTGAAGGCCGCCAGATAGGCCAGGTCGCCGGAGATGGCCATCAAACCCGTGTTCTTCAGAATGATTTGCTTGAAGCCATGCACCGCGTAGGTGAACGGGTCGATCGTCGTGATGAATCTCATCCAGGGCGGGAAGGCCTGGATCGGATAGACCGCGCCGCTGGGGAAGAACAGGACCGTGTTCAACACCCCGAAGATCGCCCGCGGCACCAGCGGATCGCTCACCCGCACCATCAGCAGGAACATCAGGCTGATCAGCGCCAGCGATGTCACCAGCACCAGCAACATCAGCCGCGCCAGGCGCACCAGATTCAACGGGTCGGGTATCCCGGCTATGATCGACCCGAAGGTCACCAGCACCAGCCCGCTGAGGATCGCCTTGGCCGCCCCCGCCAGGTTGAAGCCCAGGATCAATTCCACCTTGCGAATGGGCGTCACCAAGTACCCCTCGTGCAGCCCGCGCGCCTTGTCATCTATGAATATGATGCCGCCGCCGATCATCGCGGAGACAAATATGGCCAGCACGATTGTCCCCGGCAGCAGGTATTGAATGTAGGGCACGTAGGGATAGACCTCCACGACCGAGAGAGTGGCGTCGGCCGTCAGCCGCGCCGGAACCGGCGGGCGATTGTAGGGGATCAGCATCTGGTTGATTGAGCCTTCCAGGGCGGAGGCGGCGAATTGGTCGGTGTTGTCTTCGACCAGCGCGATGCGGGGGTTGTCGCCGGCCATGACTTTGCGGGAAAAGGCGGGGGGGATTTCCAATAGCCCGTTGATTTTGCCGACGCGCAAATCGCGCAGGGCGGCCGCCTGGTCATCGTATTGGACGGTGTTGAAGGTCTGGGCGTTGGCGGCCACGGCTTGGGCCAATGCCCGGACTTTGATCGCGGAGCCGCCGTGGTCCTGGTCCAGGACACCCAGTTGGAGATGCTTCACCTTTCCGCCAAAGGCGTAACCGAGGACGACCAGTTGCATCAGCGGCATGACCATGGAGACGATCATGAGCGTGGGGCTGCTGCGGAAGCGGCGCAGATCGCGTTCTATGATGGCCCAGATTCGGATCATGATTGTTTGGGTTCGTACATAAACGAACTGCTGTATTGGACCGACTCTTTCAGCGCGTCGCGCAACTGGTGCCCGGTGTAATGCACGAAAACATCGTCAAGCGTCGTGCTCTGCACCGAGAGCGAGGTCAGCGTCAGGCCCGCCTGCCGGACGGCTTCCAGCAGCGCGGTCGTGGTGCGCGGGCCGTTGTTGGAGGAGATGCGGAACACGCTCTCCTCCGCCTTGACGTCGGCGACGTCGGGCAGCGCGCGCAGGGTCTCCTCCCAGCCGGGCGGCACGCTGGAAAAGCCCGCTTCGAGAATGTTCTTGCCGGGGATGGAGGCCTTGAGTTTGAGCGGCGAATCCAGCGCCGCCAGCTTGCCGTGGTCGATGATCGCCACGCGGTCGCATAATTTGTCCGCCTCATCCATGTAATGGGTCGAAACCAGGATGGTGAGGGCGCGTTGCCGCTTCAAGCTCTCCAGCATCTCCCACACGGCGACGCGGGAAACGGGGTCCAAGCCCGTGGTCGGCTCGTCCAGGATGAAGAGGCTTGGCTCGTGCACCAGCCCGCGCGCGATTTCCAGGCGGCGCCTCATGCCCCCCGAAAACATCTTGACAGGTTTGTCCCTCCATTGTTCCAGGTCCACCGCCCGGAGCAAGGCGTCGATGGCGCGCCGCCGTTTCTCGCGGGGGATGCCGTAGAGCTTTGCGAAGATGCTCATGTTTTCCACCGCGGTCAAATCCAGGTCGGACGTCATGGCCTGGGGAATCACGCCAATGGAGCGGCGGACGTCATTGGGGTTCTTGATGACGTCAAACCCGTTGATGCGCGCCGTCCCCTCGCTGGGCACCACGAGCGTCGTCAACATGCGGATGAGGGTGGACTTGCCGGCGCCATTGGGGCCGAGCAAGCCGAAAATCTCGCCGGTTTCGACCGCGAAATTCAAGTGGTCCACGGCGCAAAAGTCGCCGAAACGCTTGGTCAGGTTCTCGACTTCGACGGCGCCCATGCTCAGGGTTTCCCAAACGCCAGCGCCACGTAGGCCGTCATGCCCACCGCCAGGGCGCGGTCGTCATTGGGGCAGCGCAGCCGGATTTCAAAGGTCTTTATGTCGCGCTTGGTGCGGCTGACGTCCCGTTGCGTGGCAAAATCCGCGTCGATCGCCCGATAAAAAACCGTTCCCGTCCGCACGGCGCCGGAGGGGAGGCGGACGGTGAATTTGTCCCCCAGACGAATTCTGTCAATATAACCTTCCTCCACGTCGGCCCGCACCCAGAGTTGGTCGGGGTCGATCAGGGTGAGAATCCCCTGGCCCGGGTTGACGACCTCGCCCGGCAGCGCGGCGCGAACATCGACGGTGCCGGCGGCCGGGGCGTGAATGAGGGTGTAGCCCAATTGGACGCGCGCCTTGTCGGATTGGGCGTCGGCCGCGGCCTGCTGGTCCTGGCTGGCGGCCAGGGCGGCGCGGCGGGACTCGATTTGTTCGGCGCTCGACTTGGCCAGCGCGACGGCCGCCTGGGCCGCGACCGCTTGTTTGCGGAAGGATTCGACCCGGGCGCGGGCGGAATCGAAACTGGTGCGGGCCAGATCGTAATCCTTGGCGGAATCGACGTTTTGTTTGAAAAGGCCCTCCTCGCGTTTGAAGGTGAGCGTCGCGTTGTCGAGGTCCGCCTCGGCCTCGGCGACCTGGTTGCTGGTGGCGGCGAGGTTGGCCTCGCTTTGCCGGATGAGGTTGCTGGTTTGCTCGACTTGGAATTCCAGGTCGGCCCGGGCCTGGAGGACCTGGGCGGAGGAGTGCCGCGCGCTGTTGGTGTAATAGGCCATTTCGGCCGCCCATTGCTGCGGCTGGATGACCGCCACCAATTGCCCGTTGGTCACCGTGTCGCCCTCCCGCACCAGAAGTTGCTGCAATCGGCCCTGGATTTCCGAGCTGACAATGACTTCGTCGGTGGTGACGATTCCGGTAAGAAGGATTTCCCGCGCGCGCGGCGCCACCAGAAAGTAAAGGCCAACCGCGAGGGCAACGAGGATTAAAACAAGAACAATGATTTTAGGCTTCATTCATCAACCTGAACCAGATTGGACGGAGAGCCGCTCTGAGGCAAGTGGGAAACCTGTGTAGTCTTCTGGGAAGCACCCAAACTTTGGGCTGAATGAAGAAATCCCTTCGGGATTGTTGCGAGGTCGATTTTTGGAAATCCAAATTGCGGTTCATTCCGGGCTTGGAATGCCCGCGACCTCAAACGAACCGGTCGGAAACTGCCGGCAATTAATCGTGAACGCGCGGCTTGGCCTCTGTGTGAAACCCATCTTCATCCTCGTAACCGGCTGGAATCCTGGCCTTAATGGCTGCCACCAACGCCGCGATCAAGCCGGTTTTTGGGGTGCCCGTCTCAATCGCATCAGTCTGCAACGCGACCGTGTCGTTGTCGTAATGTTCGTTGTAGGTCATAATGAAGACAAGTTGCACAATCGGCACAAAACGCGCTTACCCTTTTTTGCTCAATACTTTGCAAATCTTGCGGAATGAGCCTCCCAATTCGTGAATGGCTCGCCCTCCGAACAACCAATTCGTGCGACGCAGGATTGCAGCCGAACCAAAAGGACGGGGCGCGCATTCGGCGCGCGCCCTCAACCGGAAATTGGGACTTGTATGAAAGAAGCAGGTTAGTCCTTGGCTGGCAGAAAATCCGCGGGGGAGTAGGATTGGTTGACGGAAATGTTTTCGTGGGTCTGGATGTAGAGGACGCCTTCTTTGAAGGCGCTTTTCATCATGGGTTGCATTTGCTTCATCATTTCCCTCATCTTCGGACGCAAGGCGGCGATCGCTTCTGGCGTCACCGGCTTGCTTTGCATTTCCAGGGTCTTTTTTGCCGCCTGGTCAATGACTTCGTCGTTCTGCAAGAGGTCGTCATCCACTTTTTCGAAGTATCGGACGCTGGTTTTGTGGATGAGGAAATCGTTTTTGCCGATCCAGAGTTGGTTCGAGACGGAGCCGGATTTGCCGGCCTCGGGATATTTGGACAAATCCGCTTCCGCGGCGATGACATAGCAGTCCACGTCGCCCACTTTCTCGCTCTTCTGCTTTGTGAGTGGAAACTTGCCGTCGATGGCGGGGTAGGCGAAATAATCGTCGAGGTTGCGGCCAAAGAAAGCGCCGGGAATGGTGGTCGTTGCGAACAGCGAATAGCCGATGGACCCGCCGAGCGTGCCTTTCATGTCGGGCATTTTCTTCTTGGCAACAGGCCCGTTGCCGGCCCACGAGCAGGTGGTCTGGTAAAAATCGCCGTTGCCACCGGACCACGCCATGCCGTTATCGGCCGACATCCCGGGCATGAGGCCCTTTTTCTGGGTCCAATTGACGCGATAGAGGTTGGGGCGCTGGAGCCGGGTGTCGAATTCGAGCGAAATAGTTTGACCCGACGACACCGTGACCACCGTCCCGCTGTCGCTGTAGCTGGAGAGCGCGGCGTAAGCGGCGCGGGCTTTTTGGATGATTTCGTCAGCGGTCGGTTCATCGGCGGCGAAGGCGGCTGCGGCCAGCAGTGAGAAGGCCATGGTTGCTGTCTGTTTCAGAGTTTTCATTGTGTAGATTGATCCTTTCACTGGCTATTAGGAGAATCTGTGAAAAGGTAACGCGCTTACCGCGGAACGGGCCAGGTTCCGGCGAGACGGTCGGCCAAGCCCCGTTCCGGCAAAGCCATGGAGACGGCCGCGAGGGCGCCAATTGCCGACAACGAAATCAGCGCCAATGTGGAGAAGTCGAACAGGCTTTTGAAGGGCAACGCGACAAGGATCGGAGACCACGTTACCAGCGCGCGCCAAAACACGCGAAGGCGGGACGCGGGCGCGCCATCCTTGCGGACAAACGTCACCCCGGCGATGAGCAGGACCAAGCCGCCCCGAAAGAGCAAGGCGGCGGCAATGGCCGGAAGACAGACATAAATCGCCAGGGCGCCGCCTGCCATAAGGAATGGTTCCGTTGGCCGTTTAATGAAGTCTAACGCGTGCGAATCAGGCAGATACTTCTTCAATGCCGCCTCCGCGTCTTTTATTTCCACCGCGGAGGGTGAGGGGTATTCGGCAACGCTGCGCTCGGCGAATTTGCGGTCGTCACCCTTGACCAGCATCAGTGTATAGGCGCCCGTCCACACCGCATCATTAGTGATGACAGAGCGGTAATGGCTGGCGATGTAGATGGAAAACTGGCGGTCGGTGGGATGGGGTTGCTCTTTCATGAAGCGGGAATTCAGCATGGCGTGCTGCCCCAACAGGCTGCTCAGGTCCATGATCCCGGGGTTCTGCTGATTCCACTGCTCCATCATCCTGGCACCGAAAAGCAGGCTGATGCCCATCAACAACGGCGCGGCAGCGCAACCGCCGAGGATGACCGCGCGCCGCCAGCGCGTCACCGCGGGCGCTCGCTGCAACAGCGGCTTCAGTTCCTTGATAACGGAGTCGGCGTCGGGGAGAGTCGGCAGGCGCTCGAGGAATCGCCGGGCATGGACGGGCATTGGAACGTTCGTGCTTCCGCCAGCGGCCGCGACTTGGCTCAGGAATGGACCGCAAGAATGGGCCGCTTTGGCGGGAGCGGTTGCGCCGCCGGCGCCGGGCGCGGGGAATTCAAGCAGTTTGGCCCGGCCATCATCGGTTATCCAAATGCGATCCAGGGTCAAACTTTCCGGCAAGGTGCCGTCCTTGGCGGCGGCGCTGATTTCCGTGGCGAGATCGTAAAGCCAATAGCGCGCCTGCGCCCAGCGCGGGCGGGTTGGAGCGAGATGGACCAGCGGATTGCCGGTGGGGGCTTCGAAGGCGTCCCAGTTGGCTTCCGGCGAGCGCTGGCCGGAGAGCCAACGAAGCCGTCCAACGCGGCCAAGGCCTCGCAACGCGGCGGGCACCGGCGGCACGCCGGGCGGGACCAGGCGAATCCACACTTTGCGCAGCAGGCGCAGATCGTAGCCCAGCAGCCACTCGGCGGCGCTGGTTTTCTCCATCATTTCGAGCACTTGATAGGGGCCGACGGCGCGGCGGGTTTGCGAGGCCAGGGGCTGCATTTCAGGCATTGCGGATGAGGGGCGCGATTGGAGGGCCGAGCGCGAGACGACGCGAGTGTGGGTGATGAGGTCGTGCAAGGAGGCGAAGCCGTTGCAGCGGCGCGCGCGGCAGAAGAGCACGGCGAGAACGACATACATCGAACCGCTCATCGCGAGTTGCATCGCGTAAGAAGACTCCACATACAATTGCGGATTGATCACGTTAATGATCCAAAACGGCAAGATCGGCGACAGGACATAAATCACCGCCCTCGCCAACGCGCGGCCAATGCCGGGCGCGCTTCGATTTGGGCCGATGACGCGCAATCCGCAGATGGCTTTGCCGAGCGCCGCGCCCCAATGGCCTTCGAGGACACCGAAGTAAATGATGGAGCCGGCGAACATGGGAAGAACCATCGGCAGCGCTTTGAGCGAAGCCTTGCCGGCCAGATTGAGAAAATCAATCGGACCCGTTCCCGTCAGGGCCAGAATCAGCGTCAAAATGGCGCCGAAGACGATTTGGTCAATCAGGCCGGCGACAAAGCGCAGTCCGAGAGTGGCGGGGGTGGGGGCGGCGCTGGTGTATGGCGTCAATGCTTGACAGAGTTCCTGGTAGTTTTGGAACCGGTCGCCGGGCTGTTTTTCGAGGCAGCGCAAGACCGTTTTGGCCAGGCTCGTCGGAATGGCCGGGCGGAATTTCCTCGGCGAGGGCGCTTTTTGTTCCAGGACTGTCGCAAGCAGCTTCACCGGGTCCTTCGCCTCGAATGGCGTCCGGCCGGTGAGAAGGTGGAAAAGCGTTGCGCCGACCGAATACATATCGGAACGGACGTTCAACTCATCGCCGCGAAGCTGCTCGGGCGAGCAAAAAGCCGGGGTCCCAATAAAGCCGCCTCTCGCCGTGAGAGCTGGCTCGGTGCGGATGTTGGCCGATACGGAAAGGCCGAAATCGCCGATTTTGACCGTGTTGTCGGCGTCCACGAAGCAGTTCGAGGGCTTGATGTCGCGGTGCAGGATGCCGACGCGATTTGCCGCTTCCAGCCCGGCAATGATCTGGAGAATACAGTCCACCGCTTCGGCGATGCCCAAGGGGCCACGCTCGCGCACGCGGTCTTGGAGCGTGCCTCCGGGGACCAGTTCCATGGCGATGACTGGGATGCCGCCGATTTCCTCGGTGCCGAAAACATAGACGCTGTTGGGATGATTGATCGAGGCGGCCAGGCGGCCTTCGCGGAAAAAACGCTGCCGGGTTTCAGGTGAATCCAGTTTCTCGCTCAAGACCTTCAGAGCAACACGGCGGCCGCTCTCCAGGTCTTCGGCGTCAAAGACAGCGCCCATTCCGCCTTCGCCAAGGATGCGGACGATGCGGTAGCGGCCAAGCTGCTCGCCCGGTTTTGGCATGGCGCGCGAAGGCCAAGGGGCGGGCGAGTCGGCGGTCTGCGCTTGAGTCTGGCCGGACTGGGTGGCAAGCCCGGCTTCCAGGAGGCACTTGGGGCAGAGATCCGGTGGAAGCCGGGGCGGCAGGTCCGCGCCGCACCGCGGACATTTGCGCGAAAGATAATTCGTATCGCTCATCGTCCTTACTTAGGTAGAACGGGGCAAAGGTAACGGCGACGGGTCACGATTCAAACGTGGAAAAAAGGTGGCGAACTTCCTCCTGGACTTCGCCTGGCGAGGAAACGGTCTGGGCGATCTCGGCGTGGAGGATTTCCCGATAGCGGACGCGCAGGCGGTGGACGGCCATTTTGACGGCGGCTTCCGTCAGGTTCAACTGGGCGGCAATTTGAGCGTAGGGCAACGCCGATTCGTCGCGGGCAAGACAATGGCGAAGGTGCTCCAAGAGCCGGGCGCGGCCGGAGTTCAGATACTCTTCCTCCAATCGCGCCATGACGCGCTCGATGAGCGTGATGGCCCATTGGCGGTCGAAGAGAACGTCAGGTTGGAGACTGTGCGCCGGCTCGGCGGCGAAACGCGATTCGGCCAGTTCCTGGTCGATGGAGACGACCGTGGCGAAGCCGCCGCGTTTTTGGGCGTGCTGGCGATCCCATTCGTCGGCCAGAAAGCGCTTGAAGGCGGTGAGCAGAAAGCTGCGGAAGCGGCCCTTTTCGCGCGCGGCGGATTTGAGGTAATCCTTCTTGAGCAAGCGGGCGAAAAACTCCTGGGTAAGGTCCTGGGCGTCGTGGGGCCGCTGGCCCTGGCGGCGGGCGAAAGCATACAGAGGATACCAGTAAGCGCGGCACAACGCTTCGAGCGCCTCGAGCGAACCGGGGGAGTCCTTCTCCTGGGCCGAGAGCACGAGCGACCAATGGGTGGTGACAAAGACCCGGTCTCGATTGGCGCCGCTGGAGTCAATGTTCACGTCCGCAGCTTTGCAGAAGGCCGGGCGTGTGGCAAGGCCGGGAGAAGTTGAGGGGATCAGAGAGCTTAACCCGCATATTTCACAGCTTGGTAGGGCGAACCTGCCGCTTCGCCCTGATATTTGGGCGGCGCGGCAGCACCGCCCTACCGACAAATTGGAAGCGGCTTTCGCCGCGCTGCGAAATACGCGGGTTAGGGAGGATGTCTGACAGAATTACTGGCTCTCGACAGCCCAAAATAAGCGCATAATCGGCTTCACGGCGTGTTGCATGACCAAGAAGGCCAAAGGCCGGTCGTCAACGATGATTGCGCCAATTTAGGCGGGAATCATTCCGCCCTCGTTGGATTGGAAAACGGAATTTGCCTGCTCTGCCGCCCATTGAAGCATGTCCGCAACCTCACGCGAGCAGCGGGTGAATGAAATCAATGATGCGCCAACTCACGGCCGGACTTGTTGGTGGAGACGGGACTCAACTTCGTTCCATTCGGAGCCTGCCTTTGGGTCTGCCTTGAACTCCGCAAGTTCGCGGTCGAGCAGCGATTTCTCGTCCGCGTCGAGCTGTGCGCCCCTGACCAAATCATCTTCCTCCACCTCCCAAATGCGTTCCAGGATTTCACGACGATCCCCGCGGCCCAAATTGGGCAACTGCTCCAGAATCTCCGATTTGCTCACGAGGCCAGCATCATGGCGGGGGCCTGAAATTGCAATCGGGATTTTCCAATTGCGATTTTACCAATGCGCCTGTAGATTCGGAAACCGATGGAGAGGTGGCTGAGTGGCCGAAAGCGGCGGTTTGCTAAACCGTTGTACGGGTAAAACTGTACCGGGGGTTCGAATCCCCCCCTCTCCGCCATTATACGCCTAATCCTCAACGGAGTTTTCCACGCTGGACGGACGCACCCTTACGGCGGTCACGGTTGCGAGCGGGAAGCTCCGGCCAGTTTCCCGCCGGGATCGCCGCCCGTATCCGGGACCTGCAGGCCGTTTGAGCCAATCTTCTCAATCCCGTTTTAATGGATTGACAGCGCGGACGCTGAGGGCTTTGAAGTGGTCAACATCCACTGTCGCAACGGTCAAATCTTCCAATTCGGCCACGGCGGCATGAAGTCCATCCCCCAGCGGCACGGTTTTTCCCGCGCGCCGGGCACAGGCCAGCAGTTCACCAGCCTTTTCGCAGACTTGGTGATCAAGTGGCACGGATTCTAAAAGTGAGACAAACGAGTCCCAATAGTTTTGCCAGCGTTGTTCCTTGGCGGCATCTGCCAGGGGCTTGCCCGCGATGTATTCCGCGACGGTGGCGTCACAAATAAAAACTTCATGCCCAGCGGCGACTACCCACTTGCCGAGGTCGAAATTTCTGCGCTCGCCTTCAACCAGCAACGAAGTGTCAATCAGGATTCTCATTTCGCCTTGTCAGTGGCGGCCAGGTTGGCGGCGATTTCCCTGGCCGTGTCAGCGCCCAAGGGTGTGCGGGAGCGGTAGAGCCGGGCAAAGGCGTCCGCGCTCATGCCGGTTCTTTTGACGCGATGCATTTTTTCAGGCGTGATGAACCAGCCGCCGGGCTGTTCGCGCACAATGTAATGATGGCCGTCAACCAATCCCCGAATGGTCAACCGGCTTTTGTCGGCCTTGGCAATTGTCGTCATAAGGGAAAATTCCCACAAACAACGCGCCGGTCAAGCGCGTATCTGAGGATTTCCCCGCGGAAGCCTTCAATACGGCCTAATCCTCCGCAGCGTCGCCGGCGAGGATTTTGGCCAGGTGCCGGTCGAGGCTGGAGATACTGCCCGAACAGGTGGCCTCGCGGGTCTTGGCCAGGAGCTTGTCCGTCCAGGCCTCTTCCTCGACTTGCTCGCTGATGAACCAGTGGAGCAGCACTTGGGCGGGGTAATCCTTCTCAGCCAGGGCGACCTCATAAGTGGCGTTGATGCCGGCGGTGTTGGCCCGCTCCATGTCATAGGCGGTCTGCGCGATGTCGGTGAGGTCCTTGAAGGAAACCTTCGGGGCCGTCAGCGCGCTGAGGGCCGGGACGCCCGCGCGGTCGGCGATGTGCTTGAGGAGTTTCCCGGCGTGGAGGTGTTCCTCGGTGGATTGTTCATGGAAGAATTTCGCGAAGCCGCTGTAATGATGGACATCGCTCCAGTAGGCCATCGCCAGATAGCCGTGGGCGGCTTGCAATTCCATGTTGGCCTGTTTGTTCAACGCTGCGATGAGTTTTGCTGTCATATAAATTATTTTCAACAAGGCTATCCCGCCCGCCGCCTGTTGTCCAGACGATTCGCGCCCCCAGTCGGAGGCGCAAAACAGAACTCTTCGGGGCTCGACCTCACCCCTGCCCTCTTCTCCAGGAGAGGGAGAATCATCCGACGTCCACTTGAGATACCAGCGACTGCACTGGCCGGACACGCCCACGCAAAACCAGTACCGGGCGATAGCTGATCCTTCTCCTGGGGGAGAAGGCTAGGATGAGGGCGATCCCCGAAGTATTCCGTCTTGCGCTCCAGTCGGATGTGCGGATCTCAGTTTTTGGACACAAGCCGGCTCAGTCAACGGCGAAACCAGAATACGCCGGGGGAAAATGACGAATGTCCAAGCTCCAATGACGAAAGAATTCCCAAATGACTCAATGACGAAATGGCCGCTCGGAGCCGCTTTCGTCATTCGGGCTTCGTCATTCCTTGGTCATTCGTGCTTAGACATTAGTCATTCCTGGCGGCTTGCTTTCCGCCTGGGAACACCTGACCATGGCGGCCAGCTACCGCCTTGCGCGTGAAACTTTCCGTTAAAAGCGATTATGCGGCCCGCGCCGTGCTCTGGCTCTCGCAACATTACCAGGAGGGCGGCGCCCGGACTGTCGAGGAAATGGCTTCCACCCAGGGCATCCCGCCCAATTACCTCGTGCAAATTCTCATCGAACTCAAATCCGCCCAGATCGTCAAAAGCCAGCGCGGCAAGGCGGGGGGCTATTTGCTGGCGCGGCCCCCGGCGAAAATTTCCTTCGGCGACGTCCTGCGCTGCGTTCACGGAGAGACTTTTGATTCGCCGGGACTGAGCGACGCGCAATGCCCCGCCGAATTGCGCCACGCCTGGCGCCAGTTGCGCGACGCTGTCAATACCACAGCAAACGCCGTCACTTTCCAACAATTGGTCGAGGCCGGGGCCGACAAGGCGAAGATGTATGACATCTGAGACGGCGTCGATAACGGTCCATGCCAGCCAGTTTCCGGAAAATGTCCAGCGCGGCCTGCGCGAGGGCCTGCGCGCGCGCCGGATCGCGCCAAAGTACCTCTATGAAAGCCGCCAACAAGCCCGCAAATGGCTCGCCTTGCATGAGGCCTTCTCGCCATCCCGGACTGACCCGGAGGCGTCGGCCATCTACGACCGGAGCTTCGCGGCGGCGGCCGGAGTGATGGGCCAAAACGCGGCGCGCCTGATCGGCCTGGGCTGTGGCGGCGGGCAAAAGGAGGCGCGACTGTTGGGGTTGCTGGCCCAGAAGGTGAACGAGCTTTCCTACACACCCTGCGATGGCAGCCTGGCCCTGCTTCTGGCTTCCGTCCGCGAGGCCCAAACCGCCGCCCCGGGCGCCCCCTGCCATCCGCTCCTGTGCGATTTGGGCGCCGCGGAGGATTGGGCGGAGGTTTTCGATCAGCTCGATCCGCGGATGGCCCAGCGCCTATACACCTTTTTCGGCATGATCCCGAACTTCGAGCCGGACGACGCCCTTCGCAGGCTGGCGGCGCTGTTGAGGCCGGGCGATCTTTTGCTTTTGAGCGCGAATCTTGCGCCCGGTCCCGACTACGCGGCCGGGGTGCGACGGGTTTTTCCCGGTTACGATAATCGCGAAACGCGCGATTGGCTGATGGCCTTCGTGACCGACCTTGGAATCGAGCCGGACGATGGCGCGGTGGAATTCTCCATTGAGGAAGCGGCGGGGTTGAGGCGGATCGCGGCGGATTTTCGTTTTCTCCGCAACCGGTCCCTGATGGTGGATGGCGAGCGTTTTGATTTTGGCCGGGGCGAATTGCTCCGCCTGTTTTTTTCGTACCGCTACACACCCGAACGAGCCGGGCGCCTCTTGCGGGCCTGGCAAGTCGAGGTCCTCGATCAATGGATCACGCCATCCGAAGAGGAAGGGGTCTTTCTCTGCCGGAAAAGCGCGGGTTAAAACATCCGCAGCGTTTCCAACACGGCGCGCACGCGCGGGACTTCGTGCGTGCGGAACAGGTCGGTCTTGCCCAGCGCCGCGAGCACGGCAAAGAAAGGCTCCGCGCAACGCACCTCTTCCCCGAAATACTCGAAGGCGTGCGGCAAGGCGTGGCACACCGGGAATCCCAATGTCCGCAGGCGAAAGGTGTTCAAAAAGGTGGTCATCTGGTGCCGCACACGCGCCGCGCTGTCACGCAAATTGCGATAATAAAAGCCCAGGCCGGGATCGAGCAGGATTCTTTCCACGCCCTGCCGCTCCGCCGTCTCCGAAAGCCGCCCGAAATACTCCCGCATCCGTTCGATGACATCGCCGCTTGCGTCGAAATCGCCCACTTCCCGCGGGTTGCGGCCCTGCACATGGCAAAGGATGACCGCCGCCGAATGCTCCGCCGCCAGTCGGAAAATCTCCGGCGCGTCTTGGGTCCCGGTGAGATTGATCACCTTGGCGCCCGCTTCCAGGCAGCCCCGCGCGACTTCGGCCTGGTAGGTTTCCACCGAAACGAGCACGCCGGCCGCGGCCAGTCCGCGCACGACGGGCAGCAATCTGCCTTCCTGCGCGGACGAGTCCAGCCGCGCCGCCTGCGCCAGCGTCGATTCCGCTCCGACATCGACGATGCGGGCGCCCTGCGCCCGGAGCACCAGTCCGCGCGCGATGGCGCGCTCGGCCGTGAGGCAGACGCTTTCGCGATACCAGGAATCCGGCGAGAGGTTGACCACGCCCATGATGGCCGGAGAGGAATTGAAGGCAAAAGTCTCGCCGCCCAAAGAAAATTCGCGAACGGGGACAGCCGGCGCCTGGCGGTGCTCTTCGAGCAGCGCGGCTAATTGTTCGAGAGACAACATGGAGCAACGGAATTCCGGGCGACTCTGCCAGCCCCGGCGCGCCCTGTCGAGCCGGATTTGATGGGCAAGCAGCCCGCGGAACAGAATAACGCAGAAGAAATCTTCTCTTTTTCAGCCGTTGCTGCGTCATTCCGCGTGTTCCGCCCACGCGCGAGCGTCCGCCCAACAATCCGTTCACCTTCTGCCAAGGCAATTTCTTGTCCCGTCCCTGGCTGAGTTCCGCGTTTGGCATCCTCATCAAATCTCAAGAGGGCAGCCGCCTGACGGCGCCAAGCATCAAATGAGCGATGCGGTGTTTTCAGGATTTCAGGGACTGGCCAGGCGGAAAAACAAGCTGCCCTTGGGCGGCGCGATGGTAATGCTGCTCGTGCCGCTGGCGTTGGTGCTGACCGCATAGCCGCTCGCCGTCCAGCCCGCCGACGCGGCCAGAATGCTGTTCTGTTGCAAGGCACAATTGGCCGTGTTCGGCCAGGAGACAACCACGCTGTTGCCGGCATGGGTGATGCTCAGGTTGGGAAGACCCGCGGTTTGCACGACAGAAATCAAACTCCAAAAACCGCCGGTCAATGAATAAGTGGCGCCGGTCATCGCGCCACCGGCATCCGGCTGTCCGATGGTGCCGGTAACTTGATAGCCGCCGCCAGCGCTGGCGCCGCCGCCGCCCGCGATTTTATACCAGCCAATGGAGTATTGCTGCGCGTGAATCAACGATGCAGCCAGTGCCAGCGGGATGATGAGAAGGGCTTTCATTGGACGTTCATTATAATACCGTTGGTGATGTAAAACGTAACCCCGGCGACAAGGACGTTCGTGGTAATTCCGCCCGTTGCAAGATTTGTCAGACCCCCGCCGTTGCCGGTGAACGCCCCGTTGAAAATGTTGCCGGCGTTGGTCGCAATGGTTGGGCCGGAAAAGGTGTTCGTGCCGGTGAACGAGTTGGTTCCGTTCAACAAGGGAACGTTCGCCGGTAACTGGGCATCGGCGATGTTCCCGGTTACGTTCGCGGCGGTCGTCGCCGTTGCCGCGTTGCCGGAAATGTTGATCGGCGCCGTGCCCGCGTTTAAATTCGTCGGGTTCAAATTCGTCAGTCCCGCGCCGCTGCCGGCAAATGTTCCGTTGAATGTGCCGGTCAACATTGCGCCGCTTTCATTATTCGTCAGCACCGCGCCCGGCAGTTGCCCGACACTCAGGTTGGTCAAACCGCTGCCGTCGCCGACGATCTGCCCGGCAATGAAGGCGTTGGTGTGAGTGCCCGGAGTTCCGATGCGGATGACATTGCTGTCGCCCGCCAAACCCACGTTGCCTATGTCGATGTTGTAATTGCCCGTGGTGAGATTGCTGCCAGCCAAATAGCCGATGGCGATGTTGGAACTTCCGGTGGTGTTTTTGAGGAGCGCCCCCCAACCGATCGCTGTATTATTCGATCCCGTCGTGTTGTTCTGTCCAGCGAAGGCGCCAGTCGCAGTGTTTTGGATGCCGGTGGTGTTGGTCCAAAGCGCCTGAAAGCCGTCGGCTGTGTTATAGTTGCCCGTCGTGTTGAATACCAAGGCATTATGGCCATCGGCCGTGTTGTAACTGCCGGTGGTGTTGCCCTGGAGCGCGTTGGCGCCCGTGGCCGTGTTGGAGCTGCCGGTCGTGTTGTAGTGGAGCGCATCGCCGCCAACAGCCGTGTTGTTCCCTCCGGTCGTGTTGGAAATAAGCGCGCGACCACCGATGGCCGTGTTCCAGTAGCCGGTGGTGTTGTTGTAAAGCGCGTTGAAGCCAGCCCCTGTATTGAAACCGCCGGTGGTATTGTTTAGCATCGCACCGCTGCCGCTGGCGGTGTTCTGGCTGCCGCTCGTGTTGTCGTAAAGCGCCCAATCGCCCAAGGCGGCGTTCTGAATCCCGGTCGTGTTGGAGTACATCGCATTTTGGCCAATCGCCTCGTTTCTGTTTCCGGTGGTGTTGGAGTAAAGTGCCGACTGGCCATTAGCCGTGTTGTTGTAGCCGGTCGTGTTATGGCCAAGCGACGCCCAGCCGCTGGCCGTGTTGTTGCTCCCGCTGATGTTGCTGAGCAGCGCGTTGACTCCGTAGGCCGCGTTGTCCGTGCCGGTCGTGTTGTCTTGAAGCGCGCCGGTGCCGTTGGCCGTGTTTTCAGAGCCGGTGGTGTTATTCAGCAGCGCCTTATAGCCGGTGGCGGTGTTGTAAATGCCGCTCGTGTTGTTGTAAAGCGCGCTCCAGCCGTCGGCCGTGTTCCAGTTTCCCCCGATGTTGTTGTAAAGCGCCGACCAGCCGGTCGCCGTGTTGTCGCCGCCGGTCGTATTCGAATAGAGCGCCTGGTCGCCGGCGGCCGTGTTGTCGCCTCCGGTGGTGTTGTTGACCAGGGCCGACCAGCCGGTCGCGGTATTATTGACTCCCCTGGTGTTGTTGTAGAGCGATTCCCACCCGGTCGCCGTGTTGTTGCTGCCGCTCGAATTGCCTGAAAGCGCCAGGACTCCCGTCGCGGTGTTGTTTCCGCCGCCCATTGTGAAGTTGCCCGCGCCCGCCCCGGCGAAGAAGTTCTGGTTCCCGTATGAGTGGATCAGGCTGTTGCCGCCGGCGTTAATAAGACCCGTGGTAGCCGTCGTGGCGGGCAGGTTCAAATTGCCCCCCAGGGTGATGCTGGCCGCGGAAAAGCTGCCGGTGCTGTCGCGTGTGACGATGAGGTTCGGCGCCGCGGCGCTGGTCGCCGTGTCGCCCAGTGTCACCGCGCCATTGACCGTTGCCACCGTGATGTCCCCGTTGCCCGCGACCGACAGCACGCCGGCGTTGCTCAAGGTTGTCGCGCCACCCAAAGCCACCGCGCCGCCGCCGCCAAGACCAACCCCGGCGGTCACGGTGATGGAACTGTTGGCCAGTTGACTATTCCCCACGCTGCCGCTCAATTGGCTGGCAAGCACTGCGCCGGACACGTTGCTGGCACCCGCCGCGAATACCGCATAGGGCACGGACCCCAGCGGCTGCCGCGGAGTCAGCTCGGTGAATAGGTTGCTCCCGGCGGGAGACACGCTGATGGCCAGCCAGTAATTGCTTCCGTTGAGAACGCCCGCGCCAAAATCCAGCGTGACAGTGAACAAGCCGTTGGTCACGCCGGTGGCGGCATTGGTGATCGGCCCGGCGCCGGCCGCGCCCCCGCTCGCGGCCGGGAACAGGGAGAAGGCCATGTCGTAACTTCCGCCGGCCGGGACGCCGTTGGACTGGAGCTGGCCTTGATAGGTGAACGCAGTCCCTTGGGCCATCAAATTATTAGTGACAGCAAAACCTGCGAGCATGAGAAGAAACGCAATACACTTTTTCATGGATTCTTTTGGATTGGTCGGTACACGAATCAGAATCTGTCACATGCCGCCCCCTAATGCAAGCATAATTTTTCATTTGATCACACCCTCACACCCGGGCGCATCCCACCTTTGTCGAGCTTTTCTGTGTTTGAAAGCGGCGCTGTCGCGCAGACGGAACAAATGGTTGGGAAGATCTTGCGCGTGGGCAAGGGGTGCTGCACTTCCGAAGAAGTCGCCAAGGCAGCGCGAAAAAATAATTTGAGCAAGTCTGGCTGCTTCTTTTGGCCGCTGGCAGCGTTGCTCGTTCGTTGCAGATCCCTTCGGATATGCGCCTCACGAGCGCCTTGCCAGCGGCCAAAATCCCTGCGCCATAGTTGCTCAAATTATTCTTTCGCGCTGCCTAATGATCGGGGAAGTCATTAACGACTCCTAGTTTTGGGAAGGCTTACCGAGCGCTCCCGCCGGAAGTCAAAGCACCTGCCAGGAAGGCCTATCGGCTTTGGGCCCGCAACCCACGGGGGGGGAAATTGCCCGCAGAACACGCAGATTGACGCAGATACGGAAGAGAATGATTCTTCATCTGCGTTATTCCGCGTGTTCTGCCCACGCGCGAGCGCCTTTCCAATAATTTGTTCACTTCTGCAAAAGAATTCTTGCAATCCCCTCTCCGTTGTGTTACATTTAATAAGTAGGATTGTTCTTTGAAATGCTGTNNTTACGGTAAATTACGGTAAATTACGGTGGTTTTGTTGCGGCGCAAGCGGGCTTGCGACGTGGACATTGTGGACGTTATGGACATTGTGGACGCCGGAGCGGCTTAAATGGACTGTGGTTTTTTGCGCCCCGCGGCGCGCAGATGCCGGAGGATATGCAGGCTTATTCACCTTTGTGCATCTTGAAAACGCGGGGGGTTGGGCTTCTCCCGCGGACGGCTTACGCGTCCAGCGCGGCCAGTTCGTCGCGGACCAGTTGGATCAACGGCTGGACGGTTTGGCGCGTGAAATCGAAGCGGCAGCCGGCCGCCTGGAAGAGTTCGGGCAATGGACGCGAGCCGCCCAGCGCCAGCGCGCGATGGTAGTGCTCCAGCGCTTGCGCCTGGTTGCGCTTCGCGTTGGCCCAGACTTGCAGGGCGCCCAGCTGCGCGATGCCGTATTCGACGTAGTAGAAGGGGTACTGGAATATGTGAAGCTGCCGGTGCCACAAATTCACCCGCGCGTTTTCATGGCCCGTCCAGTCCACGTCGCCGCCGAAACGGTCCATCAAATCGAGCCAGGCTTTTTGCCGGTCGGCGCGGCTGTGGCCGGGATGGGAATAGATCCAATGCTGAAAGGCATCGACGGTTGCGATCCACGGGAAGATTTCCAGGATTCCTTCCAGGTGGTCGCGCCGCGCCCGGCGGGCGTCGTCGGACCCATAAAACTTCCCGATGAATTGGTTGCCCAACAATTCCATGCTCATCGAGGCCACCTCGCAGAACTCGATGGGGGCGGTGCGATAGGTGTAAAAATCCTCCTCCCGCGCCGCCAGGGCGTGGAAGGCGTGGCCGGCCTCGTGCAAGAGAGTTTCGACATCGCGCTGGAGGCCGACGGCATTCATGAAGATGAAGGGCAGGCGGGATTCGGCCAGGGTCGATTGGTAACCGCCGGGCGCTTTGCCCTTGCGATTGTCCAAATCCAGCAGGCGCTGTTGGCGCATGAGCCGGAAATCGCCCGCCATTTTGTCGTCCAACTGGCTGAAGATTTCCTGCGTGTTGGCAACGAGGCTCTGGACGTTGTCGAAAGGACGCAGCGCGGGCTTGTTCAAGGGATCGACGGCCAGGTCCCAGGGGCGCAACGCCGTCAGGCCCAGTTGCGCGCGGCGAGCGGACTGGAGGCGCCGCAACTCCGGCATCACTTCGCCCTCGATGGCGTCGTGGAATTTCAGGCAGTCTTCGGGCGTGTAATCGAAGCGGCCGCGGGAGCGGAAGGCGTATTGGAGATAATTGGGGAAACCGGCGTTGGCGGCGATCTTTTCGCGCAGTTGCAGGAGGCGCTCGAAGATGGTTTCGATGTTCTCCGCTTCCTGAAGGCGGCGGTTGGCGGTCAGTTCCCAGGCCTCCTGGCGCACCGCCCTGTCCGGTTCTTCGAGGTAACGGCCCATGCGGGCCAGGGTTTGTTCCTCGCCCTGGAAGCGCACGGTGAGAGAACCGGTCAATTTCTGGTACTGCTGCGACAGTTTGGATTCCTCCGTTTCCAGCGGCACGTTTTCCGGCCGGAATAATTCGACCTGGCACTGCGCGCTTCGGTCGAACACAAAATACCGCTCCTTCGCCAGAAGCCCGCGGGCTGGGTGGCCGAGAAAAATCCGCGCCAGGTTGAACTGGCGCGGCTTTAGCTCCGGCTCGATGTGTTCCAGGAAATCGAGGTAGGCCTTCTCCGCTTCCGTGTTTTCAGTGTGGCAAGTCATGGCGATGTACCGTCTGGAGGCCTCTTCATCGAGGGCGGCGGCCAATTCCCCCCCGTCCAGCAGCCAGCGTTCCAACTGGGCGGCGCCGCGGCATTGCGCCGCGCGCGTTTCCAGGGTGTCGAAGAGCGGCGCAATCTGTCGCCAATCGCCAAGGTTGATCGTTTCCGGCACAAAGACCCGGGGCCGGCAGGGGGTCAGATTCTCAAAAAGCGGCAAATTCATGGCGGGCAGCATAGCGGCGGAGCCGGGAAATGGCGATGGAGATTCGTTCCGGGGAAAAAAAACCGGGCCAAGTGATCAGAGGGTGACCAAGAGGCCCGGGGAATTTTCGAATTTAGTACAAACGTAGGATTAGGGGTTTCCCGGCCGATGCTGTACAACACACCTGCCGAAATCACAATGGGCAATCAAAGAACAATTCAAACATTTTTGCCCCAACAAATCTTCTTCCCCAACCCGCCACTAACTAAACACAACTCGAACGTATAGTCAATGGACGATTGAAAGTTTTTTTTGTTCAAGAAAATCGCGGCTTTTTTTGAAAAAACTTTCAGATTCCTGTTTACACCCGTGTCACGATTGTTAGTATGGAAGACGCGGACCACAAAGCCCATGAAGAAAATCGACGCCATCATCAAACCGTTCAAGCTGGAAGAAGTCAAAGAGGCGTTGTCAGCCCTGGGTGTCCAAGGGTTGACGGTGTCGGAAGTCAAAGGGTTTGGACGCCAGAAGGGGCATACTGAAATTTACCGGGGCAGCGAATACACAGTGGATTTCCTGCCCAAGATCAAAATCGAGGTGGTGCTGGCCGACGCAATGGTTCACCAAGCCACCGAAGCGATTGTCCGGGCCGCCCGGACCGGCAAGATCGGTGATGGGAAGGTCTTCGTCAGCAACATCGAGAACGCCATCCGCATCCGCACCGAGGAGTCGGGCGAAGCAGCCATTTAGAGCATCCCCAAGCTGGGATTTTCGCCCGGCTTGGGCTGCTTTTCAATTGAAACCAGTTTAATTTTGTTGAAGAGAAACCACTCGGAAGCCTTGATTTTAAAGGGTTTCCGTCATTGTGAATAAGTCGTGAATAAGAGTTAATATTTTGTCCTAGTCAAGGCCGGCCATCTCTGTTTAAAAGAAACATGCCAGCCCGAAAGGAAACAGCAGTCTCAGAGGTGGCACGCGATAAGAAAATGACCGACCAATCGTTCAAGTCTCAAATTGTTAATTATCAGGCGCTTACAACTCGTTTGCCGGGGTGTTTGGCCAAGGTGGCGCAAGATTGTTGTTCCCGGCGCAAGATTCAGCCAGCAAACGGCGTTCCAGCCGCTTGCTCCGGGCCTGCCGGGAACCTGGAAGCCGCGTCGGTGAATAATTTTTGAGATTTCGGAGATTTGGCACCAAACATGATGCAAGCTTCTGCCGAGAGAATCTGGGAAACGGCGCAGCAACAGTTGCGCACGATGTTGAACACGGATATTTACAATCTGTGGTTTCATCCCGTCAAAGCCACGGGGCTGGAGGAGGAAATCCTCACGCTGGAAGTCGCCAATGATTTCTGCGAGGTCTGGCTCAAAGACAACTATTTGGGCCTGATTCACGACGTCCTGGCCCAAGCCTCCGGCCAGCACCTCAAAGTCAAATTCCTCGTCAACTCCGCCACCCCTCCCATTCCCAGCCTGCCGCCCGCCGAACCCAAGGCCAAGGCCAGGCCGGCCGGCGATTTGCCCGACCGCGTCTCTTCCGCCGCCCGCGAAATCGTCTTTAATCCAAAAAACACCTTCGAGTCCTTTGTCGTTGGCGAAAACAACAATCATGCCCACGCCGCAGCCTTCGCCGTCGCCCAGTCCCCGGGCAAATCCTACAACCCCCTCTTCCTTTACGGCGGCGTCGGCTTGGGCAAAACCCATTTGCTCCACGCCATCGGCCAGCACATCGCCACCTCCAAGAAAATCGCGCGCATTACGTATCTTTCCTCGGAAAAATTCACCAACGAGTACATCGACGCCATTCAAAACAACCAGTTGGTCCGCTTCCGCCGCAGATACCGGCAGGCCGATGTCCTGCTCATCGATGACGTGCAGTTTCTGGCCGGCAAGGAACGCATCCAGGAAGAGTTCTTCCACACCTTCAACGCCCTCCACGAGAGCCGCAAACAAATTGTCCTGACCTGCGACCGTCCCGCGGCGGAAATCCAGAACCTCGAACACCGGCTGGTCTCGCGGTTTGAGTGGGGCCTGGTCACCGAGATGCAGCCCCCGGATGTCGAAACCCGGATGGCCATTTTGCGCAAGAAGGAAAAGGCCATGGGCGTCGAACTGCCCGAGGACATCATCAATTTCCTGGCCAGCCGCATTCGCACAAACGTCCGGCGCCTCGAAGGCGCCTTGATCCGCGTCGCCTCCTTCGCCTCCCTCACCGGAAAGAAGCTCACCTTGACGGTCGTGGAGGGCTTGCTCCGCGAAGTCCTCCACGAAGAGGGCCGCTACACCGTCAACATCGACATCATCCAAAAAAAAGTCGCCGATCACTTTGACCTCCGCGTCTCCGACATGACCAGCAAGCGGCGTCCGGAAAACATCGCCTTCCCGCGCCAGATCGCCATGTTCCTGTCCCGCCAGATGACCGAAAGCTCCCTCAACACCATCGGCGAGGCCTTTGGCGGACGCGACCACGGCACCGTCCTTCACGCCTGCCGCCTGGTAAAGGACCGCATGGAGGTCGATGCCCACGTTCGCCAGGTCGTCAACTACCTGGAAAAGCAACTGCTCCGCTGACAGGTGGAATGCCCCTCATCGAAGTCCAAGGTTTGACCAAGGCCTTCCGCACGTACAAGAAAGAGCCGGGCTTTGGCGGTGCCCTCCGCGGCCTCTTCCATCGCCGCTACGAACAGACCGTTGCCGTCGATCACGTCAGCTTTTCCGTTGAGGAAGGCGAATTGGTTGGCTTTCTCGGCCCGAACGGCGCAGGCAAGACCACCACCCTGAAGATTCTCTCCGGCCTGCTTTTTCCCAGCGGCGGCTCGGCCCGCGTGCTCGGCTACGTTCCCTGGCAGCGGCACGACGGCTACCGCCGGCAATTCGCCCTCTTGCTCGGTCAAAAGAACCAGCTCTGGTGGGACCTCCCCGCCCGCGAATCGCTGGAGTTGAACAGCAAAATTTACGGCATCCCGCGCCCCGCATTCGAACGCACTGTCGCCGATTTGACCGAACTCCTGGCCGTGCGGGACAAGCTGGACGTCATGGTCCGCGAACTCTCCCTGGGCGAGCGGATGAAAATGGAACTGGTCGCCGCCCTCCTGCACCGCCCCAGAGTTCTGTTCCTGGACGAACCGACCATCGGGCTGGACGTCGTGTCGCAAAAGACCGTGCGGGAGTTTCTCCGGCAGTACAACAGCCGCCAGAAAGTCACGATCCTGCTCACCAGCCACTACATGACGGACATCCAGGAGCTGTGCAAGCGGGTGATAATAATCGACAAAGGCAGGATATTCTTCGACGGCCGCCTGGGCGAAATCATCGACCGCTTTTCCGGATTCAAGATTCTGACCCTGACCTGGCAGACGGGCGCCAGTTTCCCGGCCGTGGATTTCGGCCGCTACGGCGAGCTTGTCGAGCAGAGCGCCCAGCACATCCAGCTCAAAGTCAAACGCGACCAGGTCATCGCCGTTTGCAAGGAGTTGCTCGACAAAGTGCCCGTGACGGACATCGACATCCAGGAAGTCCCCATTGAGGAGGTCATCCGGCGGATTTTCGCCCGGTGAGGGGATTTCCTTGCGCTTTTGCCGGTTTCTGCGAGAATGGGTCTTACAGACGTTGCGCTTATGGTGGAATTGGCAGACACGCTACTTTGAGGTGGTAGTGGCGAAAGCCGTGCAGGTTCAAGTCCTGCTAAGCGCACCATTTTTCCTCAGCAGTCATGCTTGGCACATTGAATCCGGGCGAAGAGGCGCAACTGCGGCAAACGATTGAGATGTTCGAGGTCATCACTCAATCGCAGCCGCAGGATTACCAGTCCCTTGAAATCCTCAAGGAAGCCTATCTCAAGTTGGGCATGGAGAAGGAGGTCATCGAGACTTCCAAACGAATCGCCCAGGCTTACGTTCAGTTGGGCCAGCTTTCCTCCGCCATCCTCGAATTCGAGACCGTCCTCCAGCGCCACCCCGAAGACAAGGATGCCGTCGCGGCCATGGCCCAAATCGAGAGCAAGGCGAACAATATGGGCACCCGGCCCCAGGAGTCGGATACCTCTGTCAATGGCGTCTCCGCCGCCCCGGCCGCCAAAGGCGCCGGCACAGCCGCCGCCCAGCCGGAGGTCGATGACGGCCGCCAGCTCATGTTCAAGTACTTTGTTGACGGCAAATTGATAACCGCCCCCGATTTTGAACTTTGCTGGCCGGCCCCAAGCCTCACCGCGCCGCCGGGCAAAGTGATCGAGCCTTTCATTCACAACCTTGCCGAACGGCAGCTCCTGCCGATTGAAAAATCCCTCAAGGTGCTCTCCGACCGCTCCCGCCTGGCCTACTTCCCCCTGGACCGATACGAGTTGGACATCGACCAGTTGCGGGCGGCCTCGCGCGACATTTGCCAGCGCTGGTGCATCGCCCCCTTTGACCGGATGAGCAAAACCGTCATGGTCGCCACCGCCAATCCCTTCAACAAACAAGCCATCGCGGACCTTGAAGAAAAGCTCAAATGCCGCCTCCTCTGGTACCTCGCCCCGCCGGCCGATCTGCTGCGCGTCCTGGGCAAAGCTTTTCGTTGACACTTATGCCTCACGTCAAATCACTTGGTGAACGCATCGCCGACGCCCTGGTCGAGGACGGATTGCTGACGGGCGCGCAAGTCGAGGAGTTGATGGAGAAGCAGAAAAAGGAAGGCACCCGCCTGCTCAAGCTGGTGATCGAAAAAGCCTACGTGACCGAGAGCGACCTGGTCGTTTCGATGGGCCGGGTTTTGAACACCCCGCCCGTCAATGTGACCCATCTGGGTCTGTCGCCGGAGGTCACCGAATTGGTCCCACGCGAAATGGCGACCAACTACAAGGTCCTCCCCATCTCCAAGCTGGGCAACCGCCTTTTCCTGGCCATGGCCGACCCGCTCAACGTTTTGGCCGTGGACGACATCAGGCGCATGACCAAGCTGGAAGTCTTTCCGCTCATCGCATCGGAAAGGGCCATCCTCGACAAACTGGCCAACCTCGACAGCAACCGCGCCACCAGCATGGAGGAGATCATCCAGGACGCAGCCAAGCAGGCGGAGGCGGAGGCCGATGCCGACAACCTGGAGGTGACGCACGAGGCAGCCGAAACAACCGACTTGGCTCAGTTGACCGCCTCGACCGAGGACGCCCCGGTCATCAAACTCGCCAATCTCATTCTGGTCCAAGCAATCAAAGACCGCGCCAGCGACATTCACATTGAGCCTTTCGAGGGCATGGTCCGCCTGCGCTATCGCATTGACGGCAGCCTCATCGACATGCCGCCGCCCCCAAAGAACCTCCAAGTCGCCTTGACCTCCCGCATCAAAGTCATGAGCAGCCTGGACATCGCCGAGCGCCGCCTGCCCCAAGACGGCCGCATGCGCGTGCGCGTCGGCGGCCGCGACGTCGATTTGCGCGTCTCCTTCCTCCCCACGGTTCACGGGGAGAAATGCGTCTTGCGCGTCCTGGACAAATCGAACCTTTCCGCCAGCATGGACAAGCTGGGGATCGATCTGGAAACCTACAAACGTTTCAAATACGCCATCGACGCCCCTCACGGCTTGATCCTGGTCACCGGTCCCACCGGCTCGGGCAAGACCACCACCCTCTATTCGGCCCTCAACGAGTTGAACAGCCCTCAATTCAACATCGTCACCGTCGAGGACCCCGTCGAATTCCAGCTTCCGGGCGTCAATCAAGTCCCTGTCAAAAAGGAGATCGGCCTCACTTTTGCCAACGCCCTCCGCTCCATTCTCCGCCAGGACCCCGACATCATCATGATCGGCGAAATTCGCGACACTGAAACGGCCGAAATCGCCGTCGAGTCCGCCCTCACCGGCCACCAGGTCTTGAGCACCATGCACTGCAACGACGCCGCGGGCGCCATCTCCCGGCTCGATGAAATGGAGATCGCCCCATTCTTGATCTCCTCCGCGGTGATTTTGTCCTGCGCGCAGCGCCTGATGCGCCGGATTTGCTCCAGTTGCAAGGAACCGGTGAATTACCCGGAGAAAATGTTCGAGGACCTCGGCATTGATCCCAACTACTTTGAGGGCGCCGTCCTCAATCGCGGCCGGGGATGCGAGCGCTGCAAGAACACGGGCTATTCCGGCCGTCTTGCCATCATCGAAGCGATGACGATGACAGATGAAATCCGCAAACTCATCATCAAGCGGGCCACCGCCCAGGACCTTGCCAAAATCGCCATTGCCCAGGGCATGAAGACTCTGCGGACCGTCAGCCTGGAAAAGGTGCGCGACGGTTATTCCACCCTCGAGCAGACCCTTCTGGTGACCTCCGGCGAGTAGCCCGTTGTTTACGTTACAGCCAATCGCCCATGTGCGCCGCCCCCGTGTAAGGTTTGGCATTACAGAGGAATCCGTGTTTCGCCTTGCAGACACGCCGCCGGAGAACCTCTACGCTGCCTGCGCAGTAGAGTTAGTTTTCATGGGGCGCCCTGGGTGGGGCGCCTTTTTTTCCCCCGCCGTTCGAAAGATTTCCCTTGTCACGGGATTCTTTTCTTCTATAAAGTGCCTGCCGTTTCGAACGAAATGAGACGCTCTCGATGAGACTCCGCCGGTCGGGTTTCGTCCATGCGTGTCAAAAAAAATGAAAAAAACAGGAATTATGTTGTCCAACACGAAAAAATCAGTTGCCGCCTTTTTGTTGATTGCCCTGGCCAGCGCGTTGTCCGCGCGCGCCCAAGCGCCGGCGGCGGCTTCCACCAACGTCGCCCCCGCCGTCATCAACCCATGGCACGGCAGCGCGGCCCTGGGTTTGACGCTGGCGCGTGGCAACACCGACACGACTCTGTTCTCCCTGAGCACCCACGCCGAGCGGAAGTGGACCAATGACGATCTCAACCTCGGCTTGGAAGGCTTGTACGGAGAATCCAAGCTTACCGGCGACACCAAATCCACCGAGACCGCCGAGTCCCTTCACGGCGCCATCCAGGACAACATCAATTTCACCGACCGCCTTTTCGCCTATGCCCGCGTCGATGGTTTGCATGACGGCATCTCCGACATCGAATACCGTTTCACACTCGCGCCCGGCGCCGGCTATTACTTCATCAAGAATAAAGTCTCCGACCTGAGCCTGGAAGTCGGCCCCGCTTACATATTCGAAAAACTCGACGACCACACCCAGAGCTTTGCCACCTTGCGCGTCTCGGAAAAATTCCATTACGCCCTCAGCGCACGTTCCCGCGTGTGGGAAACCCTTGAGTTTCTGCCCCAGGTGGACAAATTCGACAATTACATCGCCAACGCCGAACTGGGCGTCGAAGCCGGCTTGAACAAGAGCGAACGGCTCCTCTTGCGCACGGTGCTCCAGGATTCTTACGACAGCATCCCCGCCCCCGGCCGCCTCAAGAACGATCTCAAGCTCATCGCCTCCGTCGCTTACAAGTTTTAGCCGGAGACTCCCATGCCCGATTCCGCGCCCCACAAACATCGCTGGCACTTCTTTCGCGCCGGCGACTTTGATCAGGTCAAGCTGGAAACCGGCGCGGACTTGATGCACCTGGACCAACTGGACCAGAAGCTCTGGGTTGCCTTGGCCTGTCCCCTCACCGGCCTGGAATTCGACGCCCGGACCGCCGCCTTGATCGACACCGACCTGGACGGCCGGATTCGCGCCCCCGAATTGATCGCCGCCGTCCAATGGGCCGGCTTCACGCTCAAGGACCCCGACGACCTCATCGACGCCGGCGACTCTCTCCCGCTGGCCGCCATCAACGACACCAGCCCCGAAGGCAAACAAATCCTGGCCGCCGCCAAACAAATCCTCTCCGCCCTCGGCCGCGAGGACGCCGCCGCCATCACCGTAGCCGAAGCCACCGACGGCGGAAAGACTTTCGCCGGCGCCCTCTTCAACGGCGACGGCGTCATCGTAGTGGATTCGGCAGGTGACGAGGCCACAAAATCGGTTCTTCGCGACATCCTCGCCTGCATGGGGCCTGTGAGCGACCGTTCCGGTCAGCCCGGCATCGACCAGGCAAGGGCCGCGGAGTTTTTTGCACAGTGCGCCGCCTTCGACGCCTGGATGCGCGAGGCGGAGAAAAGCCCGGCGATTCTGCCCCTTGGCGAAGCGACCGGGGAGGCGGCTGCCGCGGTGAATTCGATCAAGGCGAAAGTCGATGACTACTTCGGCCGCTGCCGGCTGGCCGCATTTGACCCGCGCGCGGCCGCGATGGTCAACCGCAAGGAGGAAGATTACGCGCCCATCGTCGCGAAGGACCTCAGCATCAACGTCGCCGAAGTGGCCGGTTTTCCGCTCGCCCAGGTTGCCGCCCACAAGCCGCTGCCCCTCCAGGGCGCGGTCAATCCCGCCTGCTCCGACGCCGTTGCGGCGCTGCGGAACAAGGCCCTCAAACCGCTCCTGGGAGATCGGGCCGAATTGACCGAGGCGGACTGGGCCGCGTTGCAGGCGCGCCTGGCGCCCTTTGCCGCCTGGAAAGCGGCCAAGGCGGGCGCGGCCGTCGAGCCGCTCGGCGGCGCGCGGGTCCGCGAGATTCTGGCCGGGCCGGCGGCGCCCGCCATCAACGCCCTCATCGCGCGCGACCAGGCTCTGGAATACGAGGCCGCCGCCCTTGCCGGCGTCGAAAAGCTCACCCGTTTTGTCCGCGACCTGCACATCCTCTGCCTGAACTTTGTCAACTTCAAGAATCTCTATGCCGGCGACACCCCGGCCATTTTCCAGGCCGGCGTGCTCTATCTGGACCAGCGCTCCTGCCGCCTCTGCCTCACCGTGGATAACGCCGCCAAACACTCCAACATGGCCGGTTTGGCCGGCGCCTTCCTGGCCTACGCCGAGTGCGCCCGCAAAGGCGGCGGTGAAAAATTGAGCATCGTCGCCATTTTTTCCCAGGGCGACGACGAGAATTTGATGGTGGGCCGGAACGGGATTTTTTATGACCGCAAAGGGCGCGATTACGACGCCACTATCGTCAAAATCCTGGCCAACCCGGTCAGCCTGCGCCAAGCCTTCTGGTCCCCCTACAACAAGCTGGCCCGCCTGATTGAGGAGCAGGTCACCAAACGCGCATCCTCGGCCCAAACCGACGCCGACGCGCAGATGGGCGCGGTCGCCGGCGGCGCCGCCCCGCCGCCCGCCAAGCGGACCCTCGATCCCAGCGTGATCGCCTTGGTCAGCGTAGCCTTGGGCAGCCTCACGGCCGCCTTCGCCGGGTTCCTTGGGTATCTGAAGGGGTTTGCCTTGTGGGAGCTGCCTCTCATCGCCCTGGGTCTGATGCTTCTGATCTCCGGCCCGGCGGTCGTCCTGGCCTACATCAAGCTGCGGCGGCGAAACCTCGGTCCTATTCTTGACGCCAACGGTTGGGCCATCAACACCAAAGCCAGGATCAACGTCCCCTTTGGCGCCCGCCTTACTGACATTGCCGAACTGCCGGAGGGCGCCTCGGTGGACCTCCATGATCGC
The DNA here is from genome assembly GCA_003138485.1 of Verrucomicrobiales bacterium. Classification (GTDB taxonomy): domain Bacteria; phylum Verrucomicrobiota; class Verrucomicrobiia; order Limisphaerales; family Palsa-1400; genus PLGF01. The sequence goes on along the minus strand of PLGF01000141.1, from coordinate 23,916 downwards.
TATGCCGAAAAGACGGCCGCCTGGCCCAAAATCCTGGCCGCCATTTTCCTGCTCTGGTGGGTTTATGCTTTTATGAACGACACCGGCTTGCTCCCGGCTTCCCTGCGGCTTGCGCCGCCGTTGGTTTCCACCAATGAACCGCCGCGCGGCTCCACCAACGCACCCAAGTGAGGCATCGCCCCCGCTCCGCCCATCAAACTGCCTTTCATCGTATAAAAGGATTGCGCTCCCGCTCAGGTATCGGACAATAATCCCGTCGTAACAATCATGTTGGATCCGAAAGCCATAGCCGCGATGCTCAAGAAGGAGACGCCGCTGCGGCCCGCGCTGGGAATGGTGCTGGGCAGCGGCTTCCAGAACGCCCTGGATGAATTGGACGCCGCGCGGGAGATCACCTACAGCCAGATTCCGGGCTTTCCAACCGTCGGCGTCACCGGCCACGCCGGCAAGCTGGTCGTCGGAACATTCGATTCGGCCCCGGTCATCGTGCTCAAGGGCCGCGTGCATTATTACGAGGGCTACGAGATGGACCGGCTCACCTTCCCTGTCCGCGTCCTGGCGGAGCTGGGAGTGCGGACCATATTGTTGACCAATGCGGCCGGCGCGGTCAACACCTCGTACCGGACGGGGGATTTCATGGCGGTGGAGGACCACATCAATTTCATGGGCGCCAATCCGTTGCGCGGGCCGGCCTATCCCGGTCTGCCGCGGTTTGTCGATCTGACGCGCGTCTATGACCGCCGCCTCATTGATCTGGCCCGGAAGGCGGCCAAGGCCAGCCGCCTCCGCTTGCGCAAGGGCGTTTACCTCGCTGTCTCCGGCCCCAACTACGAAACCCCCGCGGAAATCCGCGCCTTCCGCCGCCTGGGGGCGGACGCCGTGGGCATGAGCACCGTGCCGGAGGCCATTGTCGCGCGCCAATGCGGGTTGGCGGTCGCCGCCGTCTGCTGCATCACCAACAAGGCTGGCGGCGACGAGAAAACCGGCGTGTTGTCCCATTCGGACGTCGTGGCGACGGGGGAAAGCAAGCGCAACGAGATGGCGTGGTTCTTGAAGACTTTCGCCGTCCTGCACGCTCATGCGCGGCGGTAGAAACCGCCCCCAAGAAATCAATTCCCACCGCTGCCAGCCGGCGCCGGAGACGCTTTGAGAGCGCCCAGAATTTTTTGCGCCAGGGCGGCGGGCAGCGCGTAGGTGGCGAAGCGGCTCGATCGGGCGATGTTCAGGCCGATAGCTTCGCCGTCCAGGTTCACAAGCGGACCGCCGCACAACCACGGCGCCAGGACGGTGTCGTGTTCGATGGCCTCGTCGAATCCTTTGGCGCGCTGGCTGGTGTCCCCGGCCAGCCGGCTGTTGCGCCGCCGGCCAAAATTCCCCTCTTTCGGCGACATCAGCGTGATTACCGCCTCGTACGGTTTGCCGTCGCGTTCAAAGCGCATGTTGACCGTCTGGCCCTCGCGCAAATCGCTCACAATATCCACCACGCGGTCCTGCGTGGAAACCAGTTCATTGTTGACAGCCACGATCACGTCCCCCGGCTTGACGCCCGCCTTCTCCGCGCCCAGTCCCGGTTCGATCTCAACAATCCTGGGCGTCGCGTCGTCGCCCTTTTTGTCAAACACCACGCCGATGTACGCCCGCTCAGGCCGGATTCGCCGCGGCAGCGCGCTGATGATGCCGACGGCCTGGGGAGTTTCGGCCAGCGCGGGCGTGATCGCCCATTGCCCGATCACGACTTCCCTGGCGGCCCAGCGGATGGGCTTCAATTCCGGGGCCTCCACGCGCAGCAGCGCCACGTCCTCATCCTGGTCAACCGCAAGCACCGCGGCCGGAACTTCTTTGCCCGAGGCAAGCCAGCAAGTCAGTTTGCCCGGTTTGATCTCGCTTGCCTTGCTCAGGACCAGCCCTCCGGCCTCGGCGACCGTTCCCAGCGCCACCGCTTCGCCATCGACATTGACTTCCACGATCGATTCCCGCGTGGCCGCCGAGATGGGGGCGAAGGCGCTCAAGGTTTCCGAGCCGTTGCGGTATCGGTAGGCCGGCAGGGACGGATAGCTGGAAAGGTCCTGCGCCGAAGCGATCGGCGGCAATGCGCACAAGAGAACCGCGGCCAGCCCGCATATTTCATAGTGCGGCAAAAGCCGCTTCCAATTTGTCGGTAGGGCGGCGCTGCCGCGCCGCCCAAATATCTGGGCGAAGCGGCCCGCAAAGCCCGCGCGCAAGCGTCTGCCCAATAATTTGTTCACTTGTGCATCGACTATCCAGTTCCGTTTGCAGCTTCGCCCCGCCAAGCTATGAAATAAGCGGACCAGGAGCCACGGAGCGCAATGGATACGAGGGAGGCGCATGAGTAGGTCAGTTCCCGCGGGCCTGGGGTTGGAGCTTCATTTTCAAAGATAGAACTTTGCCGTCGCGGAGCACTTCCAGACGCAATGTTCCACCGGGGCCGGACTCCGCCACCCACCGCTCAAACGACGCAGCGCTGAGGATGTTGCGCCCTTCGATCTTCACAACCACGTCGTTGGTTTTCAATCCCGCGCGCGCCGCCGGGCTGTCCTTGTCAATCGCGCTCAAACGGCATCCGGCGGCGTCAAAGGTGACGCTTGCCCCGGAGTATGCCGCCGGACGCGCCGCGACGGGTAATTCCGGACGCGGCACCGCCGCCAATTCGTGCCAGGTGTCGATGAATTCGGTGATTGGGACATGGAAATTCTCAGCCACCGAACTGCTGATGGCCGAATGGATGCCGATAACGTGTCCTTGCATGTCGAAGAGCGGGCCGCCGGAGTCGCCCGGGCTGATCGTGCAATCGGTTTGCAACACCCCCGGCGCGGCGCGAATCACGCGGCCCAGGCGCACCACCAGCGAACGCTTCACGTCAAACCCGTCCGGATGGCCCAAGGCCAGCACCCAATCCCCCAAGTGCGCGTGGTCCAGGTCCCCCAAGGCCACGTGTGGCCAGGGACCGGAGCCAGTAATCTTCATCAGCCCGGTGTCGGCGTCCTCATTAAGTCCCAGCGTCTTGCCGCGGGCCGTCTTGCCGTCGGGAAACTCAAACTTCACATCCCGGTTCGGCCATTCGCATACATGCCCCGCCGTCAACACCAGGCCGTCGGCCGAGATCACGACGCCGCTGGCGCTGCTGTAGCCCACTTCCACAGCCACGACCGCCGGAGAAATCTTCGGCGTCAGCGTCTCAATCAGTTGCTGCATCGCGCGCAGATCCGCCACGGATGTTGGCACGCGTTGGCGAAAGACGGCCGGCAGGTCCTGCCGTCGATCCGCCGCGACCTTCGGCATGGCCAGCACGACCGCGCCGGGCGTCGCGAGACCGCGCGAATCAGCAAGGGTCGAAGTCTGGGAGTAAGCCCGCCAGACCAGGGTGGCCAGCAGCGCGGCGAGCAGCCACCCCGCCGGGCTAATCCGAAGGAATTGCCGCGCGTTTATCGATTTCACAATTTACTGACTCCGAGGAACATACCCCAAAACCCGCCCCGATTCAAGGAACGTTCATTAAGTGTGGTTTGGTTTATTGCCAAAAACGCGGATATGGCTGCATTAGCCACAGCGTATCCATTGGATATTTGATTATGATCAAAGAACTCGACAGCGTGGTTTTGACTACCGATCTGCCCGAACATGGCCTAGGCAAGGATGACATCGGCACGGTCGTGCTCATTCACGAGAACGGCAAAGGCTGCACCGTCGAATTCATGACCCTCGCCGGCAAAACGCTCGCCGTCGTCACGCTGATGGCGAATCAGATCCGGCAAATAGCCAAGGACGAAATTGCTCACGCCCGCCATGTGGCTGTCGCCGCGTGACCCGGTTGCCGCCAGCGATGACGTGAACGACGGCTCCAAAGCATTAATCTCCCGCCGCTCCGGGCCTCAATTCAGATATTTCGCGGCGAAAACCGCGCCCAGCCACTGCGCCGCGCCCAGGCGTTTTACGTGATTCCGAGGACCGACCCGCAGCCTTTCTGGCCCATGCTTCGGCGCTGCATCGAAGTTAAGAAATCAGTCTCGCGGCGGAAGGGATCAAAAGCGTTACCCGGCGTTTGATCACATCATTTCGGCAACATGTCAGGATAAGGACCGAGAAAACGCTCGCCGTTGAAATGGATCATGTGGGCGGGGGTCTTCTGGTTCCTCCACTCCAGTCTCAATGGACGACCGGCTCGAACGCACGGGCATGATGAATCTCGTGGCGCGACAGCGGACGAATTTGAGCCGCGGAAACTTTTGCGACCGCAACCGTCGAACCGTCGAATGTGGTAAACTCAACCGTGAAACTCCTGCCGCCCTTGAAAACGTGGACAACCGCCCCCACGTCACCCACAGTGAGTCCATGCTCAGGCAGGTTCGCGGTCAACGCCACACAATCAAGTTCAGAAATCATGCTTCCAAAGGATACGCTGTAATAAAGCGCGGCGCAAGGTTTCCGCCTCGACCAGCCAGACCGAGCGCACACGCGGTTGGCGTCCTGATGGGGTTTTAATCCCGCCCTCGATGACATAGGTGACGCCGTCCGCGTCTTGCGAAGTGGCAGCCACAGGATTCTCCTGCGCGTGCCCACGCAATGCGCCCGCCAATTCCTCCCACCGCTCGCGACAAAAGCCGAACCGAGCAAAAAACTTCGCCTTGCCGCCTCCGATCGGATGTTCGAGGTTCAGCAAATAATCCTCGACTTTGCCGCGCGGGACGACGGCAGAATTGGCGTCTGGGAGTTTCACATGTTGCCTGCTGAACAAGAACGACAAAACGAGCCCAAAGGAAAGCAGATTTCGGTAAGCGGTCAAGGAGAGCCCTCCTATTGCGGGTCGGGGACGCGGGATAACTCGGGATTGGCTGCACGCCGATGGAAAATCAGGTGGTCAACTTGGCTTGGCGTCCTACGCGGACATGGCGCGGGCGATGGCGTTCCACCACAAATCGTGCAGGTCCGACACGGGCCACTTCGCTTCCACGGCGCCCAGTTTGACGGCCAACTCGACGCCGCCCACGGTCCCGATTCTCACCGCGCTGACTCCCATGATTTTCGACCGCTCCACCACTTTGACAACGTCCGCCGGCGCGACGGAGATGACGATCCTCCCCTGGCTTTCGCCAAAGAGCAAGGCATCGATGCGGGTGTCTTTGGCGAGGGCGAATGTCAAATCGACTTGGGCGCCGATGAGGCGGGGAGTGTCGCGGGCGATTTGGCGCGAGATGCAGCTTTCGGCCAGCGCCACGGCCAGGCCGCCTTCGCTGCAATCGTGGGCGCTGCGGATCAGCCCGCAATAAATGAGGCCGCGCAAGGTGGTGTGCAGGCGGCGCTCGCCTTCCAAATCGCATCGGGGCGGCGTGCCGGTTTTCAAGCCGTGGAGGCATTGGAGCCATGCCGAACCGCCCATGCCGCGCAGGGGGTCCGCCAAATCCATTGGTTCGCCCAGAAGGATGATTGCGTCGCCCTCGTCCTTGAACCATTGGGTGGTGATGTGTTCGGGCTTCTCGATCAGGCCGACCAGCGCGACGGTGGGCGTCGGGTCGATGGGGCCGTTGGGGCTTTGGTTGTAGAGACTGCAATTGCCGCCGGTAATGGGGGCGTCCAATGCGCGGCAGGCGTCGGCCAGGCCGCGGACGGATTCCTGCAATTGCCAGAAAAGCTCGGGATTGTGCGGGTTGGCAAAATTGAGGTTGTCAGTCGCGCCCAAGGGCGTCGCGCCGGAACAGGCCAGGTTGCGCGCCGCCTCGGCGACGGCGATTTTCGCCCCTTCGTAGGGGTCCAGATAGACGTAGGTCCCATTGCAATCAACGGACAGGGCGAGGTATTTCTCTCCCACGGCCGCGTCGCCGGTTTCGGGAAGGGAATCGGCTTTAATGCGGATGACGGCGGCGTCCGAGCCTGGGCAAAGCGCCGAGCCGTCGCGGACCATGTGGTCATATTGCCGGTAAACCCAGTTTTTGGAAGCAATGGTGGGCCAGGCCAGGAGCCGCCGGAGTTCCTGGACAGGGTCGCCCGCCGGCGGAAGGACGGAAAAGGCGCGGACGGCCTGCAAATAGGAAGGCTCGCGGGCCTCGCGGTGATAGACGGGGGCTTCGTCGGCGAGTTTTTTGGCCGGGATGTCGGCGACGACGCGTCCGTTGTGCTTGACTATCATGCGGCCGGTATCGGTGACCTGCCCGATGCGGGCGGAGGGAAGGTCCCATTTGTCAAAGATGCGTTTGACTTCGGCTTCGCGGCCCGCCCGGACAATGATGAGCATGCGCTCCTGCGATTCGCTGAGCATGATCTCGTAGGGGGTCATGCCCGGGACGCGCTGCGGAACCAGCGCCAGCTCGATCTCGATGCCGGTGCCGGCGCGGGCGGCGGTTTCGCAGGTCGAGCACGTCAATCCGGCGGCGCCCATGTCCTGGATTCCGGCGACGGCGTCGGTGGCCAGCAGTTCGAGGCAGGCTTCGCAGACCAGCTTTTCCATGAAGGGGTCGCCGACCTGGACGGCGCCGCGCTGCTGGCCGGAGGATTCCTCCGTCAAGTCGCGCGACGCAAAGGCCGCCCCGGCCAGGCCGTCGCGGCCGGTGGGCGGGCCGACGTAGAAGACCGGGTTGCCCGCGCCTTTGGCCGCGCCGCGGGCGATCTGTTCGTGGCGCAGGACGCCGAGGCAGAAGGCGTTGACGAGCGGGTTGCCTTCGTAGGATTTGTCAAAATAAACCTCGCCCGCGATGGTGGGGATGCCGAAGCAGTTGCCGTAATGGGCGATGCCGCTGACGACGCCCGCGAAGAGGCGGCGGTTGTTGGCCGGGCCGGGGCCGGCTTCCTCCGGGCCGATGGGGCCGAAGCGCAGGGAATCGACGGAGCAGACGGGCCGCGCGCCCATCGTGAAAATGTCGCGGATGATGCCTCCGACGCCGGTGGCGGCGCCCTGAAAAGGTTCGACGGCGCTGGGGTGGTTGTGGGATTCGATTTTAAAGGCTATCGCCAGGCCGCCGCCGATATCCACGATGCCCGCGTTTTCCTCGCCCGCTCCGACGAGGATGCGGGGGGATTTGGTGGGGAGGGTTTTGAGAAGCGGGCGCGTGTTTTTGTAGGAGCAATGCTCGCTCCACATCACGGAGAACACGCCCAATTCAGTGTAAGTGGGTTCGCGGCCGAGGATGGAGAGTATCTTGGCGTATTCATCTTTGGTGAGATTGTGTTTCTCGACCAATTCGGGCGTAATCTGTGGATCACTCATGAAAATTCAGCTTCTTCACGCCGTATCTATTCAGTAGGATTGGGAGCGCGGGCGTCCTCGCCCGCAACCTTCGGCGTCCCGCCGAAGGTATCATATCCCTGAGATGGTTCACCAGAATGTGATTGCTTTTGAGTCCGACACAGTCGGCGGGACGCCGACTGGGAGCGACCGGGACGTTCGCGCTCCCGATTTTCAACTGCGTAGTTACGGCTGAGGATTGAGGTTTCACGCGGCTTTGGCCATCCGGTTTTCGAACCACGCGAGCAAGCTTTGAAAAATGAGAAGCCCGTCCGCCGAGCCTAGAATGGCCTCGCTGGCGCGCTCGGGATGGGGCATGAGGCCCGCCACGTTGCGGGCGGCGTTGCAAACTCCGGCGATGTTGCGGAGGGAGCCGTTGGGATTTGCCCGCTCGGTCAGCTCGCCTTGGGCGTCGCAATACTGCCAGAGTATCTGGCCGTTATTCTGGAGATTTTCCAGCGCCGCTTCATCCGCGAAATAGCACCCTTCGCCGTGCGCGATGGGAATGCGGAGAATTTTCCCGGCGGCGATTTTCCCGGTGAAAGGGGTGTCCGGCGCGGCCGTTTTGAGAAAGACGTGCTCGCAGCGGAATTGGAGGGAACGGTTCCGCACCAGGGCGCCGGGCAGCATCCCCGCTTCGCAGAGAATTTGGAACCCGTTGCAAATCCCCAGCACCGGGCCGCCCTGCGCGGCAAAATCCCGCACCGCCTGCATGATCGGACTGTACCGGGCAATCGCGCCCGTCCGCAAATAATCCCCGTAGCTGAACCCGCCGGGGATGATGACGGCGTCAAAGCCCGCCAGCGAATTCTCCTTGTGCCAGACGAACCGGGCGGATTGGCCCAAAACGCCTTTGACGGCGTGGAGGGCGTCCTGGTCGCAATTGGAAGCCGGGAACTGGAGGACGGCAAAGTTCATTTACTCGATTTCGAAGCGGTAGTCTTCGATGACAGGATTGCTGAGGATTTTCAGGCAGGCGTCATCGATCTGACGCCGCCAGGCTTCCTTGTCCGCGCCCGGCAGTTCGATTTCGAGGTACTTGCCCACATGCACCGCGCCGACATCCTTGTAGCCCATGTATTGGAGGGCGTTTTGGACCGACTTGCCCTGGGGATCGACGACGGCCTGCTTTGGAGTGACGATAATTTTCGCTTTCATCTTCGCGCGCGCCGACGCGGCGCGCCACAGCCCGATGTTAAAGAGCGCCGCCGCCCGCGCCAGTCTTTTTTGCGCAAATGCGTTGCCTCCGAATTATTAGCGACTTTTCCAGGAGCGCGACCGTCTCGGTCGCACCCGTCGGCGTCCCGCCGACAGAATCCCCCGTCCAAGACCTCTCCACCATTTTGGTGAGTTCGGAAGAAGGGCGCCAATGATCGGGGTTGCCCGCATCGGCCTTTGCTGGTAATCTCTGGGGATGGCCGCACCAGCCACAGTCACGCGGCCGCAGGCGTCCCGATTGGGAGCGCGGCCCCCGCCGCCGCCGCTGGAAAGCGGCGACCGCCTTGGGGCGGCGGAGTTCTTGCGCCGCTACGAAGAAATGCCACGGATCAAGAAGGCTGAACTCATCGAAGGAATCGTTTGCAGAGAATACGTCCCCAACATGCCGGATGACCGGGGCGTGCTTCGCGGCCCGCACTTTCCGGGGTTGGCTCTCGCCGTCAATGCGCTGCTCGCGCACGATTCGGCCAGAGAGCTTGATATTCTCCGAAGCAGTCTGCAAGAGGCGCCGCACGCCGCCTTCGCCGCCCAGCTCGCCGCCAAAATGAAAGCGCAGGGATAAGGGCGTTATCCGACAGTGTCCCATGGCCAAGAACCTCTGTCACGGATTGCCGGCCGGTCTGGTTACGCTGGCGCTGGCGGTCGGCTTCGCGGCCAATTCCCGCGCCGGAGGGGCCGGCTACTTTGACACTCCATTTCAGTCCGAATCCCAATTCATCGTCGAGGCCATCGTGTCTGACTTGGCGGAGCAGATGTATTTCGCGCGGAACGGCCAACTGCCGGAGAAGAAGTAATTTTCCGTCACCGCCGACGAAAAGCCCGGCTCCCCTTCCGAGGCGCCGGTGTATGAATTGCAGATCAGCCTGGACTAGAAACACGCCGGCCTGAAGCAGGAATTGAACGTGAATGGCCCGATCTGGTCGCCGGGTGTCTATCGCAACTTGGCCGCGGCGCTGGCCGAGACGGTCGGGTTGAGCGCCAGAGGCGGAACGAACCAAACGGCTGACACGTCGCTGGTCACCAGCTTGCTCGACGGTACAGCCGAGACCATTGAGTTGGAAAATCAGGTTTTGTCCGCCCGTCTGGAAAAGGACTTTGCCAACCCGGAGTTGCCTTACTCCACGGGCGCTTTGCAGATGCTGGCCAACATCGTCTATGACCAGCCCGATCAGTATGAGAAATTCATGCGGCAGGCGGCCGTCCTGAACCCAGCCTATAATTATGATCTCGGCGACTAGGCCCTGCTCCACAATCAAGAAGATAAAGGCGCGCAACTGATCGATAAGGCGTGCGAGAGCGATCCAGCCGCCGTCCGCGTCGCCAACCACGCTGAATGGCGGGTGCGCTATTATTTGAGGAAAGGCCAGACGGAAAAGGCGCGGGCCATCGCGGACTTCGCAGGCGAAGTTTATTCCTATAGTGGGCTGATCGCCAAGGGGGTCTTCCTGGAATGCAACAGCAATTACGACGGCGCGCTGGAGTGGTTTGGCAAGATCGAGGAGCGCTCTGACACGCCCTTCCCGCTGGTCGCCTACTGTGTGCGTTACAAGTCGGCCACCGGCGACGCTCGCTTTGACGGGGAAGTGCGAAAACGGATCAAGGTGTTCCCAAAGCGCGCCGCAATCTTCCGAACGCAAATGATCCCAACCGCGAGCATGGCACACCATGCCCGTGTCAAACCCGAACACCTTGGGCTGCGCAATAACCTCGCGCCGACCGCCCGCGGAGAACGGACGGATTAAATGCGCCACATGCGTCACCTGATAAACCTCCAGCCAGTTCATCACGGTGGGGCGGCTGATCTGGCTTTCGGCGGCGATTCTCGTCACATCGAGCATTCCGCCGCTTTGCCGCAGCAGTAGTTCGAGCACGCGTAAAAATCCAGCGCGCTTCTCCAACCGGAAAAGCTCCTGGACGTCTCGCGCGAAATAGGAGTCCTGCCATTCGGAATAGAGATCACTGTCACGCGCCTCCGCCAGCAGGGCCGGCGGCAGCCCGCCGCGCAAGAGGCGTTCCCGGACGTCGGCCACGCCAAACGCCGGCAATTCCTCGTGCAGCACCGGCACAAGCTCAACCACCCGCTTGCGTCCCGCAAGGCTGTCGCGAAATTTTTGTGTCGCGGCCAAAGTGGATGAACCCGTGGCGAGAATCTTCAACTTCGGAAACGCATCGGCGCCGATCTTTAACAGCCGGCTTGGATCAGGAAGCTGATGCACATCGTCGAAGATCACCACTTGCTTGCGCACCGAGCGATAGAAGCTTTCCGGATCACGCAAGCGTTCCGCCACACTCGGCAAGTCGCAGTTGAAAAACTCCGCGTTCGGGATGCTTTTCGCCAGCACCGTCTTGCCGACCCGGCGGGGGCCGGTCAGCCAGACAATGGGCGCCTGCTTCCAGGCAGCGGCCAGACGCTCCCTCCAAAGCGGTCTTTCGATCATGCAACCATACTTTACGATTAGACGGCTAAACGTAAAGCGTAAATTTCAACCCTGCTCGCACCCGGCGATGAGGCGAGGTCGAAGAAAAAGATTCGTTGCCCCTGCCGCGCCGGGTATTTCCGTTAAATCAACTTCGTAACGATTTGATCTTCAACCCTTTGCAGAGCTTCTTAAGCTGAATGAATTGCCCGCTGAACACGCAAATTGACGCAGAAACGGAAGAGAAAGATTCTTCATCCGCGTTATTCCGCGCTTTTCCCGCCATAGCCAGGCGACGGCGGACCTGTCGCGCCTAGCGCGAAGGCGGATGTTCCCCGGGCAAAAGATTCTTGCAATCTGCATCTTCAGTGTTACATATACTAAGCAGGCTTGTTCTTTGAAAGGCCGTTGGCGCGGCCCGTTCCTGCACCGGGCGGCGTGCGCGGCGTGAACCGTTGCGCCCGCTGTGCGCCGTAAGCCATTTAAAAATCGGAGTTCACCACGGGTGGGCACGGATCAACACGGATAAAGACCTCCCATGCGTGTCCATCCGTGGTTAACAATTTACGGTAAATTACGGTAGTTTTGTTGCGACTTGCGGAGCCAGGGCATGCCCACCGGCCCCGTTTCCGGCCTGCCGGGGCGCTGGACAAAAAGGGTTTTTACCACGTCCGCCTGCGCGCCGCTTCGGCGGGACAAGGATGGACACGGTGGACATGGTGGACGCTGTGGACACGGATAGAGAGTTCCCATCGGTGTCCATCCCAGAAATCCTTGTCCGCCATGGCCAGGCGAGGGCGGACGTGGTTAAATGTCTTCCTCTGCGCCTCTCTGCGACTCTGCGCGAGACTGGCTGTTTCGCCTTGGGCTGGTATTTCGGAGGTTCGCCCTATGGCACCCTCTGGCAAATCATCAAATCCGGGGTTTGGGCCGGCTGGTTGCGCCTGTTTGCCGCTTGAATGTTCTTTGGAGGGCCGCGAGATGGGGATGGAAAGGCGGCGATCCCGTCAATCCCGACGCCAACCCGTGATTTGCGGTCAGTTGCGCTGCGTTTTTGCGCCCTGCGGCACGGAGACTCCGGCGCTTATGCAGGCTTGTGCATGATAAAAAGGGCCGGGTCTGGAGTTTTCCAGCGGGCCAGGCGAGCTTGAAAGCTTTGATAATCAAGGACATGCAAATGGAAACATGTAAGTTTTTGAGCGACGCGAGGCAAATGGCGCGGAGGGAGGCTCCACCAGCCATTTTTTGTCATTTGGGGCGGCAACGGATGGTTAGCTTTTCTCCCCGGATTCTCTCGCCGCGATGAGGGTCCGGGCTTAGGTTGAAGAATGGCCAATATCAAAGTGTCGTTCAGATGAAAATTCTTCTCACCAGTGTGTGCCGTCCCATGGGACCTAAATTCGGGGATGCGGCGTCGGTCGGTTATGAATTGCTTTTCCGCCAGGTGACGCGCGCCCAGGGCATTTTCAGCCCGCGCACGGTCAACATCTTCTTCGGCCTCGAATACATCGCCGAGAACCTCGACGCGCCGACGGTGGTGCTGCAGTACCCGTCGAAGCGGGAACTGATCAAGGAGTTGAAGAAGGGCTACGATTACATCGGGGTGTCGTTCATCATGTCGTTGATGCACAAGATGAAGGAGACGGTCGCCTTGATCCGGAAGTACGCGCCGCGGAGCAAGATCGTGCTGGGCGGTTACGGCACGGTTTTGAAGGATGACGTGCTCAAACCGTATGGGGATTACATCTGCCGGGAGGAAGGGGTGGCGTTTTTCCGGCGTCTGCTGGAGGAGCCCCCGATCCCGATGCCCTACAAGCATCCTTTGATCGTGAGCTGGCTGAAGGTGTTTGGCTGGAAGGTCTCGGGAACGGGCAAGATTTTCGCGGGGCTGGGCTGCGCCAACGGGTGCGATTTCTGCTGCACGTCCCACTTTTTTTCCCGCAAACACATCAAGCTCCTGCCCGAGGGGAAGGACATTTACGCGGTGGTGGAACGCTACCTGGCGGTGGACCCAAGCCTGGTCTTTCTGATACTGGACGAGGATTTTCTGCTGAACAAAAAGCGGGCGATGGAATTCCGCGACTGCGTGATAGCCAGCGGCAGGAAGCTTTCGATATTCGCCTTTTCCAGCATCAAGGCGATCAGCCAGTACAAGGTGGAGGAAATCCTGGAAATGGGGATTGACGGCTTCTGGATAGGCTACGAGGGGACGCGGTCCAACTATGCCAAGCAGCAGGGCCGGCCGGTCGCGGACATTTTCAACGAATTCCGCGAGCACGGGATCACGATCCTGACGTCGATGATCGTGGGATTTGATTACCAGAACCAGGAAGTCGTGGCCAAGGAACTGGATGATCTGATGAAGCTCAAGCCGTCGCTGTCGCAGTTCCTCATTTACGGCCCGGTGCCCGGCACGCCCTTCTACGAGCGCATCATCAAGGACAACCTTTTGCAGGACGTTTATACGGATAACAAGGACTTGTTCTACCGGCGGGCGGATGGATTTCGGACGATGATCAAACATCCGACGCTCTCAGCGGAGGAGATCGAAGGCATCCAGAACTGGTGTTTCAAGGAGGATTTCGAGCGGCTCGGACCGAGCATTTACCGGGTGCTGGAAGCGCGGCTGCTGGGTTTGCAGAAGATGAAGAACTCGCCCAACCCGCTGCTCCGCGCCAAGGCGGAGTATTACGCCGGAGAGTTGCGCTACGCTTACCCGGTGTTTCTGGCCGGACGCCTTTTCGGCCCCAACGCGGCGGTGCGGCGCTGGATTGGCGATTTGCAGCGGCGGATTCACGCCGAACTGGGTGCGCCCCCCTTGCTCCAGCGGGTCAAGTCCGTCCTGGGCGTGGCGGCGGCGATGTGGACGGCGGTGACATTGAAGTTCGAGCTTTTTCAGCATCCGAAATTGATCCGCACGACCTATCGTGTGCCCAGCAAGCGCTGGAGCGCGTTTGAAATGTGGGAGGAATACCGCAAAGCGGCCTCGGCCAATTATGCCGTGCAAGTGGAACTGCGCCACGCCAAGAAGGAAGTGTGGATGCGGCTGGAAGGGGTGCTCACGGCCCCCGAAGCCGCCCGCCTGGGCGAGCGCCTTCGGGAATCGCTGGCGCGGAGCAAGGGCAAACTGGTCCTGGATTTCAAAAAAATTCACTGGGACAAAGTGGAAAGCCTGGAGCCGCTGCGCGAGAAGCTCGCGGCCTATCGTTCCCGCATCCGGGTTGTCCTGCCCAAATTGTCCTCGGCCCATCCGGAACTGATCCTGCTGGCCGCCATGTTCCAGGCTACTGTCAATTATTGAGATTGCGCGGGCGGGGTTGAAAGTTGACGCGGCGGGTGATCGTCCCCCACTCTATGGGGAACGTTCGCATGCAGGCTCTTCCAACAGCGCGGTTGAAGATGACCGTTCGCGGCGCGGTGCAGGGTGTCGGCTTCCGCCCCTTTGTTTTCCGCCTGGCGACCGGGCTGGGCTTGACGGGCTGGGTCAACAATTCCAGCCAGGGAGTTTTCCTGGAAGTCGAGGGACCGCGCCAGCGCCTCGAATCCTTCCTCCTTCGACTCGATGCGGAAAAGCCGCCGCGCAGTTTCATCCAAAGTCTCGAAGCCTCCTGGCTGGACGCCGCCGGTTACAAGACCTTCGAGATCAGGCCCTCCGCGCCGGGCGGCGAGCGGACGGCGCTGGTGACGCCGGACATAGCGACGTGCCCGGATTGTGTGCGGGAAATCTTCGATCCCGGCAACCGTCGTTACCGCTATCCCTTTGCCAATTGCACCAACTGCGGCCCGCGTTACAGCCTGATCGAGTCGCTGCCCTACGACCGCGGGAACACGACGATGAAGCGCTTCGCGCTCTGCCCGGAGTGCCAGGCGGAATTCGATAATCCTCTTGACCGCCGCTTTCACGCCCAGCCCACCGCCTGTCCCTTGTGCGGGCCGCGGCTGGAGCTGTGGAACCGCCGCGGGGAGACGATCGGGGAGGGAGACCATGCGCTGCTGGCCGCGGCGGAGGCGATCCGGCGGGGGCGCATCGTGGCGTTGAAGGGATTGGGCGGATTTCATTTGTTGACGGCCGCGAGTGACGACGCGGCGGTGCGCCGTTTGCGCGAGTTGAAGCGCCGGGAGGAGAAGCCTTTCGCGCTGATGTTCCCGTCCCTGGCGGCCGCCGGGACGGAATGCGAAATCGCGCCGCTGGAGGAACGGCTGCTGCGTTCGCCGGAGGCGCCCATTGTTTTGCTGCGGCGCCGCGGGGGGCGGAGCGCTCTTTCCGCGGAAGTGGCGCCGGGAAACCGGTGCTTGGGAGCCATGCTTCCTTATACGCCGCTGCATCATCTGCTGCTGGCCGAGCTGGCGTTTCCAGTTGTGGCGACGAGCGGGAATTTGACCGAAGAGCCGATCTGCATTGATGAGCAGGAGGCCCTGCAACGCCTGGGGCCAATCGCGGACGCGCTGTTGGTCCACAATCGTCCGATCGTCCGGGCCGTCGATGACTCCGTGGTGCGCGTCATGATGGGGCGGGAATTGGTCTTGCGCCGGGCCCGCGGCTACGCGCCGCTGCCGGTGACGTTGCGGGCCGGCGGCGGAGAGCCGGCGGTCTTTGCCGTGGGCGCTCATCTCAAGAACACCGTGGCGCTGGCCGCGGGCCGGCAGGTATTCATCAGCCAGCACATTGGTGATTTGGGAAACGTGGCGTCGTACGAGGCCTTTCTGCGCGTTGGGGCCGATTTGCAGAAGCTATTCCAGGCGGAACCGGCGATCATCGCGCGGGACGCGCATCCGGACTATGTATCGACGCAATTTGCCAACGGCCTTCTGGAGGGCCAGCCGGCCTTGCGCGGCGTGAGCGTCCAGCATCACGCCGCGCACGTTCTGGCGTGCATGGCGGAGAATGAGCTGGAGCCGCCGGTGCTCGGCGTGGCGTGGGACGGCACCGGCTACGGGCTGGATGGGACGATTTGGGGCGGGGAGTTTTTGCTTGTCACGGCCGGCGCCATTGAGCGCCGCGCCCATTTGCGCCTCTTCCCGCTGCCCGGCGGAGACAAGGCGATTGAGGAGCCGCGCCGCATTGCGTTGAGCCTGCTGCGGGAGATTTCCGGCGAGGCTGCGTTTGGCTCGTTGCCGCCGGGACTGGCGTTTTCCGCCGCTGAATTAGCCGTGCTCAAGATCATGCTCCAAGAGCGGCTCAATTCGCCGCTCTCCTCCAGCGCCGGGCGGCTCTTCGACGGCGTGGCCGCGCTGGCCGGGCTGCGGCAGAAAGTATCCCTCGAAGGCCAGGCTGCAATGGAATTGGAGTTCTGCCTCGATGGCGTCGAGACCAACGAAGCGTATGGCTTCGACATCGCGGAGGCGGGCGCGGCGGAGAACGGTCCGATGATTCTGGACTGGCAGCCGGTGATCGAAGGCGTCCTGGCGGATGTCAAACACGGAGTGGGGGCGGGCAAAATCTCCGCGAAATTTCATAACGCCCTGGTCGAAGCCATAGTCGGCACGGCCCGCCGCGTGGGCCAGGCGCGGGTGGCGCTGACGGGCGGCTGTTTTCAGAACCGCTATCTGACCGAGCGCGCGGTCCGGCGGCTGGAGGAGGAGGGGTTTCGGGCCTATTGGCATCAGCGGGTTCCGCCCAACGACGGCGGCATCGCCCTGGGACAAATCCTGGCCGCCCGCCGCGCCACCTCCGAGTCCGACGCGTGCAGTTGACTTGGTTCTTCGCTGTTTTCAGCAGGCGGGCGTTCGGGGTGGTGGGCGCGAGTTTTGTAATCTTGTCGAAGGTCCGTGACTGGTGTAAGTTCCCAGATGGAAAAATCTGCGCTATGAGCGTTACTGTTGAATTGGATTTGCCCGAAGGACTCATCCGGCAAGCGCGCCAAATGGGTTTGCTGGACAACCGTCGGATGGCGGAATGGCTGGCCGACGAAGTGCGCCGCCGGACTGCCGGGCAGGAATTGAAGAAGGTGCTGGACGGGATTCGTTCCGTGCCAGGCGAATCGTTAACCATGGACGAGATTGGCGCCGAAATTAAGGCTTCTCGGGCAGAGCGGCGCGCGCGTGAAACTCGTCGTTGATATAAATGTGCTCGTGGCGGGTTCGTTGTGGCGGGGAAACCCTTCGCGATTAGTGGACGCGTTGTTTGACGGTTCGGCCACACTCTGCACCTCTGGCCTTGTCATGGCGGAATTCGAGGAAGTGATCCAACGAGAGAAATTCCAGAAGCGATTGGAGCCACGAGGCCAAAGCGCACGGGAAATCATCGCACGTTTTCGAGCAGCGGCGCTGATCGTGGAGAGTCCCGCCATCCCTGTGCCCGCCGCATTGCGCGACCCTGATGACATTCATGTGCTTGCCTGCGCGGCGGGCGCATTTGCCAATGCAATCGTCACCGGCGACAACGATCTGCTCTCGATGGAATCCTTCGATGGCATTCCGATACTGACCGCGCGGCAGGCGCTCTAAAAACTTGGAATTTCAGCAGTGTAACTGCGAGCGTCCCCTGGAAAAGTCAATCGCCGTCGGGGCCCGCTCAGAGCCGTTCGCGGCCAGCGTAACCGGATTCGAGGTCGTGCCAGAATTCGATGTCCTCCTCGTCTTTCTCCCAGCAGAGGAAGACCTCGCGGCCCTCGCGCACGGAGGGGAAGTCGATCAACCCGCGGGCCACGTCCTTGATCTGGATGTCGCGGCGATGGAATTGGAGGAGAAGTTCCTTGAATTCGCCCATGGCGCGCGCCAATTCATTGACAGCCGCGCCGCCGGAATCGCAGCCAGCGGCGGCGGCCAGACCGACGCCCTGGTCAAGGGCGCGGAGGCGCGCCTGGCAGGAGGCCAATTGCTCCAGCCATTGGCGGATGCTGGGCAGCAGGGCGCGCGCTTCGGACAAGGTGTAATGTTTGGAGAAACGCACGGCCTTCTTCAACTGCCGCCGGAGTAACGGTCCAGCTTGCGCTTGACATCGTCGTTGGCCTCGATGGAAAGGGACTTTTTCCAGGCTTCGACGGCTTTGCCGGTCTGGTGCAGGGCCGCGTAAACCTCGCCCAGGTGGTCCAGGATGGTGGGGTCGGCTTCCGGGGTGTATTGCTCGGCCTTGAGGAGCAAGGGCAGGGCCTGCTCCGGCTGGTTGAGCTTGAAGAGCACCCAGCCCAGGCTGTCCAAATAAGCGCCGTTCTTGGGATCGAGCTTGACCGCCTTCTCGATCAAGGCGCGCGCGCGCGGCAATTGCTCGCCGCGATCGGCCAGCATGTAGCCCAGATAATTGAGAGCTTCGCTGAAACCGGGCGACAGGTCGATGCACTTTTGCAGGTACTGCTCGGCGGAGGCGAATTGCTGGCCGCGCTCGCAGGCGGCGCCGAATTGGAAATAAAACCAGTAGTCCAGCTTTGCGGGCTGGCCGATGACTTCGGCTTCCTTGAAGTGCCGGATGGCCTCGGCATAGTTCTTGACACGGACGTAAGCCACGGCGGTGTAAAACTCGCAGGAGAACGCGTTGCCAAACCGCTGCATGGCCAGGTGCAGGGTTTCAAACGCTTCGGTTGATTTGTTCAAGGCCAGTTGGGCCAGGGCCAGGTCGTAATAGGCCTGTTCGATGGAGGGGTCCCAGTGGAGGGCGTTCCCAAAGTCTTCGGCGGCTTCGCCCGGCTTGTTGTCCTGGTAAGCCATCTCCCCCAGCACCAGCCAGGCCCTCGGATAACGGGTCGGATTGTCGTGGACGAGGGCTTGGAGTTGTTTGATGGCGTTGGTCCTGTCCGCGGCATCGTAATAAATGGCCGCCAGATTCTCATGGAGGATGTCGCGGAATTGCGAGGCTTCCGGGAATTCTGAGAGAAGTTGCACGTAGATGCCCACCGCTTTTCCCGGCTGGTCAAGGCGGTTGTAGTCATCGGCCAGACGCTGCCAGAGTTGGACATCGGTGAACTTGATCAGGGCGGCCCGGTCCAGGACGGCGACCGCCCCGGCCTTGGCCTGGGTGTCGTTGGGCTGCTCTTTCAGGTACTCGATGTGGAGGCGGGCCAGGGCCTCCAATGCGAAGGGTTCGGCGCGGATTTCAGCGGCGGCCCGCCGGAGGGTCTTCAGGGCCTCGGCCCGCTGGCGGCCCTGGAAGAGGATTTCGAATTGACATTCATAGCCGTCAAGCAGGTTGGCCTGGCGCTGGATGGCGAGCTTGGCGGTGGCCAGCGCCTGATTGGTCAGACCGGCTTGCAACTGCGCGCGCGCCAGCCAACTCACGATTTTCGCCGAGGCTTCGGGCCGGCGGGCGGATTTGGAGAGCAGCGCCAGCGCCTTGTCAGTCTGTTTGTCGTGAAGGAACCGCCGGGTCAGGTCTTCCACCAAATCCTCGTTGGCCGGATCGGCCAAGGCGGAGGAGTCGAACTGCTGGACCGCTTGCGCCTCCTCATCGTTCAACTCGTAACTGACCCCGGCGGCATAGCGCGCAAAGGCCTCCGGATTGCCCTTCGGCACGGCAATTTCATCCGCTCGTTGCCGGACCGCGTCCTCGGCGGCAGCCTCCCGCGAGGCGCGCGCCGGTGGCGCGGACGGAGCCGCGGTCGAACAACCGGAGAGCAGAACGCCGCCCAAACCGAGCGCCAGAATGAAATGAAATGCGTTCATGGGTGCGTCGGCGGCAAAAAACACCAGAATCCGCCTGGGAGGGGGCGCCTGAGCGCCTCGCGCCTCCCAAGCCCGGCTGACTACTTCTGCCAGGTGCGTTTCTTGTGGCGGTTGGCGCGGAGCTTTTTGCGCCGTTTATGTTTGTTAATTTTGCTTTTGCGACGTTTCTTTAGTGATCCCATAATGATTTGTTCAATTACGCGGCGTTAATATACCACTTTATTCAAAGGATATTCAATAATTCCTTCGGCCCCGGCCGCTTTAAGTTGCGGTATCAACTCCCGCACCACCTTCTCGTCAATGATTGTCTCCACCGCCACCCAGCCGGGCTGGCTCAAACTGCTCACCGTCGGGTTGCGCAAGGCCGGCAGGCTTTGCAACAAGCGGGCCAGGTCCTTCTGTTGGAGGTTCATTTTCAGGCCCACCTTGCTTTCCGCCTCCAGCGCGCCCCGCAGGAGCATGGCGAGCGTTTCGATCTTCTGGCGTTTCCAGGCGTCCTTCCACGCGGCGTGGTTGACGATCAGCCGCGGCGTTGAAACCAGCAGGGTATCGACGATTCGCAGGTTGTTGGCCCGCAGCGACGACCCGGTCTCGGTGATTTCGACGATGGCATCCACCAATTCATGGGCCTTGACCTCCGTGGCGCCCCAGGAAAATTCCACCTCCGCCTTCACGCCGTGCTGGCGGAGGTAGCGCCTGGTGATATGGACCACTTCGGTTGCGATGCGCTTTCCGTTGAGGTCCTTGGGGGAACGGATGGGGGAGTTCTCCGGCACGGCCAGGACCCACCGGGCCGGCTGGCTGGTCGCCTTGCTGAATATAAACTCGCCCACTTCGTGAACCTTCGATCCGTTCTCCACAATCCAATCGTGGCCCGTCAGGCCGCAGTCCAGGTAACCGTGCTCGACATAGCGGCTGATTTCCTGGGCGCGGATGAGGCGGATCATGAGATGATCGTCATCCACATACGGCACGTAGGAGCGGCTGCTGACCTGGATATGATAGCCGGCCTTGGCCATTTTGGCGATGGCGCCTTCCTGCAAACTGCCCTTGGGCAGCCCTAGTTTTAATATCTCTTTATGGCTCATAGTGTCCTGTGTCTCGTTTGACCCGCGGACGCGAATACGTCTTGGCGGAATGTTTGACCCGCGTGACCGGGGAGATTTTCCACTGTCGGCGCGGCAAAGCCAACTTTTTCTTTTTTGTCCTCATGCGCGCTGAGGGCCGTGATTTTGCCAGATCGCGCGGCGTCCTTCCACCCGAATCTCCCCTCGCGCCAGCGCGCCGATGACGGCCGGATAGAGCTTGCGCTCGATTTCCTGGAGGCGCGCATGGAGCGTTTCCGAGGTGTCGCCGGGCAGAACCGGCGCCGTTTCCTGGGCGATAATGGGGCCGGTGTCGATCCCCTCATCTACGAAATGGATGGTCACTCCGGTCATCTTGACGCCGTAATCCAGGGCTTGTTTCCAGGCTTCCAGACCCGGAAACGCCGGCAGGAGCGCCGGGTGAATGTTGACCACTTTGCCCGCGTAGGCGCGCAGGAACTCCCCTTTCAGTATCCGCATGAATCCCGCCAGAACCACCAAGTCCACCTCCGCGTCGCGCAACGCCTTGAGGCACGCAGCCTCCGCCACCCCGTCAAATCTCGTCCGGAATTTGCCCGGCGCAACATGCAGCGCCGCCAACCCCCGCGCGCGCGCCTGTTCGAGAATTCCGGCGCCCGCCACGTCGCTGATGACCACCGCGACGCGGGCTGGAATGGTTCCGGCCGCGCAGGCATCGGCGATGGCCGCGGCATTGGAACCTTTGCCCGACCCTAGAATTCCCAATCGACAAGCTTGTGGATCGAGCCCCGTTCTATGAATGGATGAGTTCCCTTGCGCCTCATAAAGCTCGATTGGCAGATCGTCCGGATCAGCGAAGAAAGTGAAGCGTCTATTGGCTACTTCGTCCAGGCGCACAGCCTCCACTTTCACGCCTTTGCCCTCAAGCTCGGTCACGCAAGCGTCGAGGTCGGTCACCGCGAAGGCCAGATGCCTGAGGCCCAGGGCTTCGGGATAGGACAGCCGGCTGGGGGAACCGGGAAAGGAAAAAAGCTCGATCCGCGCTCCACCCGGCGCCGCCAGGTCGAGCTTGTGCGATTGGCGGGCCGCGCGGAAGGCTTCCGCGATCACAGTCAAACCGAGAACCTCAGTATAGAATCGCTTCGAGCGGGCATAGTCGGAGCAAATGATCGCGACGTGATGAATTCCAGAGAGTTGCATTCAACGAACCTTCGTGCGCCTCGCTAAATCGTCTGCGCCAGATAGCCGCCGTCCACCCGCAAATCGGCGCCGGTGACGAAGCCGCTGGCTTTGGCGCTGGCCAGGAAGACCGCCGCGCCCGCCAATTCCTCCGGCTGTCCGAAGCGGCCCATGGGCGTATGCGCCAGGATGCTCTTGGCCCGCGGCGCGGGGGCGCCGTCTTCAAGGAAAAGGAGCCGGCGGTTTTGCTCGGCGGGGAAGAAGCCGGGGGTGATTGTGTTGACACGAACGTTGCGGGGTGCCCATTCGCGGGCCAGGAATTGCGACAGATTCAGCAGGGCCGCCTTGGCGGCGGAATAGGCCGCCACGCGGGAGAGAGGAACGTGGGCGGAAACGCTGGCGATGTTGATGATGCTGCCTTTGCCGCGCGCCACCATGGGCGGCCCGAATTCCTGGCAGGGCAGGAGGATGCCCCCCACGAGGTTCAGGTCGAAATTCGCCCGCCAATCCTCCAACGCGATCTGCTCGAACTTCAAGCCGTCCGTCAGCGTCACTTTGGAGTCATTTCCGCCCGCGGCGTTGACCAGCACGGTGACCGCGCCAAAAGCCGCCTCAATTTGCCCGGCCGCCTGCCGCAGGCTGGGCCGCGATATGGCGTCCGCCGGGAAGAACCGGGCCTGCCCGCCCGCCTTGACGATGCGCTGGACGCAGGCTTCTCCGCGTCCGGCGTTGCGGCCGACCACGGCGACCCTGGCCCCGGCCTCCGCCAGGCCCTCGGCCAGCTTTCCCCCCAGCACCCCGGTGCCGCCTATCACGACGGCCGTTTCTTCTGACAAATCGAACAGCATGATTCCCAATCTAAGGTTCACGGCGCAAAGTTCAATAAAAACCGCTCTTGCCCCCGCGCCCAAAGGCTGGCTCAATGACACAGTCGATCTGGCCCATGAAACCTGAAAGCAATTTCACTCAGGAAGTTCGCCCACCCGTGAACCCTTATTTGAATCTGGTCTCCGAACTCTCCCGCGTCGTCACCGAGGGCAGGTCCCTGCCGCTGGGTGGATTCCAGCCCGCCCCGCGTCCCCTCCCCTCCCCGGACGCCCCGGTGGCCCTGTTCTTCGCGCCGCACCCGGACGACGAAACCATCGGCGGCGGCCTGGCGCTGCGATTGTCGGAAGAGAGCCGATGGCGCGTGATCGACATTGCCGTCACGCTTGGCAGTCTGGCGGAACGCAAAGAAGCGCGCTGGCGGGAATTGCAGAGCGCCTGCCGTTATCTCGGCTTCGGCCTCGAACTCACCGCCCCTGGCGGCCTGGACCCGGTGCGCCCAGTCACTCGCTCCACGGCCCCTCAGGAGTGGTCGGAAAAGGTCGCGGTTGCCGCCGCCCTCCTCAAGAAGCACCGGCCCAAAGCGGTTTTTTTCCCGCATGAATTGGATTGGCACGGCACGCACATCGGCGTGCATTGGCTGGTGATGGATGCCCTGCGGGCGGCGGAGGCCGGACCTTGTTATCTGGTTGAAACCGAGTTCTGGGGCCAGATGACTTCGCCCAATTTGCTGGTCGAATACACGCCCCGGCACGTGGCCGACTTGGTCGCGGCGACTTCTTTCCACGCGGGCGAAGTCCGGCGCAACCCGTATCATCTGCTGCTGCCGG
The DNA here is from genome assembly GCA_003138485.1 of Verrucomicrobiales bacterium. GTDB lineage: Bacteria > Verrucomicrobiota > Verrucomicrobiia > Limisphaerales > Palsa-1400 > PLGF01. Next base: position 554 of record PLGF01000141.1, on the reverse strand, counting down.
CGTGGATGCAGGACAATTCGCGGCGCGGGGCCGAATTAGTCGGCGGCCCGGGCCGGGAGGCGCCGGCGTTCCTGTTCGCCCAGCTCTTCCGCCTGCGCCGCTGGAACGGCAGCCAAGCGGAGAATTTCTTCGCCGGCGGACGCTTTCTCCCCGCATCGACCGGCGCGGCGGACGTTTTTGGCTAAGAGCTTGTCCAGAGCATCGTGATCTTCGCGTTCCGTGGTGAGAAAAATCGTTTCGCAATCGTGCGGTCAGTTGTCCGCAAACTGCGGGAAATCTCCTTGCCATTGGCCCGGAAGGGGGCATAGTAAATGCCGCCTGAAGAATCCCGGCATGGATTTTCAGACACGCGGACAAATCCACCGCCGTGCGAGTGCATTTCATTCGTGCATTCCATTAAAGCGCGTGGAAGCGTTGCGTGGATGCAAAAAAACGAGCATCACCAAATGCTCTGTAAGTGTCTTGTCTTGAACTGGATGGGGTCGTAGCTCAGTTGGTAGAGCGTCTCGTTCGCAATGAGAAGGTCGCAGGTTCGATTCCTGTCGGCTCCACCA